>NZ_JBQRUW010000024.1:0-267289 GCF_052663305.1 Streptomyces cyslabdanicus
TCGGCGTGCCGGGCCCTGGCCCTCGTACTGGATGTACTTGGGTCAGGGCCCGGTGCGGCGAGAGTGCGTGCATGGCGTCGCGGGGCAGACGGGAGTTTGACGACAGGGCCTAGGCCGTCACCACGAAGTTCCGCAGGATCGCCGCCGCCAGGTCCAGGTCGCCCTCCGTCTTCACCTGGTCGGCGACCGCTTCCGGGGTGACCCGGCCGCAGGCCAGGAGGACGTAGGTCTCCCAGTCGAGCGCGAGGGTCGCCGCCGGGCCGAGGGCCGGGGCCGTCTCCAGGGTGCCGCGGCCCTGGATGTCGACGCGGATCGTCCGCAGGAACTCCAGCGGGCCGTGCACGTCGAAGACGACCGCCGAGCTGCGCGGGGCGTCCGCCTTGACCGCGACCACGTCGGGGAGGGCGGCCAGCAGGTAGTCCCGGGCGACGTGGGCGCCGGGCGAGTCGATGTTGCCGGGGCGGCCGAGGGCCGCGCGCAGGTCCTGCTCGTGCACCCAGATGTCGAAGGCGCGGTAGCGCATGGCCTCTTCGAGGGTGATCTCCGCGCTGAGCGGGCCGCGCACCTTGGTGTCGGGGTCGCGGGACTCGTTCCGCAGCTGGCGGTTGCGGCGGATGATCGTGTACTCCAGCTCGGAGGTCATCTCCGGCGACGTGTGGTGGCGGCGGACGTCGACCTGCATCTCCATGTAGCGCTGGTGCTCGTTGGTGACGTGGAACAGGTCGCGCGGGAGGGCGTGGATGGGTCGCGGGTCTCCCAGCAACTCGCAGTCCATGCCGATGATGTGCGAGACGACGTCGCGGACCGACCAGCCCGGGCACGGGGTGCGCCGGTTCCAATCGGCCTCCACCAGGGGCTGCATCAGCTCCGATATCGCCTCGACGGAGTGGGTCCAGGCATCGGCGTAGGGCTGGAGGGTGGGATGCAGACTCACGGAACGGGACCCCTCGGCGGTCGGTACACGGGCAGGTTGTGATGGCATTGCCAGTGGGAGGTGGCTGCGGTCGGCGGGTGTCTTGGAACTCCCCCGGCTTCTCGCTCCGCTACGAGCAGGGGGTACCCCCAAGTTACGCTGCTGTGCGGCAGCCCGGCAGTGCTTTCGTGTGACGATCGTAGGCCTGTCCGGACGACTCGAGTGCCAGGACGGTGGTAGTGTGCGCGCCTCGTTGATCCAGATTGCCGTGGACGACGGCGAATGTGCCGATTCGCGGCGTCGGCGAGCGGCCGCGCTGGTGCGCGAGCAGGCCGGGGCCGATCTCGTGGTGCTGCCGGAGCTGTGGACCACCGGAGCCTTCGCCTTCGCGGAGTTCGAACGCGGGGCCGAACCGCTGGAGGGTCCCACCTACGAGGCGATGGCCGAGGCGGCGAGCGACGCGGGCGTGTGGCTGCACGCCGGCTCGATCCCCGAACGCGCCGCGTCCGACGGCGGCCCGGCCACGGGTCCGGGCACCAGTACGGGTACGGGCTCCCTGTACAACACCTCCCTGGTCTTCTCCCCCTCCGGCGATCTGGCCGCCGTCTACCGCAAGATCCACCGCTTCGGCTTCGACAAGGGCGAGGCCGTGCTGATGAGCGCGGGGCGGGAACTGGTGACGGTCCCTCTGCCGGACACCACCCTCGGCCTCGCGACCTGTTACGACCTCCGCTTCCCCGAACTCTTCCGCGGGCTCGTCGACGCCGGGGCGCAGACCCTGGTGGTCCCGGCGGGCTGGCCCGAGCGCCGGCGTGCGCACTGGACGCTGCTGGCCCGGGCGCGGGCGGTGGAGGACCAGGCGTTCGTGCTCGCCTGTGGAACGGCCGGGACGCACGCCGGAGTTCCGCAGGCGGGTCACTCGATCGTGGTGGACCCCTGGGGCGAGGTGCTGGCCGAGGCCGGCCCCGGTGAGGAGGTCCTCACGGTCGACTTCGACCCGGCGAGGGTGCCGGCCACCCGGGACCAGTTCCCGGCCCTGAAGGACCGGGTCCTCGGCCTGGAGCCGCCGCACCGTCAGGACGTCTCCTAGGGTCTTGAGGCTCCTCTCCCCCTACCGCTCCTCGCGTTCCTTCTCCGCCAGGTGGATCACGCACACCGCCACCGCGATCACCAGCGCGGGGTCGGCGTCCTCGCGCACGACGTCGACGCCGTAGGTCTCCACGACGCTCAGCCAACGCCGGGAGATCACCGCGAGCAGTTCGCCGTCGTACTCGACGGCGAACTCCCGGTCGAGGATCCTGCCGCTGACGTCGAGCTCGGTCCCGTCGACCAGGGACACCCGGTAGTGGTGGCGCAGCAGCGACAGCCGCTTGCGCCTGATCTTCGCCAGCCCCTCCCCGTCCCGCTCGATCACCATCGTGTCCCGCAGCGCGAACATCTTCTGGTGGATGTTGATCAGGACCCGGCCGTGGGCGTCCTTCAGCTCGAAGGTGTCCCGCAGCCGCATCGCCTTGCCGTCGACGAGGAAGGCCTTGCGGCCGTGCTCGTCCTCGATCCAGTAGTCGTCACCGATGCCGAAAATCCGGTCGCGTACGAGGAATCTCATGTCCTCACCGCTTCCCCGCCTCCGCCCCGGCGACGCGGCCGGTGGTCCGACGGGCCCCGTACGGCACCGCGCCGGACGGGCCGCCCCGCACGGGTGGCACCCTTGGTCCCATGAACGACACGGCACCCCGACGCGCCCGCGTACGCGCCCCTGAGCTGATCGGCAAGGGCGGCTGGCTCAACACGGGCGGGAAGAACCTCACCCTCGCCGACCTGCGCGGCAAATGCGTCGTGGTGGATTTCTGGACCTTCTGCTGCGTGAACTGCCTGCACGTCCTGGACGAGCTCAGGGAGCTGGAGGAGAAGCACCGCGACACCGTCGTGGTCGTCGGGGTGCACTCGCCGAAGTTCGTTCACGAGGCGGAGCACCAGGCGGTGGTCGACGCGGTGGAGCGGTACGGGGTGGAGCACCCGGTGCTCGACGACCCGGAGCTCGCCACCTGGAAGCAGTACGCGGTACGGGCCTGGCCGACGCTCGTGGTCATCGACCCGGAGGGCTACGTCGTCGCGCAGCACGCCGGCGAGGGACACGCGCACGCCATCGAGCGGCTGGTGGAGGAGCTGGAGGCCGAGCACGAGGCGAAGGGCACGTTGCGGCGCGGGGACGGGCCGTACGTGCCGCCGGAGCCGGAGTCGACCACGCTGCGCTTCCCGGGCAAGGCGGTGCTGCTGCCGTCCGGGAACTTCCTGGTCAGCGACACCACCCGGCACCAGCTGGTGGAGCTGGCGGAGGACGGCGAGACCGTGGTGCGGCGGATCGGCCAGGGCGGCCGGGGGATGGCCGACGGCGACCCGGACCTGGCCCGGTTCCAGGAGCCGCAGGGACTCGCCCTCCTGCCGGACGGCGCCGTCGTGGTCGCCGACACGGTCAACCACGCCCTGCGGCGCTTCGACCCGGAGACGGGCGAGACCACGACGCTGGCCGGCACCGGACACCAGTGGATGCAGGGCGAGGCCACGTCCGGTCCCGCCCGGGACGTGAACCTGTCCTCGCCCTGGGACGTGGCGTGGTGGAACGGCAAGGTGTGGATCGCCATGGCGGGCGTGCACCAGCTGTGGGTCTACGACCCGCAGGACCGGACCGTCGCCGTCACCGCCGGCACCACGAACGAGGGGCTCGTCGACGGGCCCGGCGCACAGGCCTGGTTCGCGCAGCCCTCCGGGCTCGCGGCCACGCCCGACCGGCTGTGGCTCGCCGACTCCGAGACGTCCGCCCTGCGCTGGGTGGATCTCGACGGAGCCGTCCACACGGCGGTCGGCACCGGGCTGTTCGACTTCGGGCACCGGGACGGAGCCGCCGGACAGGCGCTGCTCCAGCACCCGTTGGGCGTGACCGCCCTGCCGGACGGCTCGGTCGCCGTCAGCGACACCTACAACCACGCCCTGCGCCGCTACGACCCGGCGACCGGCGAGGTCACCACGCTCGCCACCGACCTGCGCGAGCCCAGCGACGCGGTGCTCGTGGGGGACGACATCGTGGTGGTGGAGTCGGCCCGGCACCGGCTGACCCGGCTGCGGCTGCCGGAGGAGGCGGTACGGGTGGAGGCGGTCGCCCACCGCACCCGGCGCGCGGCGACGGAGGTCGCCCCCGGCCGCCTCCGCCTGGACGTGATCTTCCAGGCCCCGGCCGGGCAGAAGCTCGACACCCGCTACGGGCCGTCGACCCGGCTGCTGGTGTCCTCGACCCCGCCCGAGCTGCTGTTGAAGGGCGAGGGCGCGGACACCGACCTGTGCCGCGAACTGGAGCTGGATCCCGCCGTCCCGGAGGGTGTCCTGCACGTCTCCGCGATGGCGGCCTCGTGCGACGACGACCCCGCGAACGAGTACCCCGCCTGCCATGTGCACCAGCAGGACTGGGGTGTTCCGGTCCGGCTCACCGAGGGCGCGACGGACCGGCTGCCGCTCGTCCTGGCCGGGATGGACGAGACCGCGGCGGGCCAGTAGGCCAGTAGACCCAGGGCCTGTCCGGCGGATCGGTTCGCCGGACAGGCCCCGGCGGCGCGGGGGCGGGGGCGCTCAGCCCTCCAGGAACGCCACCAGCGCGTTCGCCAGCAGGAACGGGTCGTCGGCGGCGCACAGTTCGCGGGCGCTGTGCATCGACAGGATGGCCACGCCGATGTCGACGGTCCGGATGCCGTGCCGGGCCGCGGTGATCGGGCCGATGGTCGTGCCGCACGGCATGGAGTTGTTGGAGACGAAGGACTGGAAGGGGACACCGGCCTTCTCGCAGGCCGCCACCCACACCGCGCGTCCCGAACCGTCCGTCGCGTAGCGGTTGTTGACGTTGACCTTGAGGATCGGACCCCCGCCCGCGCGCGGGTGGTGGGTCGGGTCGTGCCGCTCGGCGTAGTTGGGGTGGACGGCGTGGCCGGTGTCGGAGGACAGGCAGACCGTGCCGGCGAAGGCGCGCGCCCGGTCCTCGTAGGACCCTCCGCGTGCGAACACCGAACGCTCCAGCACGCCTCCGAGCAGCGGGCCGTCCGCGCCGGTGTCCGACTGGGAGCCGTTCTCCTCGTGGTCGAAGGCGGCCAGCACCGGGATGTACGGCAGTTCCGGCGTCCCCGCCGTGACGGCCGTCAGCGCCGCGGCGGCGGCGTGCACCGACAGCAGGTTGTCCATGCGGGGGCCGGCCATCAGCTCCCGGTCCCGGCCCAGGTAGGCGGGGGGCTCCACGGAGTGGGTCATCAGGTCCCAGCCGGTCACCTCGCCCGCAGTGAGCCCCGCCTCCGCCTCGAGGAAGGCGATCAGGTCGCCGTCGCGGACGTCGTCGCCCAGGCCCCACACCGGTTGCAGGTGCCGCTGCTTGTCCAGCTTGAGTCCCTCCGCCGAGACCTGGCGGTCCAGGTGGATCGCCAGCTGGGGGACGCGCAGCAGCGGGCGGTCGACGTTGACCAGGCGGGTGGAGCCGTCGCGCAGCGTGAGCCGGCCGGCCAGGCCCAGGTCGCGGTCGAGCCAGGAGTTCATCAGCGGGCCGCCGTAGATCTCCACGGCGACCTGGCGCCAGCCGTGCGCCCCGGTGTCGGGCAGCGGCTTGACCCGCAGGTTGGGGGAGTCGGTGTGCGCGCCGACGATACGGAAGGGGGTGTGCGGTGCGGCACCCTCGGGGACGTACCAGGCCACGATCGCCCCGCCGCGCAGCACGTACTTTCCGCCCGTCGTGCCGTCCCACGCGTCCGTCTCGCAGACCTGGCGGAAGCCGGCCTTCTCCAGCCGCTCGGCCGTGTTCGCCACGGCGTGGTACGGCGACGGGCTCGCCGCCAGGAAGGACATCAGGTCGTCGGTGTGGCCGCGGTCGAAGCGCTGGCTTGTACTCATGGGTTCACCTTAACGACGTCACGAGGGTCCGCTCCCGGCGCCGGGAGCGGACCCTCGTGTGTGGGGGGTGAGGACGGGCGGCAGGGCCGGTGCCCGTCCTAGAAGGCGGCCTCGTCCAGCTCCATCAGGTCCAGGTCCACGTTCTGGGCGACCTTGCGGGCCAGGGTGACGCCCGGCAGGACGTTGGCCGCGAAGAACTTCGCCGCCGCGATCTTGCCCTGGTAGAACGCCACGTCTTTGGAGGACACAGCCTTGACGGAGGCCGTCTCCAGCTTCTCGGCGGCGATCGCGGCGCCCTTGAGCAGCAGGTGGCCGACGATCACGTCACCGGAGGCGAGCAGCAGACGGGTGGTGTTCAGGCCCACCTTGTAGATGCTCTTGACGTCCTTCTCGGTGGCCGCGAGGTCGGTCAGCATGTGGCCGACGAGGGCCTCCAGCTCGGCGGCGGCCCTGGCGAGGTGCTCGCGGGCGCCGGCCAGCTCCTCCCCGCCGGTGCCGAGGGCCAGGAACTCCTTGATGTCCTCGGCGATCGAGTTCAGCGCGGCGCCCTGGTTGCGGACGATCTTCCGGAAGAAGAAGTCCTGGCCCTGGATGGCCGTGGTGCCCTCGTACAGGGTGTCGATCTTGGCGTCCCGGATGTACTGCTCGATCGGGTACTCCTGGAGGAAGCCGGAGCCGCCGAAGGTCTGGAGCGACTGGGCGAGCTGCTCGTACCCCTTCTCCGAGCCGTAGCCCTTGACGATGGGCAGGAGCAGGTCGTTGAGCGCGTGCTCGGCCGAGGCGTCCTCGCCCTCGGCCTCCTTGACCGCGATCGTGTCCTGGACCGCGGCGGTGTGCAGGACGAGGGCGCGCATGCCCTCCGCGTACGCCTTCTGCGTCATCAGCGAGCGGCGCACGTCGGGGTGGTGCGTGATGGTGACCTTGGGCGCGGACTTGTCCATGAAGTTCGCCAGGTCGGGGCCCTGGACGCGCTCCTTGGCGTACTCCAGCGCGTTCAGGTAGCCGGTGGACAGCGTGGAGATCGCCTTCGTGCCGACCATCATGCGGGCGAACTCGATGATGCGGAACATCTGGCGGATGCCGTCGTGCCGGTCGCCGATCAGCCAGCCCTTGGCGGGGTGGCGGTCGCCGAAGGTCATCTCGCAGGTGTTGGAGGCCTTCAGGCCCATCTTGTGCTCGACGTTGGTGGCGTAGACGCCGTTGCGCTCGCCGAGCTCGCCGGTCTCGAAGTCGAAGAGGTACTTCGGGACGAGGAAGAGGGACAGGCCCTTGGTGCCGGGGCCCGCGCCCTCGGGGCGGGCGAGGACGTAGTGGAGGATGTTCTCCTCCATGTCGTGCTCACCGGAGGTGATGAAGCGCTTCACGCCCTCGATGTGCCAGGAGCCGTCCTCCTGCTGGACCGCCCTGGTGCGGCCGGCGCCGACGTCGGAGCCGGCGTCGGGCTCGGTGAGCACCATGGTGGAGCCCCAGGTCTTCTCGACCGCGATCTTCGCGATCCGCTGCTGCTCCTCGGTGCCCTCCTCGAAGAGGATGCGGGCGAAGGCCGGGCCGGAGGAGTACATCCACAGTGCCGGGTTGGCGCCGAGGACCAGCTCCGCGTAGGCCCAGATCAGGGACGGCGGAGCGGTGGTGCCGCCGATCTGCTCGGGCAGGCCCAGGCGCCAGTACTCGGAGTCCATGAAGGCCCGGTAGCTCTTCTTGAAGCTCGCCGGCACCGGCGCGGTGTTCGTCTCGGGGTCGAACACCGGCGGGTTGCGGTCGGCGTCCACGAAGGACTCCGCCAGCTCGTTCTCCGCCAGGCGGGTCAGCTCCGCCAGGACGCTCCTGGCGGTGTCGGCGTCCATCTCCTCGAACGGACCGGTGCCGTACAGCTTGTCGCGCCCGAGCACTTCGAAGAGGTTGAACTCGATGTCGCGGAGGTTCGACTTGTAGTGCCCCATGGCCACGGCTCCCGTCGAGGACTCGGCGAGGCACTGACTCCTCGCATCTGGTTCACGTACCAACTAGTAGCTCCGATGATGCTACCCGTCGGTAATAAGAAGCAACCCCGATCCCGCCATGTGTGACCGAGCCCTCGTGCGGGTCAGTACGCTGTGGCTCATGTACGGATACGGCCAGCCGATGGACAGTGGGGCGGCACAGCAGGGGTACGTCCCTCCGCAGCAGCAGATGCCCGGCGGTGTCGGCGGGTACGGTCAGCAGGCTCCGGCCTACCCCGAGCCCTCGCCGCCCTCGCTCGCGGACGCGGTGCGCGCCTTCACCACGGGGCAGTTGGCCGCCGAGGACTTCCAGCAGGTCTTCGCGACCTCCAAGGTGTACTGCCCGCGCGGCGACAACCCCGGGTTCCTGGCGCTGCACAACACCCAGCAGCCGGTGATCCCGATGTTCACCTCGCTGAAGGAGCTGCGCCGGTATGCGGGCAAGGAGTCCAAGTACTTCGTGATCACCGGTGCCGAGGTGATCGACCTGCTGCCGACCGGCTACGGCTTCGTGCTCGACATGGAGGGCGAGCACCGGATGGTGTTCGACGCCAAGGCGGTCGAGCAGATGGTCGACTTCGCCATGCGCCGGATGTACGGCTAGCAGGCGGCTGGAAGTGTGTACGGAGCCCGGAGGGAATTCCCTCCGGGCTTCTTCTGTTGAGGCTGGCAGAAAGTTCAACAATCAACTAAAGTGGTCGCACAAGGAGGAACCGACATGCCTGCAGTGACCGTCGAGAACCCGCTGACGCTGCCTCGTGTGGCCGCACCCGCCGATGCCGTGGCACGTCCCGTGCTCACCGTCACGACCGCCCCGAGCGGCTTCGAGGGCGAGGGCTTCCCGGTGCGCCGCGCGTTCGCCGGAATCAACTACCGCCACCTCGACCCGTTCATCATGATGGACCAGATGGGTGAGGTGGAGTACGCGCCGGGCGAGCCCAAGGGCACTCCCTGGCACCCGCACCGCGGCTTCGAGACCGTCACGTACGTCATCGACGGCGTCTTCGACCACCAGGACTCCAACGGCGGTGGCGGCACCATCACCAACGGCGACACCCAGTGGATGACGGCGGGCAGCGGCCTGCTGCACATCGAGGCCCCGCCGGAGTCGCTGGTGGTGTCCGGCGGTCTCTTCCACGGCCTCCAGCTGTGGGTGAACCTGCCGGCCAAGGACAAGATGATGGCGCCGCGCTACCAGGACATCCGCGGCGGCAGCGTCCAGCTGCTCACCTCCCCCGACGGCGGCGCGCTGCTGCGGGTCATCGCCGGTGAGCTGGACGGCCACGCCGGCCCCGGCATCACGCACACGCCGATCACGATGATCCACGCGACGGTGGCCCCGGGCGCGGAGGTCACCCTGCCCTGGCGGGAGGACTTCAACGGCCTGGCGTACGTGCTGGCCGGGCGCGGCTCCGTGGGTGCCGAGCGCCGGCCGATCCACCTCGGCCAGACCGCGGTCTTCGGCGCCGGCTCCTCGCTGACCGTCCGCGCGGACGAGAAGCAGGACGCGCACACGCCCGACCTGGAGGTCGTGCTCCTCGGCGGGCAGCCGATCCGCGAGCCGATGGCCCACTACGGCCCGTTCGTCATGAACACCCGGGACGAGCTCGTGCAGGCCTTCGAGGACTTCAAGAAGGGCCGCCTCGGCACCGTCCCGGCGGTCCACGGGATGAGTGAGGGCGGGCTGTAGACCCTTCCCGGTCGTTGGGCGCGAAAGGCCCCGTCCTTCACGGACGGGGCCTTTCGCGTTCCTGCCGGGCCCCGGTGCCCGGCGCGGGGCGCGTCACCGGCGGGCGGAGCCCCGGCAGCTGACGCCGTGTCACCCGTGTGGGGCGTCCGTGCGGGACAGCCCGTCCGGCGTGTGATCGTCTGGAGGTGTGCAGGCCCCCGCCCCGCTGCTGCCCGAGCCCGTCCGGCGTCTCGCCGCCTGGTGCGCCGCCCTCCTGCTGGTGTCCGGGGTGGTGTGGATCGGGATCGAGCTGTGCGTGGTGTTCCGGACCGCGGTGATCCCGGTGCTGCTGGCGCTGCTGGGCACGGCCCTGCTGCGGCCGCTCTTCCGGCGGCTGGTGGGGGTGGGGGTGAACCGGTCGTTCGCCGCCGGGATCACCTGTGTGGCGGTCGTCGTGGTCGTCGGCGGGGTGGTCTACATCGTGGTGGCCGCGCTGATCGACAGCGGGGACCAGATCGTCGCCTCGCTCAAGAAGGCCGCGCACTCGCTCGCCAGGCCCCTCGGGGCGGCCGGCACCTCGCTGGACGACCTCGCCTCCCACGGCGGGCGGCTGCTGGAGAAGTTCGGCGGGACGGCCGCCTCCAACGTCATCAGCGGGGTCAGCGCGGTCGGCGAGTGGCTCGCCATGGCCGTACTGGCCCTGCTGCTCGTGTTCTTCTTCCTGCGCGACGCGCACCGGGCCGCCGCCGTCCTGCGCACCCTCGCCCCGCGCGGGACCGGCGACACGGCGGAGGCCATGGCCCGGCGGGCCTTCGCGGCCGTGGAGGGCTTCATGCGCGGCACGACACTCATCGCGCTGATCGACGCCGCCTGCATCACCGTCGGCCTGCTGGTGCTGAGGGTGCCCGGTGCGCTCGGCCTCGGCGCGCTGGTCTTCATCGGCGGCTACCTCCCCTACCTGGGCGCCTTCCTCTCCGGCACGGTGTCCGTGCTGGTCGCGCTCGCCGACCGCGGATTCGTCATCGGACTGTGGGCGCTCGGCGTGGTGCTGGCGGTGCAGGTGCTGGAGGGGCACGTGCTCCAGCCGGTGATCCAGAGCCGGACCGTGCAGATGCACCCGGCGGTGGTGCTGCTGGCGATCACGGGGGGCGCGTCGGTCGCCGGCATCGTGGGGATGCTGCTGGCGGTGCCGCTGACGGCGGCGGCCTTCGGAACCGCGCACGAGCTGCGGGAACGCTACGCGGCCTCGCCGTAGGACGCACCCGCCGGAACGGCTCACCTGGCCGCCGAGGACTCGTACAGCTCGAACCAGATGCTCTTGCCCTGGCCCCGCGGCACGACGCCCCACGCGTCCGCGAGCAGTTCGATCAGCATCAGCCCGCGCCCGGAGGAGGCGAGCTCGCCGGGCCGGCGCTTGTGCGGCAGGTCGTCGCCGCCGTCGGTGACCTCCACCCGCAGCCGCCGCTCACCCTTCTCCCCGCTGACCTCGGCCAGCACCAGCGCGTCGACGTCGGTGTGCAGCAGGACGTTGGCGAGGGTCTCCGACAGCAGCAGCACCGCCGAGTCCACATGCTCCTCGTTCGACCAGTCGTGCAGCAGCTCCCGCAGCTGCCGGCGGGCCACGGAGACCCGCTCGGGCTCGGCCTGGGCGACCGTCATCAGGGTGTGCCGCAGCCGGGGGCGGGCCGCCCGGCCGTCGCGGCGCCGGCTCAGCAGCAGCACCGCGATGTCGTCCTCGCGACGGTCGGCCAAGGGCCCGGTGGTGTGGTGGGAGGAGGGCCCGTGCACGGCCTGCACCAGCGCGTCGGCGAGTTCCTCGGCGTCGCCGCCGTGCCGCTCCAGGATCGTGCGGATCCGCTGCCAGCCGGTCTCCAGGTCGTGGCCGCCGGTCTCGATCAGGCCGTCCGTGCAGAGCATCATCGTCTCGCCCGGCTCCAGGATGAACCGGGTGGTCGGGTAGTCGGCGTCCGGGTCGACGCCGAGCGGCAGCCCGCCCGCGGTCGCCCGTTGCAGCACCGTGCCGTCCGCCATCCGGATCACCGGGTCCGGATGCCCCGCACGGGCCACCTCCAGGACCCCGGTACGCGGGTCGACCTCGGCGTACAGGCAGGTCGCGAAGCGCAGGTCGGCGGCCTCGTCGGCATCCTCGCCGTTCTCGCCGTTCTCGCCTTCGGCACCGGCGGCGAGCATGCCGTGCAGGAAGCGGGAGGCGCGGGAGAGCACCGCGTCCGGGCGGTGCCCCTCGCAGGCGTAGGCGCGCAGGGCGACGCGCAGCTGGCCCATCAGCCCCGCCGCGCGCACGTCGTGGCCCTGGACGTCCCCCATCACCAGGGCGAAGCGGCCCGACCCGGAGGACGTGCGGGATCGCGAGGCGGCACCGGGCAGCGGGATCATGTCGTACCAGTCGCCGCCGATCTGGAGGCCGCCGCCGGTGGGGACGTAGCGGGCGGCCACGTCCATCCCGGGGACCTCGGGGCCCAGCGTGGGCATCATCGAACGCTGAAGGCCCTCGCTCAGCTCCCGCTCGGTCTCGGCGGTCCCGGCCCGGGACAGGGCCTGCGCGAGCATGCGGGCCACCGTGGTCAGCACCGAGCGCTCGTCGGGAGTGAAGGCCACCGGGTAGGTGAAGGCGGCCATCCAGGCGCCCATCGTGCGGCCCGCGACGGTCAGCGGCAGGAACGCCCAGGAGTGGCGGTGGAAGCGCTCGGCGAGCGGCCAGGTGAGCGGATAGCGGGACTTGTACTGCCCCGGCGAGGAGAGGTAGACGGCCCGCCCGGTGCGGACCACCTCGGCCGCCGGATAGTCCGTCTCCAGACCCATGTGCACGAAGGGGCCCTCGTCGCCGGGCCGCTGCCCGTGGTGGCCGATGATCGTCAGCCGGTCGCCCTGGACGCCGAAGACCGCCAGCCCGTCCGGCGAGAAGCCGGGCATCGACAGGCCGGCGGCGACCCGCAGCACCTCCGCCGTGGAGCGGGCCTCGGCCAGCGCCCGGCCGGCGTCGAGCAGGAAGGCCTCCCGCGAGCGCCGCCAGTCACCGGTGACCGCTCGTCGCCCGGCGGGCGAACCGGGCGTCGGCTCGGCGACCTCCTGGAGGGTGCCGATCAGCCGGTACGCCTTCTTGCGGGCGTCGAAGGTCGGCTTGGAGCGGCTGCGCACGACGCGGACGATCCGGTTGCGCTCGTCCATGATGCGGATGCGGACCTCGGCGAGGGTGCCCTCGGCGACGGCAAGCTGCACGACGCCGGTGATCTCGTTCCAGTCGACCGGGTGGAGGCGGGCGCGCACCTGGGCCTCCCTGAGCGTGGCCTTCTCGGGAGGCAGCCCTAGCAGCCGGGCCGCCTCGGCGTCCACCGAGACCAGGCCGGTGGCCGTGTCCCAGTGCCACATCCCGGTCGCGAGAGAGGCGAGCACGTCCCCCACGGCGGGCAGGGGCTCACCAGTACGCATTGCCCCACTGTAAGAAGAGGCGATCGGACACTGCCACCGATGGCGTACGGCCGTCCGGTCCCGGAGCCGCCCGGGACCGCTCCATAAAGTGGGGAGCCGACCTTGAGCTGCCCGGTACGCTTGGTAGGTCCGGGCCGTGCCCGCCCGGTGATCCCCAATCCGCGAAGGCTGGATGAACGACGATGCATCGGTACAGGTCCCACACCTGCGGCGAGCTCCGCGCCTCTGACGTCGGCACCGACGTCCGGCTCAGTGGCTGGCTGCACAATCGGCGCGACCTGGGCGGCATCCTCTTCATCGATCTGCGCGACCACTACGGCATCACGCAGCTCGTCGCCCGCCCCGGCACGCCCGCGTACGAGGCCCTCGACAAGCTCTCGAAGGAGACCGTCGTCCGCGTCGACGGCAAGGTCGTCTCCCGCGGCGCCGACAACGTCAACCCCGAGCTGCCCACCGGCGAGATCGAGATCGAGGTCGGCGAGGTCGAGGTGCTGGGCGCGGCGGCCCCGCTCCCCTTCACCATCAACGCCGAGGACGGGGTCAACGAGGAGCGGCGCCTGGAGTACCGCTTCCTGGACCTGCGCCGCGAGCGCATGCACCGCAACATCCTGCTGCGCACGGCGGTCGTCTCCGCCATCCGCCAGAAGATGTCCGCGATGGGCTTCAACGAGATGGCGACGCCGATCCTGTCCGCCACCTCCCCCGAGGGCGCCCGCGACTACGTGGTCCCCTCCCGGGTCCACCCGGGCCGGTTCTACGCCCTCCCGCAGGCCCCCCAGCAGTTCAAGCAGCTGCTGATGATCTCGGGCTTCGACCGCTACTTCCAGATCGCGCCCTGCTTCCGCGACGAGGACGCCCGCGCGGACCGCTCGCCGGGCGAGTTCTACCAGCTCGACGTCGAGATGAGCTTCGTCGAGCAGGAGGACGTCTTCCAGCCGATCGAGAAGCTCATGACGGAGCTCTTCGAGGAGTTCGGCGGCGGCCGCCACGTCACCTCCCCCTTCCCGCGGATCCCGTTCCGCGAGGCGATGCTGAAGTACGGCTCCGACAAGCCGGACCTGCGCGCCAAGCTGGAGCTCGTCGACATCACCGATGTCTTCGCGGGCTCGGAGTTCAAGGCGTTCGCGGGCAAGCACGTCCGCGCGCTGCCGGTGCCGGACACCGCGGGCCAGCCCCGCAAGTTCTTCGACCAGCTCGGCGACTACGCGGTGGAGCAGGGCGCGAAGGGCCTGGCGTGGGTGCGGGTCGGCGAGGACGGCGGGCTGACCGGCCCGATCGCGAAGTTCCTGACCGAGGAGAACGTCGCCGAGCTGACCAAGCGGCTGTCGCTGGCCCCCGGCCACGCGGTGTTCTTCGGCGCGGGCGAGTTCGACGAGGTCTCGAAGATCATGGGCGCGGTGCGGGTGGAGGCCGCCAAGCGCGCCGGTCACTTCGAGGACGGCGTGTTCCGCTTCTGCTGGATCGTCGACTTCCCCATGTACGAGAAGGACGAGGAGACCGGCGGGATCGACTTCTCCCACAACCCGTTCTCCATGCCGCAGGGCGGCCTGGAGGCCCTGGAGACCCAGGACCCGCTGGACATCCTGGGCTGGCAGTACGACATCGTCTGCAACGGTGTCGAGCTGTCCTCCGGCGCCATCCGCAACCACGAGCCGGACATCATGCTCAAGGCCTTCGAGATCGCCGGCTACGACCGTGAGACCGTCGAGGAGAAGTTCGCCGGCATGCTCCGCGCGTTCCGCTTCGGCGCCCCGCCGCACGGCGGCATCGCCCCCGGCGTCGACCGCATCGTCATGCTCCTCGCGGACGAGCCCAACATCCGCGAGACCATCGCCTTCCCGCTCAACGGCAACGCCCAGGACCTGATGATGGGCGCCCCGACCGAGCTGGACGAGTCCCGCCTGCGGGAACTCCACCTGTCGGTGCGCAAGCCGCAGCCGAAGTAGTCCCCGGACACGGTCTGTTGCCCGCCACGGCGGGCACGGACTTCGAAGGGCTCGGAACCGAACCGGTTTCGAGCCCTTTTCCCATGCGCCCCGCCGCCTCGAAGACGGGGGCGAGGACCTCCGGATGCCCCTGGAAGATCCGGTGTGCGGCCTCGTGTGTCGATGTGACCATGTGCGCAACGTAGGTGGATCAAAGGCTGATCTGCCGGGGAATCAGTGTGCGCTCACTCTTTCGAGGGCCGGAGAAACGTTCACGTTGCAGCCGGTTTGACTGGGGGTTCCGGAGACCGGTGATCGAGTTCCGGGCGCCCCGGTCGTGCTCACCTGCTGGGGCGACGACGGCGAGGGCGGCGCGGAGGGCGTCCGGGGTCTGCTGCGGCCGGACGATCAGCTCACGGGGCATGTCGGCTCGCCCGGCGAGCTGGGTCCCAACGGGTGTGGCTCATGGCCGTGGCCTCCGGGAAGCGGTTGTGGACACTGTGGGGCGGGCGGGGCGCGTCTACGGATCGAGCGGAAGGGATGTCTGTTCAGCCGCTGGGCCGAGGTAGGTGTACTCGGTCGACTGTGCGATGCCCACAGAGTCCAGCCGCTGGCGGAAGCGGACGCGGAAATGGACGTTGTCCCCGAGACCCGGGCGCATGCGCAGCAACTCTTCCGGCTCTTCGAATCGGACGTCGTAGGCATACGCGTTCTTGGCGGTCCCGGTCTTGACTTTCACCCAGCCGCTTTCGCGCAGTTCGGTGATACGGCCGGAGATCGTGATCTCCTGGTCGCGGTCCCGGGTCTCCCGCAACCGTTCCACATAGCGCCTGCCTCGTTCAGTCAGCTGCGCGCGGCGCATGCCCCCGTCGGCGGCGTACCAGGTCATCCCCAGGCCGAGGCTGTACCTGCTCAAGGCGCGGGACAGCGAGTCCACGGCGTCGAAGAGCCGGGCCCACTCGCGGACATCACTCTCCGATTCCAGCGCGGTCAGCAACTCGGTGAGTGTGCGCATGCCTGTGCTTGCCGCGGAGGTGGTGGGGGCGTCAAGAGCGTACGGCTCCGGGGAGGCACAGGTGGCCACGGGCCGGGCGTGCACCACAGTGCTGCCTGCCGAGACGCCGGTGAGTTCCAGAAGGACGGGCGTGCCCGCGGCAGCGGAGATCGCTGCCTCCACCGGGTGGAGGAGGGCGTCCCCCCATTGGAAGCGGAGGGCACCTGCTTCGGTGTCCGGGCCGGTCAGGCGCAGCTGAAGCTCCTCGTCGAGCCGCGCCTCCGGTGCGTATTCGCGTGCCGCGGCGAGACGACTGGCCCGGTGTTCGGCCTCGATCTCCTCGTCGTCCCTGTCCTCGACGCCCATTTCGTCCAGAAGCCGTGCTGCCTTGTCCTCCGCGGTCGGATCGTCGCCCAGGAGCGCGCGCCTGCGCTCGCGCCAGCTGTCGCCGTTCACAGTCGCACCTCCAGATATCCGCGCGCCGGGGCGGCACTCTGTTCGGATGGTGAGCGGTCGACCTGGCCGGGCAGCCTGCAGCGCTGCCACCAGTCGTCCCACACACCCCGTTGTATGAAGTATGTCCGCTCTTCAGGTGTGAAGCGCTCCGGCTCGAAGATATGGGCAACCGGCTGGTACCCGATGCGGAGGGGGGAGACGCCGAACTTCTCCCTCATTCTGTCCCGGCTCTGGAAAGCGGTGGTCAGCCATTTGGACCCGGGTTTGCCGCGCACCGCACGTTCGGCCCGGGTGTCGATCAGAAGCGTCGCGTCGATGTTCCTGGGGTCGGGTTTCGTACTGACGAAGCTGCCACCGAGCCACACCCGGTGAATGAGCCGGAGGCCTGCAAGGACGTCCGCGTACGCGTCCTCGAGTGCGAGGAAGCGGTCGACATAGTCGAGTAAGCCGTCCCACAGTGCCGTGCGCGTCGCGGATTCCTGAAATTCCGGGGCGCTGACCAGCATGGACTCCGCTTCGTCGAGGGAGACGGAGTACCGGCCCAGGGGGAGGAATCCGTTCGCGGCGAAGGTGGGCGGCACGTGAGGTCCTGTCGGTGTCGGAGAAAGTTGTACAGCGGTCAGGTCGGAGCGGTACGGGTCATCCTGCCGGGGTGGCTTCGGGGGCGCCGACGGTTTCGGGCAATTGCTTCGTTGACGCGCATCCCCGGCAGTTGTGCGGGTCGGGGCCGCGATAGCCGCGGTCGCAGGTGTCGCAGTTGCGGAGTGGGTGCCCGACAGGCGGGGGTGGCTCGGAGGCGTGGAACGGCGGCAGGGGCGGGAGCTGGGCGGCGAGGCGGTGAGCCAGGAGGGCGGCCGGACGGCGCAGGGGCTCCGGTGGCAGGTCGGCGGTCAGGGCGTGGCGTACGGCGGTGGGAGTGAGGTCCCGCTCCAGCCAGGCGGCGACACCGGGTGCGAGGTGCTCGGCGTCGGTGGCGGAGAGGAGCAGGCGGGGGTCCTTGCGGCGCAGGCCGGCGAGGACCTCAGTGGCTGCCTGGAGCAGGGCGGGGGAGCTGTACGCGGGCTTCGGTACGGCGGGGAGGGCTGCGCGGCGCGGAGGGTTCTGCTGCGGGGCGGTGGCCGCGCGGCGGGCCGGGGGCCTTGGCGGTGCCGCTTCGGACGCGTCGCGGTCGCGGTGTCGGCCCGGCTGGTTGCAGGAGACGGTGCGGGTGACGATGCGGCCGGTCTCGGTGCGTTCGCGGGTGCGGCGCAGGTAACCATGGGTCTCCAGCTCGCGCAGGGCGGCGGCGATCCGGGTCGGGCCCTCCGGGAAACGGGCCGCGAGGGTCTTGATGTCGACGGGGGCGCCGGTGGGGAGGGACTGGATGTGCACCGCCAGGCCGATGGCGAGCCCCGACAGCTCGGGGTGCTGGGCGAGGTGGTTGCCGATCACCGTGAAGCGGGTGGTGTGGCGGGTGTTGTCGTGGGTGACGCCGTAGCCGCGCGGGCGGGCGTGGGTGCGTGGATTCGCCCGGGAGTGGGGTTCGTTCGCTTCGTTCGCGGCAACGGCTGACTGGGCGTGCGGGGGCACGCTAGGGTCGTGGGTACCCATCAGGAAGGTCCGTTCTTCCTCGGTGGTCAGGCCCTCGATCGGGATCGCTAGTCCCGGCCGGGGGCCGATGCATGTGTGGGGTTGTTTGCGCTGAGCGTAGGGCCGTTGGGGGAGCAGAAATCCAGCCGAGCCGGTGATGTTCACCCGCCCGAGTGAGCGTGTGCCGTGGGCGGGAGGGGTGGGGCTTGGTGAGGTCCTTTCTCCCTCGAGTTCTTTGAGGGGACACCGCCTGTGGCACCGGAACCCGTGGGGGTGGGTTCCGGTGGTGAGCAGCGCAGTTCGGCCCACACCCGCTTGCGCGGGAACCGGTCCTCGCTCACACCCCAGCGGTCGGCGAGCGCGTCCACGATGAGCAGGCCTCGCCCCGACTCGGCGTCGCCAGCGGGGTGTTGAGGTGCGGGATGCCGGTCGCCGCGCGTGTCGGTGACCTCGATGCGGAGCGTGTCGCCGATCGCGTAGAGCGTCAGCCGGAAGTCACGCCCGGGGACGCGGCCGTGGGTGATGGCGTTGGCCGCCAGCTCGGCCACGAGATGGTTCGCGGGTTCCGTGGGCAGCCCCCAGCGGCGCAACTGCGCCTCGGTGAGCAGACGGGCGAGACGGGCACCGCGCCGTGTGGACGACAGCAGCACGCTGAAGTTGTGGATCTCGGCGGCGGGTTTGGCCGTGAGGTCGGCGATTTCCTGATTCACGTCACTCAGCGTGGCCGAGCCCGCCTACCGTGAGGAGTGACTGAAGGGTTGCGTACGGTGACTGTCGGCGGCTTGTCCGGTGCTGTCCGGGCCGTCGGCACCGTTCGTAGGGGTAGGGCGTCGCCGTACGGCGCGGGACTACGGAGGGGTGCGGGATGTCGGTGGACGGCGAGGCGGTACGGCTCGGGGCAGAGGCGGACGAGCCGGGGTGGGAGGTGGACCCGGACGACGAGTGGGGAGTCGCGGTGATCGCCACCGTGGGGCGGCAGTTGAGGCTGCGGCGAGAGGCGGTGGGGATGCGGGCTTCCGAGTTCGGGGCGGCGATGGGGTACGGGGAGGACCTGGTCTACAAGATCGAGGGCGGGAAGAGGATCCCGCGGGAGGAGTACCTGGACAAGGCCGACGAGGTGTTGCGCGCGGGTGGGCTCATCTCGGCGACCTGGGAGGACGTGAAGAAGGTCCGGTACCCGAAGAGCGTGCGGGCGCTGGCGGTTCTTGAGGCCAAAGCGGTTGAGATCGGGGTGTACGTCGGGCTCAGCATCCACGGCCTGTTGCAGACGCCGGGTCATGCGCGAGCCTTGTTCGAGGCCTGGCAGCCACCGTATGCGGAAGAGGAAGTGGAGCGCTTGGTCGCGGCCCGGATGGCCCGAAAGTCGATCTTCGAGCGGTCACCTGCTCCGGCTCTCAGCTTCGTCCTGGAAGAGGCGACGCTACGCCGACGGGTTGGGAGCACAATGGTGTGGCGTCAGCAGCTCGAACACATGCTGGAGGCAGGGCGGTTGCGCAACGTCACGCTTCAGGTGATGCCGACGAGTGCAGGGGCCCACCCTGGGCTGGACGGCAGGATCGAGGTGCTGAAGTTCGCCGACGGTACGGCGACGGGTCGTTCCGACGGTGCCTTCAATGGCCGACCGACTTCGGATCCGAAGCAGCTGCGGATCCTTGAGCTGCGGTATGGGACCATCCGTGCGCAGGCTCTCACGCCGCGGGAGTCGCTGGCCTTTATCGAGCGAGTGCTGGGAGAAACATGATCCGCAAGGCCTGTGCCGGGGATGCTTCCGAACTGGTCTGGTTCAAGAGCAGTTACAGCGATGGCCCCGATGGCAACTCCTGCGTCGAGATCGCGATAGCGCCCCGCACCATCCATGTCCGCGACTCCAAGAACACCGAAGGCCCGCAGCTCGCCCTGGCTCCTGGCGCCTGGGCGGACTTCGTCGGCTACGCCTCGCAACGCTGACCCCGCGAGGGAGTGCGAAGGGGCCCGGGAACAAGTCGCTCCCGGGCCCCTGTGCGCACGCGGTGAGGCCTATTCGTCCGAGCCGCCGAAGCGGTTCTTGTAGGTCTCCAGGTCGTCGTCGGTGAGCTTGGCGAAGAGGACCGGCGGGACCGTGAACGGGGTGCCGGCGGGGACGGTGGTCAGGGCGGCCGCCTCGGTGGGGGTCACCCAGGTCGCCGTGTCGTCGTCCAGGGAGAACGCCGCGCGCATGGCCGCCGACGAGGTGGGGATGAACGGCTCCGAGACCACCGAGTAGAGGTGGATCAGGTTCATCGCGGTGCGCAGGGTGAGGGCCGCGCCGTCCTTGTCGGTCTTGATCTCCAGCCAGGGGGACTTCTCCTCCAGGTAGGAGTTGCCCGCCGACCACAGGGCGCGCAGGGAGGCCGCCGCCTTGCGGAACTGGATGGCCTCCATGTGCTCCTCGTACTCGGCGAGGAGGCGGGCGATCTCCTCCCCGAGCCGCGCCTCGGCCTCGCCCGGCTCACCGCCCTCCGGGACGGCGTCGCCGAAGCGCTTGCGGGAGAAGGACAGCACCCGGTTGACGAAGTTGCCCAGCGTGTCCGCCAGGTCCTTGTTCACCGTGGCCGTGAAGTGCTCCCAGGTGAAGGACGAGTCGTCGGACTCCGGCGCGTTCGCCATCATGAAGTAGCGCCAGTAGTCGGCCGGGAGGATCTCCAGCGCGTCGTGCGTGAAGACGCCGCGCCGCTGCGAGGTGGAGAACTTGCCGCCGTAGTAGTTGAGCCAGTTGAAGGCCTTGATGACGTCGACCTTCTTCCACGGCGAGCGGGTGCCCAGCAGGGTCGCCGGGAACATCACGCTGTGGAAGGGCACGTTGTCCTTGCCCATGAACTGCGTGTAGTGGACGTCCGCGTCCGACTCCCACCACCACGCACGCCAGTCCCGGTTCTCCGGGTCCTGGTCCGCCCACTCCTTCGTGGCGCCGATGTACTCGATCGGGGCGTCGAACCAGACGTAGAAGACCTTGCCCTCGGCGGCCAGGTCCGGCCAGGTGTCGGCCGGGACCGGCACGCCCCAGTCCAGGTCACGGGTGATCGCACGGTCGTGCAGGCCCTCGGTGAGCCACTTGCGGGCGATCGAGGAGGCCAGCACCGGCCAGTTGTCGGCGCGCTCGTCGACCCAGGCCTCGACCTCGCCGGCCAGCACGGACTGGAGCAGGAAGAGGTGCTTGGTCTCGCGGACCTCCAGGTCGCTGCTGCCACTGATCGCGGAACGCGGCTCGATCAGGTCGGTCGGGTCCAGGACTCGCGTGCAGTTCTCGCACTGGTCGCCGCGGGCCTTGTCGTAGCCGCAGTGCGGGCAGGTGCCGATGATGTACCGGTCGGGCAGGAAGCGGCCGTCGGTGTTGGAGTACACCTGGCGGATGGCCCGCTCCTCGATGAACCCGTTCGCCTTCAGCTCGCGGGCGATCTCCTGCGTGATCTCGTGGTTCTGCGGGGACGAGCTGCGGCCGAAGTAGTCGAACGCGAGTGAGAAGCCGTCGTAGACCGCCTTCTGCGCGTCGTGCGCCTGCGCGCAGAACTCGTCGACCGGGATGCCCTGCTCCTTGGCGGCAAGTTCGGCGGGGGTGCCGTGCTCGTCGGTCGCGCAGATGTACAGGACCTCGTGGCCGCGCTGGCGGAGGTAGCGGGAGTACACGTCGGCCGGGAGCATGGACCCCACCATGTTGCCCAGGTGCTTGATCCCGTTGATGTACGGAAGGGCGCTGGTGATGAGGTGTCGAGCCATTGCGGGCTGCTCCCAAGTCGCTACGTGGGGTGACGATCTCGTCAGGTGCGGGTCGTCTGCGGAACCTTGAAATCGTAGCCGACATGACTGGGCCGCCCGCTTCCCGTTTTGAGGGGTGGGAAGGGGCGGCCCTGGTGCGGTGGTGGGTCCCGTCGGTTACGGGCGCCAGTTGGCCAGTACGCCCTCGTAGAGCTCCTGGTCCGTGAGCTCGCGGGGGGTCGGTCCCGCGTGGAAGAAGGACGTGGTGTCGGTCTTCAGTTTGCGGAGGTAGTCGAAGGCCTTGTTGTCGTGCTCGCCGAAGGCGACGAAGGAGAAGAAGACGGTGGGGTGCTTCTTCGACGCGTCGGTGAGGGACTTGGTGGCCGGGGTCTTGGCGTCCGGGGCGCCGTCCGTCTGGAAGATCACCAGGGTGGGGGTCGCCGGGTCGTCGGCCGACTCCGCGCGGTGGCCCAGTACGGCGTCCACGGCCGCGTGGTAGCTGGTGCGGCCCATGCGGCCGAGGGAGCCGTGCAGGTCGTCGATCCGGTTCTCGTGCTCGGCGAGGGTCAGCTCGCCGGTGCCGTCCACCTCCGTGGAGAAGAACACGACCTGGACCGTCGCCTCGGGGTCGAGGTGGGACGCGAGGGCGAGGGTCTGCTCGCCGAGGGCCTGGGCGGAGCCGTCCTTGTAGTACGGGCGCATGGAGGCGGAGCGGTCGAGGACGAGGTAGACCTTGGCGCGGGTGCCGGTGAGGTCGAACTTCGCCAGGGCGGACGCGGCGGATTGGTAGGCGGTGGTGAGGGCGGGGGCGTGCGAGTCGATGTGGGTGAGGGGGGTGGCGGGGGTGGGGTCCGTGTCCGGCGCGGGCTGTTCGGCCGCCGGTTCGGTCTCGGCCTCGGTCTCGGTCTCGGCTTCGCCTTCGGCCGGGTCGTTCCCACCCGCACCACCCGTGCGGCTCTCGTCGTCGAGTGCCGGTGGCCCCTGTGGGGCTTCCTCGCCGTCGGCGGCCTGCGGGTCGCCGGCCTCGGTCTGCGGCGTGGCCGCCGCGGGCTCGGGGGTCGGCTCCGTCGCCGCCGGTTCCTGCTCCGAGGGCGGCTGATCGGTCGTCGGTTCGGCCTCGGCTTCGCCTTCGGCCAGGTCGTTCCCACCCGCACCACCCGTGCGGCTCTCGTCGTCGAGTGCCGGTGGCCCCTGTGGGGCTTCCTCGCCGTCGGCGGCTTGCGGGTCGCCGGCCTCGGCCTGCGGCTCCGACTCCGACTTCGGCTCGGGCTCGGCCTGCGGCTCCGCCTCAGCCTCCGGCTTGGCCTCGGCCTGCGGTGCGGGCGTCGGCTCGGGCTCGGTCTGCGGCTCCGCCTCGGTCTCCGGCTCCGGCGTGGCCTCGGCCTGGGGCTTGGGCGCCGGCTCGGGGGTGGCCTCGGTCTCTGGCTCCGGCGTGGCCTCAGCCTGCGGTTCGGGCGTCGGCTCGAACTCCGGAGTTGCTTCGGCCACCGGTTCCGGGGTCGGCTCGGGCTCGGCCTCCGGCTCCGCCTGCGCGGCCGCCGGCTCGGGCTCGGCCTCCGGCTCCGCGGCCGTCGGCTCGGGGGTCGGCTCCGACTTCGGTTCTGCGGCTGCCGGTTCGGCCGTCGGGGTCGGGTTTTCGGCTGCCGGTTCCTGGGTCGGCTCAGGTTCCGACTTCTCTTCCGCGGCCGCCGTTTCGGGTTCCGTGGGGGTCGGGGTCTCGGCTGCCGGGGCGGTCGGGTCCACGGGGTCGGACGGCTTGGGGACCGTGACGTTGCCGAAGGCGGCTGAGACCAGTTCGTGTTCGTCGCCGTCGGAGGGACGGGGGTCGGGGACGTGGACGGTGGGGGCGGACTCGGTCGCCGGGGCGGGGACCTTCGGCTCCGGCTGCTGGGCAGCGGTGGGTGCCGGCTCCTGGGCTGGAGCCTGTTCCGCACCCTCTGCCTCGGCCGTACGCCCCTTGCGCGATCGGCCGAACGCGTTCCGCAGGAGAGTGAGAATGCCCATGTGCGCAACCCTTCGTGAGTTGATGCCCGTCAATCCCTGGCCAGGACGGACACGTAAGGTTAGCGGCCCCGAGTGGTGATCTTGGGCAGGGGCGAGTACCGAGAAGCGGGCCGTGTCAATGCGATCCTCGGCCGTCGTGCAGCGTGACGTCGACGAGCAGCGCGCGGTGGTCGGTGTCGGCCACGGCGAGGAAGCGGGCGCCCGTCGCGGAGAAGTCCGGCGAGACGAGCACGTGGTCGATCTGCGCGCCGAGCGTGGGCGCGGTGCGGGCCGGCCAACTGGGGGAGCGCTCGGCGCCGGCCAGGCGGGCGGCGTCGCGCAGGCCGGTGTCGATGATGCGGCGGAAGGCCGCGTGGTCCTGGGAGGCGTTGAAGTCCCCGGCCAGCACGGTCGGGGTCGTACGGTCCGCCGCGGCGAAGGCACGCAGCCGGGCGAGTTCCCGGTGCCAGAGCGCGACCTGGCCGGGCAGCGGCGGCATGGGGTGCGCGAGCTGGAGACGTACGGCGTGCCCGCGCACGTCGGCGACCGCGCCCGGCATGCCCATCGTGCCGCGGACCCCGGCGGTGCCGCGCAGGGGGTAGCGGCTGAGGATCAGGGACCCCTCCGAACCGCCCGCCCGGACCGCGCGCCGGTACGGGTAGTCGCCGCCGACCTCCCGGTCCAGGGTCGCCTGGCAGGTGTACTCGCACTCCTCGACGAAGACGATGTCCGGCCGCTCGCGGCGGATGACGGGGACGAGGGCCGGGGCGCCGCGCCCGAACTGCACGTTCGAGGTCAGCACCCGCACCCCGGCCACGGCATGGCCGGCCGGCTCGGAGACCCTGCCGTACGGCTCGATGTACCAGGCCAGCAGCCCCAGCAGCGCCACGCCCCACACCGCACCCACCCACCAGCGTCCGCGCAGCGTGAGCGCCAGGCCCAGCCCGGTGGGCACGAGCAGCCACGGCAGGAAGGCGAGGAACTGCGGCACGGGCGTGATGCCGTCGCTGTCGGCCAGCCGGCACCCGACGACGACGCTCACCCCGGCGAACATCAGCCCGGCGCACCAGACCGTGAACCGTCCCCCCTGCTTGGTCACGACGACGAGCCTACGGGTTCTGCACGGACCCCGGGCCTCCTTCGCGCGGGATCAGACGCGTCGTGGGATCAGACGCGTACGCGGGGCGGCGGCTGCTCGGGGCGGGTCCGGGTGGTGGGGGCGACGGACGCCCGGCGGCGGAACGGCAGGCGCGGGTGGCGGACGAGCCAGGTCAGGGCGGCCACCGTCAGACCGAGGGCGACCAGGATCCACGAGGCGGTGCGCAGGGTGGCCGTGAGGGCGTCGTAGACGGCAGCGACGGCCGGCTGGGAGACGTCGGCGGGCAGGTCGGCGAGGGTCAGGTTGCGGCCGATGGCGACGGCGAGGGCGAGCAGCGCGCCGCCGAGGGCGGTGCCGAGCGCGGTGGCGGTCAGCGCCCGGCGGCGGCGGACGGCCAGGGCGAGGCCCGCGACGGCGAACGCGACGGCCGTGATCGGCAGCCAGAAACCGGCGACTTCGAGCACGTGGAACCCCTTCCGCAGGCGGCCCAGTTGCTGGGCCGGAAGCAGGTCGACCTCGGTGTGCTGGACGGGGATGCGGTTCGCGAGCGGTACGTGGTCCTGGGCGAGCTGGGCCTTGACCTGGGCGGTGACGGGCGCGAGATCGACGGTGACCGGGCGTGCGCGGGGGTCGCGCTCGTCGCGCAGGGCCCGCAGGACGGCGTCGTGGGCGGCCCGGTTGCCCTCGTTCCACGCCGTGCGGAACGCCTCGGTCCGGGTGAACGAGCGGACCGCGTCGTGCACGTAGGGGGTGATGGTGCCGCGTCGCACCCGGGCGTCCAACGCGGGACCGATCTCCTGCACGATCCCGTCCCCGAGGGTGTCCGCGACCGCGTCGCGCACGTCCGGGTCGTCGGCGAGCGGCGCCATCGTGGTGACGTAGCGGCCGGTGTCGGAGAGCCCGTACGCCGCCCAGGCCGACAGCGCGCCGAGCGGCACGAGCAGGCACGAGAGTGCGATGAGCGCGGCCGACAGGCCGCTTCGCATACGTCGGGGCACGTTCTCAGCGAAGGCCGTCGCCCGCTCTTTGGCGAGCGGAGAGGCGGCATTCGGGTGACGGGAGGGTGGGTCGGCCGGTTCGGTCGACCGACGTGGGCCGACCGACGCGGGTCAACGGACGCGATGGCCCACGGCGTCCTCGTGCGTGTAGAACCAGTAGAAGCAGAAGAGGCCCGCGACGATGGCGATCCCCAGGGCCAGGGCGGCCGTCGACAGGATCGCATGGCCGCTCTGGCTGTAGAGGAAGCCGAACGCCGCGCCGATGAAGGCGAACCACAGGAAGGCGTGCCGCTCTCGCCGCAGCCGGGGGCCCAGGACGAGGACGCCGGCCAGGAGCGCCATGAACACGATCGTGGTCACGAAGCCGAACAGGACGTTCCAGCCCGTGATCGGTCCACCGTGGCGCCGGTCGGCCGCGGCCCAGTAGCCGTACACGAGCCCCAGCGCGAGCGGTCCCGCCCACCGGCCGATGGTATGGGCCCGGCGGCTGAACAGGTTGGGTGGGCGAGTGGTGCGGGTGCTGATACCGGATACGGGTGCCGCGTGAGCCATGAGAGCGCTCCTCTCTCTCCTCGCCCCCGCCTACCAGAGCACACCGGGGAAGGGGCCCTGGCAAGTCGGTGGACCGGTTAACGTGCTGACGTACGCGACCGACTGGATCACGACACGGGGGGACGATGCCCGGAACCGTGCTGCTGCTCGCGGCCGCGCCCATGGGCAGGGGACGTCTGGTGGACGCCGCGTCCGTGCTGCCGGTGCTGGCCGCCGTGGCGCCCTCCGTGCTGTCCGGCACGGACACCGCGACCGTGGTGGAGCTCGCCGACCCGCTGGAGCCGCAGGCCGTGCTCACCCGGCTGCGCGCGGCCGCGGCGGCGTCCGGCCCGCTGACGGTGTTCCTCGCCGGCCAGCTCCAGCTGGACCGCCGCCAGCGCCTGCCCCACCTGGCGCTCGCCCGCACCACACCGGCGACCGTCCGCTACACGGCCCTGCCCTGGCACTGGCTGCGCGAGGAACTCCGGCTGCGCCCGGACGGCACGACCACGGTCGTGGCCGATCTGCACGCGGACGCGGAGAGCTGGGAACTGCTGCGCGGGCGCCCCTTGGACTGCGGGCGCAACATCGCCCTGTACGGCCGGGTCGCACCGCCGCCGTCCCGGCGCACGGTGGCGGCACCGGCGTACATGAGGGCGGTGGCGACGATCCTGCGCAGCGGGCACCGGCCGGCACCGGCGGACCTGCACGAGCAGGCGCTGTCGCGGCTGGCCGAGGAGGACGGCGGCACCGGTCTCGTGCTCACCGCGCCCGGGTCGGCGCCGGCCGACCCGCACCCGGCTATCGCCGCCTGCGTGCAGGCCGGCCGACACGGCGACGCCGACGCGCTCGCGGCCCGCTGGGAGCGGGCCGCCGCCCTCGCCCACGGAGCCGCCTCCGAGGACGCGCTGCACTGGGCCGAGGTCCGTGCCGACCTGGCGATGTTCGCGGGCGACGCCGCCCGCAGCTGCCGGGCCTGGCTGACCGTGGCCGCCACCCGTCTGGCCATGGGCCAGGCCGCCGACGCCGTGGAGGTCGAGACCGCCGTCGACCGCGCCCACCACCAGTGGGGGCTCATCCGCGATCCCGAACGGGCCCGCGAACTCGGTTCGCTGCTCGCGGAGGTGCGCGGCCGCGTGCCGGGCCGGCGGCAGGGCGCACTGGACCACGTGCGCCGCCAGTTGAGCCAGTTGCAGACACAGGGCTGACACGGGGCCGACGCGGGGCCGGGGGAGGTCCTGCGCAGGCCCGGTGCGGGTCCGGGGTAGGCCGGGCGCAGACCTGGTGCGGATCCAGGGCGGATCCGGTGTGGGTCTGAGGCGGGTCCGGTGCAGGCCCGGTGCGGGTCCGGTGCAGGGCCGCTCCCGGTTCGCCGTGGCAGGTACGGGGCCCGGTGTGGCTGAAACGCACCCTCCCGGGGAGTCGTGTCCTGGTGCCAGGATGGTGAGTCATGGCTGAGGGGGAGGGCGTGGCCGGCCGAGGTGTCCGGGTCCGGCTGGACGGAAGTGCGAGCAGCAAGGACATCGGCGCGCTGAAGGCGTGGCTGGAGCGCGAGAAACCGCTGGATGATCTGGTCCGCGACGGGCAGCTGCGGATTGTCGAGCAGCCGCGTTCGGACGTGCCGCCCGGTCGCATGGGCGCCGGCATGGAGATCCTGTTGCTCCTGCTCGGCGCGGGTGCCGAAGCCGTGTTCGACGAGCTGGTGACGCAGACCAAGCGGGCGGTGGCGGCCTGGCTGGAGAACCGCCGCCGAGTGGAGTCCGGCGACTCACCCGAGCCCCACGTCGATCCGGTGCACCGCGACGAGGGGTAGCCCCGTGGACCGCTTCGACCCGCGGGGGCGGGTGAACCGGGCGCTGCTGGTCGGTGTGTGGGAGTACGAGTACACGCAACCGGACGACCCGGAGGGCGTGCCCGGCCACCTGCCCGCCGTCCGGCACAACCTGGAGCGGCTGGAGGCCGTGCTGCGCCGGGGCGGGATCTTCGGCGGGCCCGAGGAGACCGCAGAGCAGGAGGCCACCGGCGGACGGGAGGTCACCGGTGGGCAGGAGGTCACCGGTGGGCAGGAGGAGATCACCGTCCTGCGCTCGCCGTCCCTGGACGAGTTCAGCGAGGCGCTGCGCACCGCCGCCCATGAGGCCGAGGGGCTGCTGCTGTGCTACTTCGCCGGGCACGGCGCCGTGCCGAGCGCGGGCGACGAGCTGTTCCTCCAGATGCGCAACGCGCACGTGGTGGCCGGCGGCCAGGCCGTTTTCCCGGGCGCGGAGGCGTTCACCGGGATGCTCACCGTGCTCGCCGGGAGCCAGGCCGAGCGGATCGTGGTGATCCTCGACTGCTGCTACGCGGGCAACGCCGCCAAGGTGTGGAACGGCTCCGCCGACCGCCGGCAGCGGGTCCTGCTGCTGATGAGCGTGCAGGCCAATCGGCTCATCGACTCCGGCGACGGCACGAGAGCCACTCCGTTCACCGAAGAACTCGTACAACTCCTCGACTCACGCGGGGAGTTGTCCTTTCTGGAGCTCTTCGACGGGCTGCACGGGCGGATGGTCGCGGCGGGCCGCAGTACTCCGTTCGGGGATCTGTGGGAGCCGCAGTTCGCCGGTGAGCCGGGTACGGACGTGCTGCTGGCGGCGCGGGACGGTGGGCCCCCACCGGGCCCGCCCCCTGTACCGCCGCCCCCCGCGCCGCCGCCTGTCGAGCCGCCGGGTGGTCAGGGCGACACCGGGGGCCTGGTCCGGCTCCTGACAGTCCTGTTCGCCGTGGTGCCTACCCGGGCGCGCGCCGTGATCCGCTGGTTCCGCGGGCTGCGCGGCTGGGCCCGGGGCGTGGTGAGCGCGCTGCTGGTGCTCGCGCTCGCCGCACTCGGTGCCGGCGGCTACGAGCTGGCCGGCCTCGGCGGCGGCCACTCCTGCGCGCCGCCGCTCGAACTGCGCCTGCTGACCGACCCCGACCTGGAGCCCACGGTCCGGGACGCCGCCGACGCGTATCTCACCTCGCGGGCCAACACCACCGCGCACGGCTGCCGTCGCAGCGGCATCACCGTCTACAGCGCGGGCGCGACCGCCGCGGTCACCGCGCTGCGCCGGCAGAACGACGCCTGGCAGGAACCCCGTGTGGAGGACACCAACCCGCAGCGGGACGTCGGACCGCAGCCGGACGTCTGGATCCCCGCCTCCGGCACCGACGCGGCCCGGGTCACCACCGACTGGACCACCCGCAGTTACGTCGAACTCCACCCGGACGAAGAGCCGTTCGTGTACTCGCCTGTCGTGCTGGCCGTCCCGCAGAACCTCGCCGGGGCCGGACTGGACGAGCGCGTAGGGCTGTCGCTGTCCCGGCTGACGGAGCACCTGAAGCGGCAGGACGCGAACGCCGGAGTGCTGCGGCCCGACCCGGAGTTCACCGACTCCGCCCTGCTGGCGACCGTCGGCCTGTACGCCGGCACCGCCGACTCACGCGCCGCCGAGCAGGGCGTACGGCCCGCGGGACCGCCCTCCCCGACCGCCGCCGAGCTGCTGTGCGCGCTGCCCGCCGACCGCGCCGCGGACGGTCGCACCGCCGCGCTCGTCCCGGAGTTCCTGCTCAGGAGTGGGGTGGGCTGCGCGCGGACGACACGGGTGCCGCGGATCGCCGAGTACCCCGTCGACGTGCCGGCGCTGACGCCCACCTTCGTGCGGGTCCGCTGGGAGGGCGGCGACCGGGACGCGGCGGCGCGGGACGACGCCGTCGACCGCTTCCGCACCTGGCTGACCGGAGAGGAGGGGCTGGCCGCGTTCGCGGCCGCCGGCTTCCGGTCCGCGACGGGATCCGGCCACCGGCTGCTCGACGCGGACCACGTCGGCGTGGGCGTCCTGCGCGCCCCCAGCCCGCTGCCGGGCGCGGCCTGGCGCACGGCGATGGAATCGGCCCTCACGCGGTACCGCAGCGCCCACGGCGCCGGCCGGGTCCTCTACCTCCTCGACAGCTCCGGTTCGATGAACACGCGGTGGCCCGGGCCGAGCGGTGGCCCCGGCATCCTGAAGCAGTCCCTGGGCGGGCTCGGCGCCCAGGACGACTACGGGGTGTGGGCGGTCTACGGCCTCTCCGGCGACGGGCCCTACCAGCCGCTGCTCCCCTTCGGGCACCACCGCCGCGCCGACGCCGAGCACGTCATCGACACCGAGGCACAGGTGCGCGACGCCGAGGCCGACCCGCACGCGGCGCTGCTCGCCGCGCTGGACGACATGGCCGGCCGCGGCACCGACGACCAGCGGCCGCAGCTGATCGTCTACATCACCGACGACGAGGACAACAACCGGCTGACCGGCAGGAACCTGGACGAGGTGCTGGCCCGGGCGCGGAAGACGAAGGTGCCGGTGGACATGGTGTCCCTGATCAGCGGCTCCTGCGCCCCGGACCGGCCGGACGCCCGGATCGCCGAGGCGAGCGGCGGCCGTTGCCTGGACGGCGGCGACGACCCCGGCAGGGGCCTGCGGGACGAGGTCGCCCGGGTGGGAACGGGGGCCCACTGATGGCACGACTGGCACGACGACCGGCCGCGACACTCGCCCGCCTGCTGGTGCTGCCGCTGCTCGCGGCCACCGCCTGCACCGGGGGCGGACCCGGGGACGGGCAGACGCCCGCCGCCGACGTGCCCGGCGACATCGTGGTGGCCAGCGGCCGGGACGTGACCGGCAAGAACGGCGTCCGCCAGCAGCTCATCGACGCCTGGAACCAGCGGCAGGAGCAGCAGAACTCCGGCTACCACGCCCGCCTGGTGGAGCTGCCGGGCTCCGCCGACGAGCAGCGCAGCCAGCTGCTGGGCGCGCTCCAGTCCGGCAGCGCCCACTACGACGTGGTCAACCTGGACGTCACCTGGGTGCCGGAGTTCGCCGAGGCGGGCCTGGTCAGGCGGCTGTCCGACGGGGCCGTCGACCACGACGTCATCCCGTCCGTGGCCGGCACCGCCCGCTGGAAGGGCAAGGTGTACGCGGTGCCGTTCAACAGCGACGTCGGCCTGCTCTACTACCGGCGCGACTATCTGAGCCGGGCGGGCGTCCAGCGCACCGGCCCGGACGCGGTCCGCACCTGGCGCGACCTGCTCGGCCTCGGCGACACCCTCGACGCGCACCCGCCCAAGGGGTACCAGAAGCTCTGGACCACGCAGCTGGCCGCCTACGAGGGCCGTACGGTCAACGCCGTGGAGGCGTTCGCCTCGGCGACCGACGACTTCGCGCTCACCGACGACTCCGGCCGCTACGACGGCAGCCCGCGGGAGCTGACCGACGGCATCGCGGAGCTGCGTAAGCGCACCGCCAAGCCGTACACCCTGGACAGCGCCGTCAGTTCCGACGAGGCCTCCTCGCTCAGCGCCTTCGAGGACGGCCGCACCGCCTTCCTGCGGCAGTGGCCGTACGCCTACGGAACGCTGCACCAGAGCTTCACCGAGCAGCAGCTGGGCGTGGCCCCGCTGCCCGGCCGGGCGGTGCTCGGCGGGCAGAACCTGGCGGTGACGATGTCCTCGCAGCGGGCCGGGAAGGCGGCCGAGCTGATCACGTACCTCACCAGCGCCCAGAGCGAACGCTGCCTGCTGGACGCCGGCTTCGCCGCGACCCGTACGTCGGCGTACACCGACGACGGCGTCCGCTGCGCGTCCGCGTCCGGCTCCGGCGGCTCGCCGTCGGCGTCGCCCACCGGCGAGAGCACCGACCACATGCCCCGCGACGCGGCCGGCCGGCCCGGCTACGCCCGCGGCATCCTGCTGCCCGCCCTCCAGCGGGCGGTCTCCCGCCCGCGCACCCCGCTCTACGGGGCGTTCACCCAGACCTTCATCGCTCAACTGGGTGCCCTGTTCACCGACGACCCGCCCAGTGACGCGGTGCTGGCCGGCCGGCTGGACGAGGCGCTGCGCCGAGCGCTGCCGGGCTGAGCGCGAACGCGGCAGACGGCGAACGGGACAGACGGCGAACGGGACAGACAGCGAACGGGACAGGCGCGAACGGGACAGAGGCGGCGCCGCGGGTCGCTAGCGGCTCTGCACGGCCTGCGGGGCGGGGACCGGATCGGCCGAGACCACCGGTCCGGCGTTGGCCGCCGCGATCAGGGCGGCCACGGCGATGACGGCCGCGCCGAATCCTCTGACGCAACGTGCGGAGAAGTGTCCTTGGCGCGCGACAGTGCGTCCGAGCACGGCTACCGACCTCGCAACGACAGTGATGGATTAAGCGGGTTTAACAGTCTCTCCAACGTAGGGGGTGGGAAGGCCGAACGAAAAGAGCGCCAGGGCGAGTTGGGGTTCGGTGGGCGGAAGGTCCGGTACTGAAATCCGGTCAGGCGGACAAGTCCCTGCGCAAGTCGACTTACTGGCATGATGAACCGCATGGCGAAGCGGGACGACCCGGAGACCATCGGGCGCAGGGTGCAGCGGCTACGACGGGAACGGGGCCTGACCCAGCGGCAGCTGGCCGAGCCGGCGTACACCCCCGCGTACATCTCCACGCTCGAGGCGGGCCGGGTCCGGCCCTCCGACGAGGCGCTCCGGCACGTCGCCGAGCGGCTCGGGATCGCCTTCGACGAGCTCGCCACCGGGCGTCCCGCCCATCTCGCCACCGACCTGCGCCTGAGGCTGACCGAGGCCCGGCGCACGCTCGCCACCGGGGAGGCCGTGAAGGCGGCCGAGCAGTACACCCGGCTGCTGGCGGAGGCCGAGGAGCACGAACTCGTGGCCGTCCAGGCCGAGGCGCTGCTGGGGCTCGGCGAATGCGCCCTGGAGACCGGCGAACTGGAGAGCGGCCGGCAGTTCTTCGAACGGTCCGAGCAGGCCCTCGCCGACGCGCCGCTGCCCGCCCGGGTCCCCGCGCTGCGCGGCCGCGCCGTCTCCCACTACCTGGCGGGCGAGCTGCGCTACGCCGTCTACCTGCTGGAGTCCACCCTCGACGAGCTCAACCGGGGCGGACTGCACGACCCGGACGCTCTGCTGCTGCTCTACGCCGGCGTCATCGGGCCGTACATGGACATGGGGGCGCACGCGCGGGCGGCCCAGGCGGCCGAGTTCGCGCTCGCGCTGGCCCCGCAGGCGGGCGATCCCGCGCTGGTGGCCCGGATGCACCGGTCGGTGGCCCGCACCCTGCTCGCCGAGGGACGGATCGCCGAGGCCGACGCCTCGCTCGCCAAGGCCGCGGAGCTCTACCGCGCCCTCCAGCTGCGCACCGAACTCGCCAACTGCCACTGGATGCGCGGCTACGTCTGCGCGCAGAACGGCGAACTGGAGCGTGCCGAGGAGGAGTTGCGGGCCGCCCAGGCCATGCTGTCCGCCAAGCGGGCCGCGCTCTACACCAGCCAGGTCGTGGTCGAGCTGGCCGACGTCCTGCACCGGCGTGGCAAGTCGGCGGAGGCGGCCGACCTGCTGCGGAACGTCCTGGGCGACCTCTCCCCCGAGCGGGGCGCCGTGCACGCCGCCGCCGCGCACCGGCTGCTCGGCATCATCGCCGAGGACGCCCGCGACACGGAGGCCGCCGAGGAGCACTACGTGCGGGCGCTGAGCCTGCTGGAGCGGGCGGGCGCGGCCGGCGACCTGGCCGACCTGTGCCGCCTCCTCGGGGATCTGCTGCGCCGCACCGGCCGCGTGGAGGCGGCCCTGGACGCCTACCGCACCGGCCTGGGGCACCGCACCGCGCCCGGCACCACGACCCTGGGCCCGGCCCCGGCGCAGCCGCCGCTGTGACGGCCGCGCGCCGCCGCGATGGCGGTCGGCGGCTGCCCCCGAGGCCGTAGTCCGTGGTTTCCGTGGGTGGTTCCCGAGGTGGTTTCCGGGGCGGTTTCCGGGGGTGCGCCGGGGGTACCCGCCGCGCGCCCGGGCCGGGGACCCGCATGCGGCTCTCCGGTGACCGGTGCCAGCGTCTCGCCGCGCGGCGACGGCATGCCCGTGCGGATGGGCGCCAGCGACGCGGCGGCCGCCCGCCTGGCCGAGATCCAGGCCACCCTGGGCGACGGGCCGTCGCTGTACGCGGCGCAGGCCGGTGCGCCCGTGCTGGCCTCCGACCTGACGGCGGACCGCGCCGCCCGGCGCTGGCCGGTGTTCGCCCAGCAGGCGGCCGAGGCCGGCGTCCGGGCCGTGTACTCCGTTCCGCTGGGCGACGACGCCGTCTGCGTGGGCACGCTCGACCTGTACGGCGACGCCCAGCGCTGGCCCTGCTGCGCGCCCACGCCTTCGCCGACGGCCGTACGGCACTCGACATGGCCCACGAGGTGATCACCCACGGCAGGAGACTCGACCGCGACTAGCTGGTGCCCTGACCGGCTGGTGTCCTGACCGGCTGGTGCTCCGACCGGCCGGTGCAGTGACTGGCCGGTGCCGTGACCGGCCGGGGGTCAGGCCCGGGTCCGTGCCTCGCGCTGCACCGCCGTCAGGCGGTCCACGCCGCGCTCGACCGCCAGAGCGGTGCTGTCCTTCGACGGGGTGCCTCCCAGGGCCCCGGTGGTGAGGACGATCGCGTCGTCGCCGACGCGTACCGTGGCGAGGTCCACGGTGAGGGTGGTGTAGGTGTCCTGCTCGTACGACTCGGCGGTGAGCGTGAGGCGCAGGCCCTGGCGGGCGTCGCCGACGTCCGGCAGGGCGAGGTCGGCGACCCGTACGTACAGATCGTCGTAGTTCGTGCTCCTGGCGGTGAAGTCCGCACAGGTCCGCGGCATGGTCCTGAGCCAGGCGAGGGTGCGGTCCACGGCCGCGGCGTGCAGCGCGAGCACCTGGTGGCGCAGTTGGGCCTCGTCGTAGCCGTCGTCGTAGGCGGCCACCGCGTGCGCGCCCGAGGGGGCGCCGAACGGCTCCTCGGTGTAGAGGGCGTCGAGGAGGCGCCCGCACTCGGACGTGTCGGCCTGCGCCTTGAGGATGCTGTCCCGCCAGGTCGCCGCGCCTCCGGTCGGCGCCCACGCCGTTCCGAGGTCCGCCTCGGTCAGCAACGCGGCCCGCGCCTGGTCCTGCGTGAGCGTGCCCGCGGGGTCGTGCGGACGGGTGTCCACCGGTGCGGGGACGTGGACGACCCGGCCGGACTGCCCGGCGGTGCAGGCGGCCTCGGTCAGCAGGGCGGCCGCGCAGAGCGCGAAGGCGGCCAGGACACGGGCCGGGGTACGGGACATGGATGCCTCCAGACGGACGGAACACACGCCGCGGACGTGGCGTCCGGGCGGCGGCGCTCCTCCCACGGCACCACCGGGCGGCTCCGCCCACCAGCGCGCCGGTCCGTCCGGGTGAGCACCGCCGGGGTGGGAACGAAGCTGCGGGCGGGGAAGCGGGGGGCGGGAAGGGGACGGGCGCGCGGTACCGGACCGGGCACGTGACGATGGAACCGGCCCCCTACGGCGGGACCCGTACGCCGACCTGTCCGGCGGGACCCGTACGACGGAAGGAGCGCGCTGTGACCTCGCGGCCCACACCTGTGATCATCGACTGCGACACCGGCGTCGACGACGCGCTCGCCCTGCTGTTCGCCGTCCGCCACCCGGGCCTCGAGCTGCGCGCGGTCTCCTGCGTGGCCGGGAACACGGACGTGGACCAGGTGGTACGGAACACGCTGACCGTCCTGGAGCAGGCCCGTGCTCCCGCCGTCCCGGTCGCGCGGGGTGCCGAGCGGCCGCTGCTCGAACCGCTGCGCACCGCCCATCACGTGCACGGCGGGGACGGCATGGGCGACCTCGGCCTGCCCGCGCCGGCCCGCCGGCCCGTCGACGTGGACGCGGTGACGCTGCTCCACCACGAGATCGCGGCCTGCGACCGCCGGGTCACCCTGATTCCCACGGCGCCGCTGACGAACATCGCCCTGCTGCTGCGCACCCACCCCGGGGTCACCCGCGACATCGAGCGGATCGTGTTCATGGGCGGCGCGGTGGCCACCGGAAACGCCACGTCCGTCGCCGAGTTCAACGTCTGGCACGACCCGGAGGCCGCGGCGGTCCTGCTCACCGCGGGGGTGCCGATCACGATGTACGGGCTCGACGTGTTCCTGCGGGTGCTCGTGCCGGAGGCGGACGTACGGCGGCTGTGCCGGTCCGACGAGCCCGGTGCCCGGCTGGCCGGACGGCTGCTGGCCCACCCCGACCCGGCCACCGGCCACGACGTCCCGCACGGCGGCCTCGGTGACGCGGGCACGGTGTGCTCGGTCGCGGACCCGGAGGGGCTGACCACCCACCGGCTGCCGGTGGAGGTGAACCTCGCGCCGGGACCGGCCCGCGGGCAGACGGTCGTCGACCGCCGCCCGCGTCCGGGCGAGGCGGAACTGCACGGCGAGGCCCGCGAACAGGCCCTGGTGGACGTGGCGTTGGACATCGACGCCGAGCGGTACGTCCGGCTGTACCTGAACACCGTCGAGGGCGCCTCGGACGGGTCCTGAGTCGAGCGTGGGTGCCGCCTCAGCCCGCCGCCGGGCCGGGGCTCGGGTCGCCGGGCAGGACCAGGGGGCTCGACGTGGCGCTCGGCGGCGGGGTGAGCACGACCTCGGGCTGTCCGCCGGAGGGGGGCGGCGGGGTCAGGTCCGACTGGGGCAGCTTGGGCGGGGTCGTCTGCATGAAGAGCACCTGGTCGAAGTTCACCAGGCCGGTCTCCTCCAGAACCGTGATGTGGTCCAGGACGGTGGCGTTGGCCTGGTTGGCGAGCTCGCGGACCAGGCTGTTCTTGGTGGTGGAGCGGATCTTCGCGACGGTGTTGAAGATCGAACCGTGGGTCATGCGGAGGATGTTGGCCAGGTCGGAGTCGAACTGCTTGCCGTCGTCCCCGGCGAGCTGGGTGACGAAGCCCTGCTGCTGGGGGCTGGCGGCGTTCGGCAGCGTGATGTTGAGCATGGGCGCGATCCTGCGGCAGCTCGCGTCCAGTTGCGCGTGACCGTCGATCAGGTGCTCGCCCGCCGTGACGACCTCCTTGGTGGTCCCCTTCTTCACCGCCATCTCGCCGACCGGGTACTCCCACAGCCCGGCCGCGCGCACCTTGACCACGAAGTCCCGGTCGTCCTCCGTCAGCGGCCCCCACTGGGTCTGCGCGATGATCCGGGAGCCGTCGCTGGAGACCTTCTCGAGGCCGAGCATGCCCGGGTAGGCGAGCGCGACCAGGGTCAGGCCGAGGGCACCGCCCACGAAGAGAGTTCCCGTCGCGTTCCGCGAAAAGCGCACCGTGCCTCCTGCCCGGTCATGGTCCCGCCGCCGGCGGTTCGGACACCCACATGTACGGGCCGGGAAGCGCCGAGAACCTTTTGATTCGGTAAAGAACACCGAACGGAAGGTGAGGCTGGTCACGTTCGCGGCTGGTTCGGTCCCCGCGTCGGTCGCGGCACTCAAGTCGCCCGGCTCGCAGCAAGGTTGACACAATGTTGACCAGCTCTGGGGAGAGCCCTGGGGGAGGCCCGCCCTACATTCGGCCGCATGCCCCCACAGCCCCGCGGTGTGCCGACCGCGCTCCCCGTCCTGCCCTACCGCAAGCCCACCAAAGGCCGTGACTACTGGGTGCTGGACGACGTCCTGCCCGACGCGGACGCCGTACGGCAGCGCTGCCTGGCCAAGGACGACTGGGTGAAGGGCTACCCGTACACCTCCCAGACCTGGCCCGGACTGCGGACCATGCCGGGCCTGGAGCCGTCCGAACTCGCCCGCGTCGAGCGGCTGGTGAAGAAGGCGACCGGGGCGAAGGAACTGTGGGTGCAGCAGGCGCCCGACGGCGGAACCCTCAACCACAACTGCGTCCAGGTGGTGGGCGCCGGCGAGAGCGAGCCGAGGCCGCACACCGACTCGCGGGCGCTGTGCCGGTACGCGGCCGTGCTCTACCTCAACCCCTCGGTGCCCAAGGACTGCGGGACCAGCTTCTACCGCCAGCGTCTGCCCGGCGGCCGGCTCGGCGGCAACGTGGTGCAGCCCCCGCACCACAACCTCGTCGAGGCCCTCGGTACGCGGTTCGTCGCGCCGGACGCCTTCGAGGAGGACGTCCGCGTGCCGCACAAGGCCAACCGGCTCCTCCTCTACCACGCCAACCTCGTCCACAGCGCGACCGGTTACTGCGGGCAGAGCCTGGAGGACAAGCGCATGACCGCGGTCTTCTTCTGGATGGCCTGACCCGGCCGCATGGTCGTGTCACCCGAACGGCCCCGTGGCCGGGCCGCCTGGGCGGACGTCGGGCCCGGGGGTCGGGTGATACTCGCCGCATCGACCAGGAGGAGGACGAGATGACCGACACCCGTACCGTCGGCGTTCTGGGCACCGGGATCATGGGCGCCGCGATGGCCCGCAACCTGGCGAAGGCCGGACACACCGTCCGGGTGTGGAACCGCACCCGGGCCAAGGCCGAGCCCCTGGCCGCCCATGGCGCGCAGGTCGCCGAAACCCCCGCCGAGGCGGTGCGCGACGCCGACGTGGTCCTGACGATGCTCTACGACGGCGGGACGGTGCTGGAGGTCATGCGCGAGGCCGCACCCGTGCTCCGCCCGGGCACGGTCTGGGCGCAGTCGACCACGGTCGGCCTGGAGGCGGCCGGTGAGCTGGCCGCCCTCGCCCGCGAGCACGGCCTGGTCCTCTACGACGCCCCGGTGCTCGGTACCCGGCAGCCCGCCGAGGCGGGCCGGCTGACCGTGCTGGCGGCGGGGCCGGCCGAGGGCCGGGAGACGGTGACGCCGGTGTTCGAGGCGGTCGGCGCCCGCACGGTGTGGACCGGTGAGGACGCCGCGGCGGCCACCGCCACGCGGCTGAAGCTGGTGGCCAACAGCTGGGTCATCGCGGCCACCGCGGCGACCGGGGAGGCCCTGGCCCTGGCCAAGGGGCTCGGCGTGGACCCCCAGGGCTTCTTCGACCTCATCGCCGACGGACCGCTCGACATGGGCTACCTGCATGCCAAGGCCGGCGTCATCCTCGACGGCGCGTACCTGCCCCCGAGCTTCGCCGTGGCCACCGCGGAGAAGGACGCCCGCCTGATCGTCCAGGCCGGCGAGGCCCACGGCGTCCGCCTCGACGTGGCCGCCGCGAGCGCCGAACGCTTCGCCCGTGCCGCCGCGCGGGGCCACGCCGACGAGGACATGGCCGCGGCGTACTTCGCCAGCTTCTCCGACGACTCCGGCGGTCCCGGCAAGTCCTAGCTAGCCGTTCCGCCGCCTCTGCTCGCCCGTGTCCGCGCGGGCCGGACCGGTCAGCTGAGGCAGATCACCAGCAGGCACAGGTGGGACGGCGACGTGGGCGTGTCGGTGGGGCTCGTCTGCGGGGGCTGCTGGGCGGTGCCGTCGGATGCGGTGGACCCGGACCCCTGGGGCGCCGCCGGGGACGACGGGGAGGTGGCCGACTGACCCGAGCGGCCCGACTGGCCCGACGGAACCGACGGGGTGGACTGGGCCGCCTGACTCGACGCGGCGGCGGAGGCGGAGCCGTCGGCCGCCGGTGCCGCGGTGTCCGGCAGCGGGGCGGTCCGCACCGTCCGCGCCGGCGCCACGTGTGCGCGGGAGGGCGCCGACGGGGCCTGCGCCGTACGGGGAGCGGCGGCGTCCGGGCGTACGTCCTGCGGAGTGGTGCCCTGCGGCGCCGACCACTGGTGCCGGGCACCGCCCGTGGACGGGGACTGTCCGGCGTCGGAGGGCGCCGAGGCCGGGTCGTCGTGCTGCGCCGGCCGGCTGTCCCCCACGGTGCCCGTGTGCGGTGCCTCCGGTGCCGGGGCCGCCTGCGTGCGGTCGGTGGAGTGCCGGTCCATCGAGGCGACGGTCAGGCCTCCCCCGACGAGAGCAACGGCGGTCGCCACCAGCGCCCTGCGCTGGGTTTTCTTCCAGCGGGCCAGCTGACGGCGCCGAGCCGCCCGCCCCGGCCGCTGCCGCGGTGGCGGTGCGTCCGCCGCGTCCGCGGGGAGGTCGGTGGTGCTGTCGCCGGGGACCCCGGCGGGTGCGACGTCCGGGGCGAGGCCCGCGGCCCCGCCCGCCGCGAGGCCCGTCGTGAAGGCCGTCGCGGAATCGGTCGCGGTATCGGTCGTGAAGGGCGCCGTGACGTCCGGTGCTATGTCCGGCGCGTACGCACCGCAACCGGGGCACACCAGGGCGCCGTTGAGGTGCCTACGGCACGTGGAGCAGTAGTCCATCCGGTCTTCCTGACTAGGCCTGCCGAGCGGCCAGTCACGCTAACAAGGCGCGCGAGGGACTGTGTGCAGCCTGTGTGACGCTCCTGCACGGATTCCCGGCACCCGGTCCGGGCGTGCCGCCGCTCGGATCCGGGCCGGTCGTCGGGCGCCCGGTCAGACACGCTCGGTCAGGCGCGGTCGGTCAGCTCGTCGGCGTACACCTGCGACAGCGGCTGAGGACCCACGTACTGCTGGCAGTTGCACTGCCCCGGCTCGAAGCGCAGCGGCTTCTTGTTCTCGTCCCAGGCCGTCGGCACCTCGACGCGCTCGTGGCACCGGCCGTTCTTGTCGTGCTTGGCCAGATGGTGGGTGCATCCGCAGATCGGCTCCGGCGTCTTGTGCGCCGCCTCGACGGCCAGCCGCTCGGCCTTGGCCGCCTCCAGCAGTTCGAGCTTGCGCTCGTGCCGGTTGCGCAGCGCGCCGCGGACGTTGTCCGCGAGCCAGGCGAAACCGCCCGTCCAGAAGACGATCAGTACAACCCAGATCCAGCCCATCGGCCCTCACCCTTCCCCCGCGGAGTCCACTGTGATTTTAGGAGGTATCCCCGGTGTTTGCGTCGGGCAGGGCCGGGCGGCCTCGCGGACCGGCGGCCGGTGGCGCGGACGCGGCGGCCGGTGGAGCGGGTGCGGGCCCGTCGGGGCACCCGCCGGGGCCGGGGTCCGCCGCCACCGGGCCAGTACCGCCGCCGGGCCGGGCAGCCATCTCGGGGCGCGGCCGTGGAAGAGCGCGAGGACGATCGCCGTGGCCACCGCGATCAGGTGCTCGCGGCCGGCCAGGTTCGGCTTGACCACCGACTCCAGCACCATCGAGCCGCCGGTGAGGAAGAACACGACCGGGGCGCGCCGCACCACGGACAGATAGGTGAACAGGCCCACCACGGCGGCGGACGGCCCGGTGTCGAGGATCCGGCCGGCCCCGGGCGGCAGCCCCAGCCCCCACCAGCCGGGCCCGACCGCGATCATCACCCGCACGGTGAGGGTGCCGGCCAGGGTGGTCGCGTACGAGACGAACAGCGTGCGGCCCCTGCCCAGGGTGAGTTCGGCCAGCGCGAACGCGAGGAACAACTGGGTGATGCCGGCCCACACCGGCAGGTCGAGCGCCGGGACGTACAGCGACACCGGGGTGCGCAGCAGGGCCAGCCACAGCGGCAGATCGGCCTGGACTCCGCCGAGGACCCGTACCACCGCCTCCCCGGCCGGCCGCTGCGCCACCGCGTGGAAGAAGATCACGCCGAAGGCGGCCACGAAGGCCAGCACCAGCCCGGACAGCCCCCGGCGGGCCAGTCGCCGTACCGGGTCGACGACGATGCCGTGCCACTCGGCGCGCAGTGTCCGCACGGCGAACCGGGCGCATCGCGCGGCCACCTCACGCACCCGCACCGATGCGTCGTCCGCCCCCGTGCCGCCGTCCGGCGGCCGGTCGTTCCGCTCCCCGCGGCCCCGCCACTCGTCGTCCGCAGGTCCCCCCGGACCCGCCGAACTCCCTGGTCCCCCCGGCCGCCCCAGCCGCTCCCTCGTACCGCTGTACTGCTGCACCGCTGTCCGGCTCCTTAGCAGTTCCCCCCACCCCACCGTGCGCACAACCGTATGGACCGTAATCCAGTTCGCCGCGTTCCCACAGACGGCCTCACAGCGGGGGCAGCGGTGGCGGGGGCGGCAGGGGCGGCAGGGGCGACAGCGGCCGCGTCGGGTTCAGGGCGGGATGGCGCAGGACGGAGTGCAGGGCCGCCACGGCACCGCGCACCGCCGCGGTCTGCGGCCGCGGCACCGCCCGGACGTGGCTGCGCAGCCGCGCGGAGAGCCGGTAGGCGACCTCGGGCCGCAGGGCGCCGCCGCCGACGAGCAGGGGGCCGCGGTCGAGGGCGTCGGCGTATGCGGGCCGGGGGTCGTCGCGCAGCAGCCCGGTGACCATCGTGGTGACGGCGGTGACCAGTTCGGCGAGCGCGCCGGCGCGCACGTCGTCGGTGCCCATGGTGGCCCGGCGGGCGGCGGCCACCCGGCCGTCGGTGAGCAGGGCCACCTCGCTGAGCTGCGCGCCGACGTCGATGACGAGCATCGCGCCGGACAGGTCGGCGCCGGCGCCCAGGGCGGCGGCCCGGACACCGTCGATGGTCAGCACGGCCTGCGGCCGCAGTACCTGAAGGACGCCGACGGCGGCGGTGTGGAGCCGCGGCCCGCTCAGGACGGGGGCGGTCACGACGACGACGGGCCGGACGTCGTGCGGGACGCGGTCGGCCAGCAGCCGGGAGACGAGCCGGGTCGCGCCGGCCGGGTCGACGACGGTGCCGCGCCGCACGGGGCGGGCGGCGGCCGAGCCCTGGTGGGTGACGGTGGGCACGTCGAGGATGTCGCCCATGCCCTGAGCCCAGACCCGGGTCCGCGCACTGCCCAGATCAAGGGCGATGCCCGGACCGCGCCCGTGGACCGCCCCGGTGGGCCCGCGGCCTCCCGGGGCGGCGGTCGCCGTGCTGTCGCCGAGGATCACCGGTCGGCCTCCTTCACCTCGGGCAGGAAACGCGCGTGCCGGGCAGGAATCGCGCGTGCGCACCGCCTCGCGTGGCGGCGCCGTCGGGCGCGGGGACCGGATCAGCCGGCGCGCTGCTGGCAGGGCACGCAGCAGCGCGCGTACGGCAGGATCTCCAGACGCTCCACCGGGATGGGCTTGGCGCAGTCCTCGCAGTCGCCGTAGGAGCCGTCGTCCAGCCGCGCGAAGGCTGCCTCGATGTCCTTCAGCGCCCGTTTCAGGGCGGTCTCCTGCGCGGTCAGGAGGTCGTCGGCCTCCTGACCGCCGTCCTCGCTCTCCTGGACGGCCCGCAGCTGGGCGAGGCGGGAGTTGCGCTCGTGTTCGAGGCGCTGCCGGGCATCGTGCGCGCTCAGGCGCTCGGCCGCGGAGGCACTGCTGGTGGTCTCCCACGACATCGGCGATACGGTCCCTTCGAACTGGCCCTTCTGGCAAAAGGAGCCGGTGACGAGGGGGGCCGCGGTGACGTACGGCCCCCCTCCTGACCCTCCAGCGTGGCCGCGCGAGCGCACCGCGGCCATCGGTCGCAGTACCCATTTCCGGTGGGCGGCGGGGTGCACCGCCGCCCACCGCAGCGGCCGCCTCAGACCCGGGCGGCCGGTGCGGACCGGCGGGCGGGGCTGCCGCGCCGGGTGCCGCCCGGGGTGCGACCCGAGGTGCGGCTGTGGCGGCGGTGCATCTCGATGGCCAACGGGGTGGCGGTGAACACCGAGGAGTAGGTGCCGACCACGAGACCGATGAGCAGCGCGAGCGCGAAGTCGGTCAGCGAGTCTCCGCCGAACACCGCCAGGGAGGCGAGGATCAGCAGGGCGCCCATGCCGGTGTTGATCGTTCGGGGCAGTGTCTGCTGGATCCCCAGGTTGGCGAGTTGTGGCAGCGGCATCTTGCGGTCGCGTCCGAGCAGCTCCCGGATCCGGTCGAACAGGACGACCGAGTCGTTGACCGAGTAGCCGATGACGGTGAGCAGCGATGCCAGGAACACGCCGTCGATGGGCTTGCCCAGCCAGGCGAAGACGCCGACGAGGATGACGACGTCGTGCGCGAGCGCGGTCACCGCGGCGGTGCCCCACAGCCAGCGGAAGCGGGCGGCGAGGTACAGCAGCTGGGCGCCCAGGGCCACGGCGAGGGCGATGAGCGCGTTGCGGCGCAGTTCCTCGCCCAGGCTGGGCCCGATCTGCTCGTCGCGGACCTTCTCCGTCTCGCCGCCGAGGGAGCTGACGGTGTCGGTGACCTTGGCCGCCTCGGCGTCGGTCAGGTCCTCGGTGCGCACGGTCAGGCCGTTGTCGTTGGAGGACTGCACGAGCGCGCCGGGGAAGCCCGCGTCGGCGAGGGCGCTGCGGGCCCGGTCGGGGTTCACGGCGGTCGCGGTGGTGTACTCGATCAGCCGGCCGCCGGTGAACTCCAGGCCGAAGTTGAGGCCCCGGGCCACGATGCCCGACCCGGCGAGCACGAGCACGACCGCGGCGGTGGCCAGCCAGCGGCGCGGGTGGCGCATCAGCTGCGGGTCGCGGCGCACGACGAGGTTGCGGATCCAGCCGGTGTTCGCGAGGCCGGTCAGCAGGGGACGGCGGCGCACCGACGCGCGGGACACCGCGAACTCGGCGAGCACCCGGGTGACCACCAGGGCGCTGAACATGGAGGCGAGGACTCCGAGGGCGAGGGTGACGGCGAAGCCGCGCACCGGCCCGGTGGACAGGAAGAACAGCAGCCCGGCCGCGATCAGCGTGGTGATGTTGGAGTCGGCGATCGCGCTGAAGGCGTTGCGGAATCCGGCGGTCAGGGCCGAGCGCGGACTCGGCCGGTGCATGCCGGCGTACTCCTCACGCGCTCGTTCGAAGACGAGCACGTTGGCGTCCACGGCCATGCCGATCGCCAGGACGAAACCGGCCAGGCCCGGCAGGGTCAGGGTCGCGCCGAGGGCGGCCAGGGCGGCGTAGGAGAGCACTCCGTAGCAGAGCAGGGCCAGGGCCGCGAGGAAGCCCGTGAGGCGGTAGACGGTGATGATGAACAGGATCGTCAGGGCGGTGCCGATCACCGCGGCCCAGGCGGTCGCCTTGATGGCGCCGGCGCCGAGGGTGGGGCCGATGGTGTGCTGTTCGACCGTCTCGACCGGCACGGGCAGGGCGCCGCCGTTGATGAGCAGCGCCAGATCGCGGGCCTCGGCGTCGTCGAAGGAGCCGGTGATCTGCGTGGAGCCGTCGGCGATGCCCGTGCCGCAGGCGACGGACGGGGAGACCTGCGGCGAGGAGATGATCCGGTCGTCGAGCACGATGGCCACCCGGCGCGCGGGGTCGCCGACCTGGCGGCACGCGGCCTCACTGGTCAGCTTGGCCCACGCGGCCCGGCCCGCCTTGTCGAAGTCGACGGTGACGGTCCAGCCGGCGCCCGTCTCCTGGTCGAAGAGGGCTTGGGCGCCCTTGACGTCCTTGCCGGTCATGGCGCTGTCCTGAAGGCGCAGCCGCTGCCCCGACTCGTCGGGCAGGACGAGCTCCTTCGGCTCCCCGGGTTCCGTCTTCCCGGATTCCGGCTTCCCGGGTTCCGTCGACTTCTCGGGTTCCTTCGAGGCGTCGGGCTCGGACTTGGCGGGGTCCTCGGTGGCGTCGGGGGCGTCGACAACGCCGGTCACCGGGTGGAAGGTCAGCTGGGCGGTACGGCCGAGCACGTCGGCCGCCTTCTTGGGGTCCTGCACGCCGGGCAGCTCGACGATGATCCGGTTGCTGCCGGAGCGGACGAGGGACGGTTCGGAGACGCCGAGTCCGTCGACCCGGCCGCGCAGCACTTCCACGGCGCGGTCGGTGGCCTCGCGGTCGGCCTTGGCGGTCGGGGTGGAGCGGGTCTCCAGGACGATCTGGGTGCCGCCGCGCAGGTCGAGTCCGAGGCGGACCGGAACGGTGGCGGCGATGTAGACGGACAGGGCGATCACGGCGAGGGCGAACAGCGCTCTCACCCGGGAGGTTCGGTTCGTGCGTTTCGTGGGTTTCGTGCGTTTCAACGGGGCCTCCGGCAGGCACGCCGCGACTGCGGCCGACGCGGTCACGGCGGTCGAGGGGCGAACGGGGACGTCAGATGCCGAAGGCCCGCGGCGGCGCCCGGCCGCCGTCCTGCACCACGTGCACCGTGCGGGCGGCCACGGTCACCGGGACCGGTCGCGTCCGCCCGGGTGCGGGGAGGGGGACGTCCGTGACATCCCCGGTGGTGGCGAACTGCCCGTGCGCGACGGGCCGGTCCCCGTGGAACTCCTGCCGGGTGCCGTCCTGCGCGGAGCAGACGACGGTGCACCCCTGCCCGGCATACGGCGCGTCCGCAGGACGCCCCCCGGCGCCGGGGGCGCCGGTACTGGGAGCGGAGCCGGGCACCCGGGTCTTTCCGTGCTCTTCGTGCTTTCCGGGCGTTCCGGTGCCGGCGGGCGCGAGGGCCGCCGCGGAGGCCGGCGTGGGCGTGATGGGTGCGGGCAGTGGCGGGGGGCTGCCGGTGGTGAAGACCGCCAGGAGGGTGAGCAGGACGGCCGTCACGAAGGCCGGCACACGGGAGGCGGAGACGGTGCTCGACGCTCGGTGCATGCACCGTCCCCTTTCCTGGTGGCACTCGTGGCGGACGCTGTCGTACCCGGGTTCCCGGCCGGGGAGTGGGCAGCCGGGACCCCGGGGGGTCGTGGGGCGGGCGGTCAGGGTTCGATCAGGCCCGCCCGGATGGCGTAGCGGGTGAGCTCCAGGCGGTCGCGCAGACCGAGCTTCTGCAGCAGGTTGGCGCGGTGCCGCTGGACGGTCTTGATGCTGATGAAGAGGATCTCGCCGATCTCCTTCGAGGAGTGCCCCTCCGCCACCAGCTTCAGGACCTCCTCCTCGCGGGGCGTCAGGACCTGGTCCGGGGTCTCCTCGCCGTGGCGGACCCGGTCGAGGTAGTTGCGGATGAGCGCGGTCACCGCGCCCGGGTACAGGAACGGCTCGTCCCGCATCGCCGCCCGGCACGCGGCGACCAGGTCCTGGTCGGCGACGGACTTCAGCACGTACCCGCTGGCACCGGCCTTGAGCGCCTGGAAGAAGTACTGCTCGTTGTCGTGCATGGTGAGCATCAGGATCCGCAGGTCCGGCTTGAGCGCGACCAGCTCGCGGGTGGCCTGGAGTCCGGTCAGCCGGGGCATCGCGATGTCCAGCACAGCGAGGTCGATGTCGCGCGTGCGGGCCATCTCGATGGCCTCCGCGCCGTCGCCGGCCTCGGCGACCACCTCCAGGTCCGGTTCCTGGTCGAGGATGAGCCGCACCCCCCGGCGCACCAGCGCGTGGTCGTCGGCGAGCAGGATGCGGATCGTGGTCGGGTCGGACATGATCAGGTCTGCTTCCTGGGGACGACGGGCGCGGTCAGCCGGACCTCGGTTCCGGCCGCGGGGGCGGGGGCGATGTCGAGTCCGGCCCCGATGAGCAGGGCTCGCTCGCGCATGCCGCGTATACCGGCGCCTTCGCACGCGGCCTTGATGCCGCGGCCGTCGTCGGTGATGGCCAGTACCACGGCGTCGTCGGTGCGCCGCAGGCTGACCTCGATCCGTTCGGCGTCCGCGTGCCGGGCCACGTTGGTCAGGCTCTCCTGGGCGACACGGTAGAGGACCAGCTCGGTCTCCGGTTCCAGGGCGGGCAGGTCGGCGTCGAAGCGGCGCACCACCTGAAGCCCGGTGTGGGTGGCGAAGTCGTGGGTCAGCGAGGTCAGCGCGGCGACCAGACCGAGGTCGTCCAGGACGCCGGGCCGCAGCCGGCGCACCAGCCGGCGGACCTCGTCCAGGCTCGACCGGGTGATCTCCTGCGCCTGGTGCAGTTCGTCGCGCAGCGGTGGGGCCGCCTCGTCCGCGGCCCGCTTGAGCGCGAGCAGGATCGCGGTCATGCTCTGGCCCACCTCGTCGTGCAGCTCCTGCGCGATACGGCGCCGCTCGGCCTCCTGGGCGAGCAGGACCCGGGCACTGCTCGTCGCGCGCTCGTTCTCCAGCCGGTCGAGCATGGCGTTGAACGTGCGGATCAGCTCGGCGACCTCACCGCCGCCCTGTTCGGGCAGCCGCTGGCCGGGGCGCAGCAGGTCGACGGTGGTCATCAGCTTCGTCACCCGGCCCAGCGGGGCCAGCCCGAAGCGCAGCAGGGCGGCGTTGGCGACCAGCATGACGGCCAGGCCGCCCACCAGGATGACGGCCTCGGTCAGCACGACCGGCACCGAGACGGTCACCGGGGCCCACAGCAGCAGGGCGGTGGCCGAGCCCAGCACCACCGCGTTGAGCCCGAAGATCCGCCAGAACAGGGACACCGGGGTCAAGCCTCCTTCCGTGATGCGGTCTGCCTCTACTGTCGGGCATCGCGCATCCTGGACGAGCCGCGGCCCCTGGTCCCGACCGGGCCTGCCGCCAGTCTGCCGTTCGCCGGCCGCCGGGAGCGATGGGGCACGCTCCCCATTTCGCCGGGTGCGCCCTACCCATGCCCCGGTCGAGTGGATCCCCCGATCGGCCGCAAATGGGCTCTGGACCCGATGGGAAACCGCGGCGGGTTCGACCAGGGTTGAGCGGTGACCGACCCCCGTTGCAGAAAGAAGGGCACTGAAAATGTCGCTCGACGCCGCCCGGACCGAACCCCGTGAGCGCCAGTCTGCTCAGGAGGCCCGCCGGCGCCTTGAACACGCCCGCGAGACCCGGATGGTCCAGCTGGAAGCCCTCGGCGAGACCGGGCAGACGGCGGACGACCACCTGATGTCCTCCCAGCGTGAGGCCATCCAGGGGGTGCTCAAGGAGATCGATGAGGCGTTCGCCCGGATCGAGGACGGCACCTACGGGACCTGCCTGGGCTGTGGCAAGCCGGTTCCCGCGGAGCGCTTGGAGATCCTGCCGTACACGGGTCACTGCGTCGGCTGCCGGCGCCGCAGCGCCTGACCGCCGCCCGCCCGTCCGCCCTGCCTTCGTCTTCCGCCCTGCCCGAGGGGTGAAATGGTGAACCACCAGATCATCGACGACCGCGACACGTCCCTGACGGTCGAGGACCTCGCCGTGCTCCGCGCGAACCTCGACGAGCAGCGGCTGTTCCGTCAGGAGCAGCTGGAGCAGATCTCGGCCGCCGCGACGTCCCGCGCGGACGCCCTGCTCCAGCGGCAGGCCTCGCAGGTGGAGGTCCGCGTCAAGCTCGCGGCCTCCGCCCGCATGGTCCTCGCCGACGTCGAGGCGGCCCTGGAGCGTATGGACGACGGCAGCTACGGCGTCTGCCACCTGTGCCGGCGTCCCATCGCACGGGAACGGCTGGAGATCGTGCCGCAGGCCCGCTACTGCGCGCGCTGCCAGCAGGTCAGGGAGGCCGGGCGGTGAGCGTGACCCAGCGTTCGCGTGCGGCCGCGGCCGCACGGCACCGGTCGTGGCCGCTGGGTCGGCAGGGCTGGGGCGTCGCCCTCGACATGGGCAGCGCCCGTACCCGCGCCTGGGTCGCCGGGCGGGGTCTCGTCCTGGACGTTCCCACGGTGACGTTCCCCGGCTCCGGGGCGGTGTATCCGATCCAGCGCGGCACGATCATCGACACCGCGGGCACGGCCCGGATGCTCGACCGCCTGCTCGGTAACCGCCTGCCCCGCTTCACCCGCCCCCTGGTCGTCCTCACCGCGCCGGTACTGGACGGGGTGGCCTTCCGGAACGAGGCCCGTACGGCGGTGGAGGTGCTGCGGCCGCGCGGGGTGCTGACCGTTCCCAGCGCGCGGGCCGTCGCCCTGGCCGCGGGCGCGGACCTGTCCCGCCCGCTGCTCGTGGTGGACATCGGCGCGCATCTGACCGAGGTGGTGCTGCTGTCGGAGGGCGCCGTCGTCGACGCGCGCCGCACCGCGCTGGGCACCAGCGACCTCGACTCCGCCTCGCCGGTGCAGATCTGCGAGGCGGTGGCCACGATGGTGACCGCGATGCTGCGCCAGGACCGTACGTCGCTCACCGTGGACGCGCTGCGCCGGGGCGCGCTGCTGGCCGGCGGGGGCGCCCTGCGCCCGGAGATCACCTACCACCTCACGGGCAGGCTGCACGCGCCCCTCAAGGCCGTGGCGGCGCCGCACACCGCTGCCGTTCGCGGTGCCGCCACCCTGCTGCGCGACGCGCACGACCACCCCGACGGCCCGGCGGGCGAGTCCTTCGAGCCGCCCGCCTTCTAGACCAGCCCCCGTCCCCACCGCACCAGCGCCACGGATCCCACGAAGCCCACTGGGTCCACGAGCCCACTGGGTCCACGAGCCCATTGGGTCCACGAGCCCATTGGGTCCACGAGGACACGGGCCCACGGGCCTACGAGGCCCACGAGGACACGGAAGGAGGGCCGCAGCATGGCCGGCGGCATCCCTCGGGCACAGCCGCCCCCCGAAGGACTGTCCCCCGACGAACCGCTCCCCGACGAACTTCCCAGCCGCGTGCTCTGGCGCCTGCGGCGCAACCCGCTGCGCCGCCCGAGCGACCTGCTCCAGGCGTGGATCGGCCTCGGCGTCCTGCTGGCGGTACTGGCCGGCACGCCCGTGGCGGTGTTCCTCGTCGGCGACACCGCCCTGCGCCACTACGCGCGGGCGGCCGAGCACCAGGACAGGACGCGGCGTCAGACCACCGCGGTCCTCCTGCACGACGCACCCCGCCATCCCGAACCGGGCTCCGCGGAGGCGAGGAACACCCGCTACCCGGTACCGGTCCGCTTCACCGACCCGGGCGGGCTCGCCCGCACCGCCAGGACCCACGTCGAGCCCGGTCTGCCCGCGGGCAGCTCCGTCGACGTATGGGCCGACACCGACGGGCGGCTCACCGAGCCGCCCCTGACCGCCGCTCAGGTCCGCGGCCACAGCACGGGCTGGGCGGCCCTCGCCGCCCTGACCGTCCCGGTCGCCGGCGCCGGAGCGTACGGCGCCGCCTGCCTGCTGCTCCGCCGCCGCAACCTGGCCGCCTGGGACAGCGCCTGGGCCCGCACGGCCCCTCGTTGGACGCCCTCCTCGTGATCTCTCCGCGGTCCCGTGGCGCCGACGGCTACGGGCCGCGCCGCCCCGTACCCGGTACGGCCCGTGAAGGCGGAGGCACGGTCCGGCCCCGGATTCCCGATCTTGACGCTGCACTGTCAGGTCACCGGCATGGAAGCCCCATCGAACGCTGCCGGAAACCGGCAATGTGCGCGGCGGACCTGATCGGGCATCATGTCGCCAGGGGAGCACCGCGGACGGTTCCGGTGCCGGGCACCGGCAGATGTCCGGTTCCGGAACCGGCAGGGGGACGTACCGCCGCCCGGTGTGCCGCAGGGGGAAGAGGGGGCTCGACGACGTTGCGGCGCATCCGCCGCCCGCTGCCCGGCGCCTGAGCCGCCGGGACACGGCGGGGGCCGGACCCGGCCACCCGGTCTCTCCCTTACTCACCGTTCCTTACCGTCAAGGACGTATGCCATGGAACTCATCGGCGCACTCGTCGCGGCCTGCCTGCTCGTCGTGGTCCTCATGCTGTTCTTCTTCTCCCGGCTGTTCCGGAAGGTGGAGCAGGGCAAGGCCCTGATCGTCTCCAAGATGCGCAAGGTCGACGTGACCTTCACCGGCCAGGTCGTCCTGCCGGTGCTGCACAAGGCCGAGGTCATGGACATCTCGGTGAAGGCCATCGAGATCACCCGCACCGGCCGCGAGGGCCTCATCTGCCGGGACAACATCCGCGCCGACATCCGCATCACGTTCTTCGTGCGGGTCAACAAGACCGTCGAGGACGTCGTCAGGGTCGCCCAGGCCGTCGGCACCACTCGCGCCAGCGACCGGGACACGTTGCAGGAGCTGTTCCACGCCAAGTTCTCCGAGGCGCTGAAGACCGTCGGCAAGCAGATGGACTTCACCGACCTCTACACCAAGCGTGAGGAACTGCGGTTCCAGATCATCGAGGTCATCGGTGTCGACCTGAACGGCTACCACCTCGAGGACGCGGCGATCGACTACCTGGAGCAGACGCCGCTGACCCAGCTCGACCCGGGCAACGTCCTCGACGCCCAGGGCATCCGGAAGATCACCGAGCTGACGGCCGTGGAGCACGTGCGTACCAACGAGGCGCAGCGCACCGAGCAGAAGGAGATCACCCGGCAGAACGTCGACGCGCGCGAGGCCATCCTGGAGCTGGAGCGCCGTCAGGCCGACGCCGAGATCAAGCAGAAGCGGGAGATCGAGACCTCCCGCGCCCGCGAGGAGGCCGAGACCGCCCGCGTGGTGGAGGAGGAGCGGCTGCGCGCGCAGAGCGCCTTCCTGCGCACCGAGGAGGAGCTGGGCGTCCAGCGCGAGAACCAGGCCCGTGAGGTCGCGGTCGCCGCGAAGAACCGCGAGCGGGTCATCGCCATCGAGAACGAGCGCATCGAGAAGGACCGCCTCCTGGAGGTCATCGCCCGGGAGCGGGAGACCCAGCTCACCCGGATCTCCGCCGACAAGGAGGTCGAGGCGGAGAAGCGGGAGATCGCCGAGGTCGTCCGCGAGCGGGTCGCGGTGGACCGTACGGTCGCCGAGCAGGAGGAGTCCATCAAGAAGCTGCGCGCCGTGGAGGAGGCGGAGCGCGAGCGCCAGGCCGTGATCATCGCCGCCGAGGCGGAGGCGCAGGAGAAGCTGGTCAAGGACATCAAGGCCGCCGAGGCAGCCGAGCAGGCCGCCACCCACCGCGCGGCCGAGGAACTGACGCTGGCCGAGGCCCGGTTGAAGACCGCCGACCTCGACGCCCGCGCCAAGCTGCGCATGGCGGAGGCCGTCAAGGCCGAGGCCGCCGCGGAGGGGCTGGCCGCCGTCCAGGTCCGCGAGCAGGAGGCCGAGGTCATCGAGAAGGCCGGCCGTGCCGAGGCCGAGGCGCTGCAGGCCCGGCTGCGTGCGGAGGCCGAGGGCGCTCAGGCCAAGGCGCTGGCCGAGGCCCAGGGCACCGAGGCGCTGCTGCGTGCGGAGGCCGAGGGCGCTCAGGCCAAGGCGCTGGCCGAGGCCCAGGGCACCGAGGCGCTGCTGCGTGCGGAGGCCGAGGGCGCTCAGGCCAAGGCGCTGGCCGAGGCCGCCGCGATCGGCGAGAAGCTGAAGGCCGAGGCGGCGGGCCTGACCGAGAAGGCGGCCGCGATGGCCGCCCTGGACGAGGCCTCCCGCGAGCACGAGGAGTACCGGCTGCGGCTCCAGGCGGAGAAGGAGATCCGGCTGGCCGGCCTGGAGACGCAGCGGCAGGTCGCCGAGGCGCAGGCCACGGTCCTCGCGACCGGCCTGGAGCACGCCGACATCGACATCGTCGGCGGCGAGTCGGTCTTCTTCGACCGCCTGATGAGCGCGATCTCGTTCGGCAAGGGCGTCGACGGGTTCGTGGAGAACTCCCGTACCGCGCAGGCCCTGGCCGCGCCCTGGCTGGACGGCTCGTCGAGCTTCACCGACGACCTCGGCCGGATCCTCGGCCAGTTGGGCTCGGCCGACGTCAAGAACCTGACGGTCTCCGCGCTGCTGATGAAGATGATGCAGTCGGGCGGCACGAACGCCGGTCAGCTCCAGCAACTCCTCGACCGCGCCGGTGAGCTGGGCATCGCCGACACCCCGCTCACCGCCCTCAACGGCACCGCCCGGGCCTGACGACCCGCGGGACAGGCCCCAAGCCACCATCGGAGGAAGACGGTTGGGGCCGGTCCCGCGGACCACGCCGACAGCGGCGGGCCGAGAAGCCCCGCCGGCGGGGCCCGGCCCGATCCGCCGGACCGGCCGGGCCCCGGGCCCGCACCTCTTCGTGAAGGGACGCACCACCCATGGCCACCGCCCTGGAGACGGGTTCGTACGACTCCGTGGACACCGGAACGTACGAGGTGCTGCGCGACCGGCTGACCGCGCAGGCCGCCGAGCTCGCCCGCGGTGCCGAGCGACTCAACGCCCGACGGGCCGAGGAGTTCGGCGCCACGCGCCTGGACCTCACCGGCACCGGCCGGCTGCGCACCGAGCACCCCAGCGTGCCGTGCGACGTCGTGGCCGTCGGCGACCGCCTGCTGTTCGGCTACCACGGCAACCGGACCGAGCGCGAGGTCGGCGACGTCCTCGCGCTGTACGACCGGGACGTGAACCGGCTGCCCGAGGACGCGGTGCCCGGACTCCTCGACGACCCCGCCTTCGTGCGGGAGTTCGGGGCCCTGCACCGCTACTACCGGCAGGCCCGGCTGCTGAGCCTGCGCCGCGTGGAGGGCCGGCTCCTCGCCGTCTTCCGGACCGGCGAGAAGGCCGGCGACATCCGGGTGCTGCGCTGGACGATCACGTCCGACGGCCGGGCCGAGTTCCTGGACGGGCGCGGCGAACGCGACCATGTGCCGCCGCCCTCCCACGACTTCGAGTGGACGGCGACCGGCCGCGAGGACCAAGTGCCGGGCCGCCACCCGCACGTCTCCGTGCGCGGCGAGATCTTCGTGTCCACCGTCGGCGGCCACCTCACCGTCAAGACGGAGGACGACACCGAGACCGGCGAGGGCATCCACAGCGAGCCGGTCGACGAGCCGCTCCAGGCCCTCGCCGACGCCGACATCGCCTACGCGAGCGTGGGCCCGCTGATCCTGCTGCGGATCCGCCCCTACAAGGAACAGGCCCACCGCCACCTCGTCTTCCACACCCTCACCAGGACCGTGGTCCGCCTCGACGGCATCGGGCAGGCCTGCCGCCGCCTGCCCGACGACCAGGGCATCGTGTTCCCCGGGGGCTACTGCCTGGCCACCGGCGCCCGCAAGACCTACGAACTCGACAGCTCAGGGCTTGAGTTCGAGCGCGAGGTGCGTTCTCCCTACGGCGAGGACGTGCTGTACGCCTTCCACGCGCCGGACGGGGGACGCAGCCTGCTGCTGTCGTACAACACCATCCGCGAGGAGGTCGCCACCCCGCTGTCCTGCCACGGCTGGGCGCTGTTCGACGACGGCACGCTGACGGCGCTGCGCACGGACCCCTCGGCCGGGCCCGACGAGCCGGGCCGCGTACACCCCCTCCAGCTGTGGAGCTCCCCCTACGTCTCCGACACCCACGCCGGCGCCACGGGCACCGGGCCCCTCGGGCGGATCGGCAACGCCGACCTCGTACGCGGCATCTCCGACTGCCTGTCCATCGGCCGCGCCGTCGCCGAGACCACGCCGACCGTCGAGGTGTACGAGGCACTGGCCGCCGCCTGCGTCCGCGCCCTCGACACCCACCACTGGCTGGGCGAGGAGGAACTGGGGGACCTGCGCACCCCGCTGGACGCCGTGCGGGCCACCGCCGAGCAGGTGCTGGAGGAGTTCCGCACCGTCCAGACCCTGACCCGGCAGGCCGCCGACGCGCTCGAGGCGGTCGCGGGCCGGCTCGCAGCGGTGGTGCGCCGGCTGCGCGGCGAGGCACCGCGCGGCGCCGCCGCCTGGGTCGGCGGCCTGAGCGAACTGAGGCAGGCCCAGGGCCACCTGCTGACCCTGAAGGAGATGCGGTACGCCGACACCGCCCGCATCGACGAACTCGCCGCCGAGGCGGAGGCTGACCTCGCCACGTTCGGGCAGCGGGCGGTCGCCTTCCTGGCCCGCGAGGACGCCTTCGCCGACCACCACGAGGAGGTCGAACGCCTCGCCGTCGAGGCCGAGTCGATCGGCAGCGTCGCCGAGGCGGCACCGGTCGCCGACCGGCTCGACGACCTCGCCGGCACGCTGCGCACGGTCACCGAGGTCGTCGCCGGCCTCGACATCGGCGACGCCACCGTGCGCACCTCCGTCCTGGAACGCATCGCCGAGGTGCTGGGCGGCGTCAACCGTGCCCGCGCCCTGCTCGACGCCCGCCGCCGTGAACTGCGCGACCAGGAGGGCCGCGCCGAGTTCGCGGCCGAGTTCGCGCTGCTCGGCCAGGCCGTCACCGGCGCGCTCGCGGCCGCGGACGATCCGGACGCCTGCGACGAGCAACTCGCGTCCATGCTGGTGCGGCTGGAGAACCTGGAGTCCCGCTTCGCGGAGTTCGACGACTTCCTCGGCGAGCTGGCCGACAAGCGCACCGAGATCTACGAGGCCTTCTCCGGCCGCAGGCAGGGCCTCCTGGACGCCCGCGCCCGCCGCGCCGAACAACTCGCCGCCTCGGCGGGCCGGGTGCTGGAGACGATCGCCCGGCGCGCGGCCACCCTCGCCGACACCGACGCCGTCAGCACCTTCTTCGCCTCCGACCCGCTGGTCGCCAAGGCCCGCCGCACCGCCGAGGAGCTGCGCGAACTCGGCGACCCGGTACGGGCCGAGGAGTTGGACGGCCGGCTGAAGTCCGCCCGCCAGGAGGCGGCCCGCGCGCTGCGCGACCGTACCGACCTGTACGCCGACGGCGGCCGTACCCTCCGCCTGGGCACCCACCGCTTCGCCGTCACCACCCGGCCGCTCGACGTCACCCTGGTCCCGCACGGCGACGGCCTCGCCTTCGCCCTGTCCGGCACCGACTACCGCGCCCCGGTCACCGACCCGGACTTCGCGGACACCCGCCCGTACTGGGACCGGCGGCTGCCGTCCGAGTCGCCCGAGGTCTACCGCGCCGAACACCTCGCCGCCCGGCTGCTGCGCGAGCACGGCGCGGCCGTCCTGGGGGAGGCCGACCTGCCGGCCCTGGTGCGTCGGGCCGCGGAGGAGGCGTACGACGAGGGCTATGAGCGCGGCGTCCACGACCACGACGCGACGGCGATCCTCACCGCCCTGCTCCCCCTGTACGAGCAGGCCGGCCCGCTGCGCCAGGAACCCGCAGCGCGGGCCGCCGCCCAGCTGTTCTGGGCGCACGGCACCACCGCCGAGGCCCGCACGGCCTGGTCCCGCCGAGCGGCCTCCCTGGCCCGCGCCCGCGCCACCTTCGGCCCGTCCCCCGCCATCGCCGAACTCATCACGGAACTCGCGACGTCCCTGGAAACCTGGCCGCCACCCATCGCCGGTCCCGCCCCTCTGGGCGCGGGCGACCTCGCGCACGCCGCCGCGGTGTATCTGTTCGAGGAGCTGACCAGCGGTCCCGGCGGGTTCGTCATCAGTGCCGCCACCCGCACCCTGCTCGACAAGTTCCGGCGCACCGTGGGCAGTTCCGCCTACGACGAGGACCTGGCCGCGCTCGACGACCTCGCCGCGCGCCGCCAGCTGGCCGGGGCGTGGCTGTCGGCGTACGTCACCTCCACCGGCACCGAGATCACCGCCGGGGACCTGGCCGAGGCGGTGGCCGCCGAGCTGTGCCCGGACCTGCCCCGCTACGAGTCCGAGGTCTCCCCGGTGACCACGGTCGAGGGTTTGCTCGGCGCCCACCCCCGCATCGAGGGCCGCTCCCTGACCCTGCGGATCGACGAGTTCCTGGCCCGCACCGAGCGGTTCGAGACGCGGGAGGCACCCGCCTTCCGCGCCTACCAGCGCCGCCGCACCGCCCTGGTCGACGCCGAGCGTGCCCGGCTGCGCCTGGACGATCACCGTCCGCGCTCCATGGCGGCGTTCGTCCGCAACCGGCTCATCGACGAGGTCTACCTGCCCCTCGTCGGCGACAGCCTCGCCCGCCAGCTCGGCACCGCGGGTGAGACCAAGCGCACCGACACCGGCGGCCTGCTGCTGCTCGTCTCGCCGCCCGGCTACGGCAAGACCACGCTGATGGAGTACGTCGCCGACCGCCTCGGCCTGATGCTGGTCAAGATCAGCGGCCCGGCGCTCGGCCACGACGTCACCTCGCTGGACCCCGCCGAGGCCCCGAACGCCACCGCCCGCCAGGAGATCGAGAAGATCAACTTCGCGCTGGCGGCGGGCAACAACACCCTGCTGCTCCTGGACGACATCCAGCACACGTCCCCGGAACTGCTGCAGAAGTTCATCCCGCTGTGCGACGCCACCCGCCGCGTCGAGGGCGTCTGGAACGGCGAGGCGCGCACCTACGACCTGCGCGGCAAGCGGTTCGCGGTGTGCATGACCGGCAACCCGTACACCGAGTCGGGCGAGCGCTTCCGCGTCCCCGACATGCTCGCCAACCGCGCCGACGTCTGGAACCTCGGCGACGTCCTGACCGGCAAGGAGGACGTCTTCGCGCTCAGCTTCCTGGAGAACGCGCTCACCGCGAACCCGGCGCTGGCGCCGCTGGCCGGCCGCGACCGCGGCGACCTCGACCTCTTCCTCCGGCTCGCGGGCCACGACCCCGCGGCCCGCGCCGACCGGCTCGTGCACCCCTACGCGCCGGCCGAGGTGGAGCAGATCGTGTCCGTGCTGCGCCATCTGCTCAGCGCGCGCGAGACGGTCCTCGCGGTCAACGCCGCCTACATCGCCTCCGCCGCCCAGTCCGACGCGACGCGCACCGAGCCGCCGTTCCGGCTCCAGGGCTCCTACCGCACCATGAACAAGATCGCCCAGCGGCTGCGGCCCGTCATGAACGACGCCGAACTGTCCGCCGTCCTCGACGACCACTTCACCGCCGAGGCGCAGACCCTCACCACGGGAGCCGAGGCCAACCTGCTGAAACTGGCCGAACTGCGCGGCACCCTGACCGCGCAACGCGCCACTCGCTGGGCCGAGCTGAAGGCGGCCCACGCTCGTGCCCAGGCCCTCGGCGACCCGGCCGGGGACCCCCTCACACGCGCGACCGCGGCCCTGGCCCTGCTGGCCGACCGGATGGGTGCCATCGAGGCCGCCCTCCTCGGCCGTACCACCTCCCGGGCCCGGCACGCGGCCGAGCACGCAAAGGAGGAGTGACGACGATGGAGACGATGACGGCGGTCACCGCGGCGATGGCGGTGATGACGCCCTTCCTGGTGCCGCTCAGCACCGCCACGCTGATCGTGGCGGCCAGCACGACCGTCCTGGTCCGCCGCGACCGCCGCCGGGCCCACGCCTACCGGTGCCCGTCGCCGGCCGAGGAGGAGTGAACGGCTCTCGGCCGGTGCGCCGGATCAGCGGCGCGAGTTGCCGAACAGGAGGCGGTAGCCGATGAGCAGCACGAGCGAGCCGCCGATGGCCGCACCCCAGGTGTAGAGGTCGAAGAAGTTGTTCTCCACGGGCCGGTCGAAGAACCGGGCGGAGAGCCAGCCGCCCACGAACGCGCCCGCGATGCCGATGAGAGTGGTGCCGATGATGCCGCCGGGGTCCCGCCCCGGCAGCAGGATCTTGGCGATGGCCCCGGCTAGCAGTCCGAGGATGATCCAGCCGATGATGCCCATGTCGTCTGACCTCCAGGAGTGTGGGTTGCCGGATCGCATGGTTCCGGACGCCTGCTATGGCCAGGACGCGAGGTAGGGCACCCTTGGTTGCCTGGCAGGTCCGCATCCAGCCACATACTTTCATTGTTGCGCAACCTCGGAACTGCCGAGGAGGTCAGGCGCGTTGACCCCCATGGACACGGGGGACCGGAAAAGCTGCGGAGGAGTTCGATGAGTGTGCCCTTGGCCAAGGGCGGCAATGTCTCGCTGAGCAAGCAGGCTCCCGGCCTGACGGCGGTCACGGTCGGGCTGGGCTGGCAGGCGGGTACCGGATACGAGCTGGACGCCAGCGCGCTGTTGTGCGACGCGTCCGGAAAAGTGCTGTCCGACCGGCACTTCGTTTTTTTCAACAACCTGAGCAGCCCCGACGGTTCGGTCCGTCACAGCGGTGGCGGCGGCCCCGTCGTCGGCGACGACCAGCGGATCGACGTCGACTTGACGCGCGTGCCCGCCGAGGTCGCCAAGGTCGTCTTCCCGGTCTCGCTCTACGAGGGAGCCGCCCGCGGGCAGACCTTCGGCCAGGTGCGGCGCGCCCACATCCGCGTGCTCGACCAGGACAGCGGCGCCGAGCTGGCCCGGTACGACCTGGCGGCCGACGGACTGGCCGGTGAGACGGCGCTGGTGTTCGGCGAGCTGTACCGGCACGGCGCGGAGTGGAAGTTCCGGGCGGTCGGCCAGGGGTACGCCTCGGGCCTCGCCGGCATCGCCACCGACTACGGCGTGGACGTCCTGAAGGAGACCGCCGCCCCGGACCCGGACCCGGGCCCGGTCCCGTCCGACCCGTCCCTGGGCGCGGGAGCGTACGGCCCGACCCCACCGGCCCCTGTGCCGCCTGTGCCGCCCGCGCCCGCCGTCACGGTGACACCGACACCGACCCTGGTGTCCCCCCAGCCGCCGACCGTCGCCGTACCACCGCACCCCACGAGGAGTCCCGACATGACCTGCTTCTTCGACCCCGGCCACGGCCCCGGCACGACGAGCGTCAGCTGGTACCCGCAGTGGGGCGTGCCCCGGCCGGTCCAGGCGTGCGCCGCGTGCGCGCAGCGGGTCCAGACCACCGCGCCGCCGTTCTACACCCCGCCCCAGCCGCCGAGCCCGGGGTACCCCCAGGCCCAGCAGGGCTATCCGCAACAGGGTTATCCCCAGCAGGGGTACCCGCAGCAGGGCTACCCGGCTCCCCAGGGCGACCAGCAGCAGGGCGGCCGCCGCTTCGGCACCGGCGCGCTCATCGGCGCAGGCGCGGCCGGCCTGGTCGGCGGGGCCCTCCTCAACGAGGCGTTCGACGACGACGAGCCGGACGTGGTGATCAACAACTACTACGAGGAGTGAGCGGCTCCCGCGGGGCCCGGGAGCACGGCGGAGAGGGTGGGACATGACCGGTACCCGGTCGCGGCGGCGCTGGCTGGCGGTGGTGGCGCTGGCCGCCGTCTGCTACGTCGCCGTGCGCGCGGTCGGCGGGCTGCCCGCCGGTTCCACTCCCCGGCCCGCACCGTCGGTCTCCGCCTCGGCCCCGCCCACCGGCCCGGCACACCCCTCCGCGACGGCGACCGCGGGACCGTACGACCCGGCCGACCACGCCGCCCAGGTGCGCCGGCGGGCCGGTCAGGCGGGCGTCGGCGCCCAGCTGCTGATGGCGATCCTCTACAACGAGTCGTACAAACCCCACGAGCCCGACCTCGAACGGGCCTGGCAGAAGTACAAGCCGGACGCCGCCTTCGGTATCGCCAACATGCACCGGGCGACCTTCGACGCCACCAAGAAGGACCGTGACTTCGCGAACCGCTCCTGGAACGAGCTGCCCGACGACCGCGACCTCGCCATCGAGGCCGCGGCCTGGTACCTGCACGACCTCGCGGCCGTGCTGCCCGCCCACTGGACGGCCCCGTACAGCAGGGACGACCTGCTGGCCCTCGGCTACAACACCGGGCCGGGCAACATGCTCGCCTTCGCCCGCGGGGCCACCCCCGGCAGCCAGGCCCAGTCCTACCTCGACAAGCTGCACGAGAACTGGGCCCAGGCCGGCCGGGCGGTCCGCCCCTGAGCCGGTCGCGGCGCTAGAGCCGGGCCCGCGCCGCAGCCCGGCCCGAGCGTGCCGTCGGGCGGGCCCGCTTCGCGGTCCGTGCGACGAGCAGTGGGCCCAGGGGCCCGGCGCTCAGCCGTTCCACCAGCGGCGGGGCGAAACGGCGTGCGGTCAGTACGACGACCAGGGTGACGACGGTCCCCACCAGCGCGCCGACGCCGACGTCATGCGGGTAGTGGGCGCCGACGTAGACGCGCGAGGCCCCCATCGCCACGGCTGCGAGCAGGGCGACGGAGCCCAGCCACCGGTTGATGACGAGCAGGGCCACCGCGAACGCGAAGGCGACCGTGGTGTGGTTGCTGGGGAAGGCGTAGTCGTCGACCGGGGGACACGCCTCGATGAGGAAGTCGTGCGGGAGGGCCCGGCAGGGGCGCGGCTCCTCGAAGACGTTCTTGATCCCGCTGTTGACGACGTACGACAGGACCACGGCGAACGGCGTGGCCAGTACGGCGGCCATGACCGTGTTGTCCTGGCGCCGGGCGCGCCACCAGGCCATCAGCAGGAAGAGCGCGAACAGGCCCATGCCGAGGTCGGAGAAGAGCGCGGCGGGCTCGTTCAGCCAGTGCGTGTCCCGAGCGAAGTTGGTGACGTCGGTGTAGAGGCCGCCGTCGATGGCCGCGCCGTCGAGCCCCGTGGCGGGCGGGGAGGAAGTCGTCATCAGGTGGATCTCCGGGCCATGGGTCCACGTGCGTGAGCGCTCCGGGGAACGCGTGTGAACACACGCGGACACAGATGTGGAACCCTCGTGAAGCCGGGCCGTCCGAGGGATGAACGTCTACAGATTGGTAGACGGTAGCAGGAGGGGAACGGGTTGCTTCAGGCGCCGTCGTCTTGCTCCCGGGCCGCCCACGGCCTCTCGAAGGCGGGCGGTCGTGGCCAAGGGGGCCCTGAGGGTCCGCCGCCCTCCACCCCGGCCCGCGCGGCAGCGCCACGACCAGGCGATCCGCGGGGAGCGCGCCGGCGGCGGCTCATACGGTCGCCGGCCGACCGGGCGCTTGCGCAGGGGCGGACCCGCCACGGGGGGTGCGAACGAGTCCGCCCCTGCATGATGCCGCCCGCGTACCTCCCCCCGGAGAGCAGGCGGCCTGACCCCGCCCGGGGTCACTAGATACAGCGCGCCGCGAGCGCGGACTGTCACGGGTGCCGGTGCACTGACACGAGGTCAACACAACTGTGCAGTAAGGGACTCGATGCGGTCACGAGATGCGCCACCACCCGCACTCCACGCGTTCACGCCCCGGGCTGCCCGTTCTTCTTCCCGGCCGGGTCGCCGTTCGACTGACCGTTCTTCTCGCCGGGGCCGCCTCCGCCGCCGGGGCCACTCGTGTTGCCGGGGTCACTGGCCGCGCCCGAGTCACTCGCGTTGCCGGAGCCGCTGCCCTTGCTCGTGTTGCCCGCGTTGCCTGGGTTGCCCGCGTTGCTCGTGTTGCCCGCCTCGGTCCGCGACAGCTGGTCGGCGCAGTAGGCGTCGACGTTGTCCTCGCCTCCGGCGGCCTCGATGAACCGCTTCCAGGCCGTCGACTCCAGCGCCTTGCCCCTGCCCTTCACCGACGCGTACGCGCGGCAGTGGGCCTGGATGTCCTTGGCCGTGGGCGGGCGGTCCCGGGTGGCGGAGGGGGCGGGCGTCGGGGAGGCGGGCTGGGGCGGTGCGGCGTCGGCGGGTGCCGTGGTCGCCGAGGGCGACGGGTCGGGCGACGGGGCCCGGGGAGCGGTGGGCGACGGATGCGGCCGCACCCGACCGTGGTCCCCCGCCTCCCCGCCGGTTCTCGGTGAGCCGATCGCCGCGATCGCCACGCCGCTGAACGTCAGGGCGGCGAACAGGACGGCGACGGCAGCCCGCACCGAGCGGCGCCCCAGGACGCGCCGCGGCCGCCAGTCGTCCCGCCGCCGCGCTCGTGCCTGACGGTGGACGCCTTCCTCCCGGGCGGCCCGGAAAGCGGCCACGGCCCGCTCCTCGGCCGAGGCGTCGAGGGCCTCGGCGCGCAGGGTGCGGCGGAGCACGGGTTCCAGCGCGGTGGCGCGGATGTCGTCATCGGCACCGGGCCCGCGGCCGCCCGTGCCGGCGCGCCGGCGGTCTACGCCCCCGGCGTCGCTGTGTCGGTCGCCCATACCCGTGTCCATCCCATGCGGTTGCTACTCGTTCGCTCTACGGATCCGACGCCCTCGCTGCTCATTCCGACTGCCTCAGCGTATGGAGGCTCTTTCCCGTCACACCCGGCCGCGCGCGGACCGGTGGACGGGACGGGGCAGGGCGCGCTCAGGGACGGGCGCGCGGCTCACGCGCCGTCGATCTGCCTTCGGGCTGTCGTCGGGCTGTCGTCGCGCCGCCTTCAGGCGTCGAGGCCGTCGATGCTGTCGATGCCGTCCAGGAGCAGGGTGAGTCCTCCCAGGAACTCCTGGTCGGCGCCGACGTTCCGGGCGTGCCGGGCGGTCTCCGTCATGTGCGGGAACTCGGCGGGCGGCAGCTCGGTGATGGCCACGGTGCCCGGACCGGACAGGGCCCCGAGGTGTTCGAGCTGGATGGCGCCGATGACGTAACTGAGCAGGCCCCGCAGGGCGACGACCCGCCGTTCGCCCTCGACGCCCGCCTCGGTGAGGACGGCGAGCACGGCCTCCGACCAGCGCAGCACTCCGAGCGAGTGGTGCCGGTGGGTGATGGTGAGCGGGACGATCGCCGGATGGGCCGCCACGGCGTCGCGCAGGCGCCGCACCATGACCACGATCCGCTCGCGCCACGGCATGCCGGGGTCCGGCGGCTCGACGTCCACGCCGGCGAGTACGAGCTCGACGACGAGCCGTTCCAGTTCCTCGCGGTCGTCCACGTACCGGTAGAGCCCCATGGTGCTCATGCCGAGTTCCTTGGCGACGGCGCGCATCGACAGTCCGGTGGGCCCGTCCCGGTCGATGACGGCCAGGGCGGCGGCGGCCGGCTGGTCCTGCGTGAGGGAACGTGGGCGTGGCATGGCGGTTGACAGCGTACGGCATACGCCTACGCTGGTAAGCGTACGTCGTACGCTTACGGAGGGGAGCCCGTCGTGCGCATGTCCCGCAGTCAGGTGAGGCCCGGTTCCACCGTCCACGACCGGCAGCTCACCGCCGTCTCCGGCGACCGGGTCGCCGTCCCCGATCCCGACCGGCTGATCCACCTCCAGTTCCGGCGGTTCGCCGGCTGCCCGGTCTGCAACCTGCACCTGCGCTCGGTGGTGCGGTGGCACGGGGAGATCGAGGCCGCCGGTGTCCGCGAGGTCGTGGTCTTCCACTCGCCCGCCGGCGAACTGCTGCCCCACACCGCCGATCTCCCGTTCGCCGTCGTGGCCGACCCGGCCAGGCGGCTGTACGCGGAGTTCGGCGTGGAACGCTCGCCCCGCGCCCTGCTCGACCCGCGGGCCTGGTGGCCGATCCTCCGGGCGGTCCTGAGCGGCCTGCGGGAGGTCGCCCGCGGGCGGGAGCACCTTCCGTCCGCCAGCCCGCACGGCGGACGGACCGGCCTGCCCGCCGACTTTCTCGTCGCACCCGACGGCAGGGTCCTCGCCGCCAAGTACGGTGAGCATGTCTATGACCAGTGGTCGGTCGACGAACTGCTGCAACTGGCGGCCGCGCACGTGACGAAGACGGCGAAGACGGCGAAGACGGCGACGACAACAGAGGCGACGGAGGACGACTCCCGGTGATACTTCCCGGCCCCCTGCGCGTGATCAATGAGGGACTGGCGTTCCTCCTGGAGGTACTGGCCCTGGCTGTCCTCGCCTGGTGGGGCTGGCGGAGCGCGGACCACACGGCCGCGCGTCTCCTCCTCACCGTCGCCGCTCCCGCGGCGGCGGCCGTCGTGTGGGGCCTGTTCGCCGCCCCGAAGGCCCGGGTGGCACTGCCCGTGCTGGGCGTCCTGGCCGTGAAGGCGCTGGTGTTCGGCGCCGCGGTGGCCGCCCTGTACGCCGTCGGCCGGCACCGGTGGGCCGCCGTCTTCGCCGTCGTGGTCGCGGTCAACACCGTCCTGGCCACCCTGGACCGGAACGCTCTGATGCACCGTGGATCCTGACCCGCCGCCCACGTCCGGGAAACGCGCCGCCGACCGTGCAGGGTGACGTGTAGATCGCCGCGGCCACTTACTCTTGCGCGCCATGTACTTTGCATTGCAGAGTGGATGGGGCCGGGTGACCGACCGGCGGCCCGGTGCTGTTCGAGGCGCGACCACAAGGGGGACATCGTGGGAATGGGAACACCGTCGCTGAGCGGCGCGGGAGCCGAACCGAGGGCGCGCGCGGCCGGCCTGCTGGCCGCGACGGAAGGCCTGCGGGCCCGTGCCCGCGCGCAGATGAACGGCTCGTGGGTCTCCCTCGTCGGCTTCGGCCTTCTCGCGCTGGCAGCGGCTCCGATGGCCCGGTACGCCTTCAACTTCGGAGCCCACGGCCGGTACGTCGGCTCCTATCCGGCCTTCGCCTACGCCGAGTTGACCGGCCTGTGCGTCGTCCATGAACCGGGAACCCCCTGTCTGAGGGGCGAGTTCGACGGCGCCGTCCTGCGCTTCACCGCCTGGGGCGTGTGGTTCGTGCTCATCCCCCTGGCCTGGTTCGTCTTCGCCCGCTGGTACCGCCTGCGCGGCGAGGCCCGCGGCATCGTCCCCCGCCGGGGCGTGTGGGTCGGCACGACCGCCGTCGCCACCGTGGTGATCACGGGCGCCCTGACGGCCCTGCTCTTCGCCAGGTACCAGCCCTGGCAGGTCGACCTGCTGGAGAACAGCTACGCCTCCCCCTGGTACCTGGTCGGCATCGGACTGCTCGCCCTCGGGATGGCCGAACGCAGCTGGATCGCCGCGGCCGCCGGCATCGCTCACGCCCTGCTGCTCACGGCCTACCTCGGCGCCTCCTGGGGCACCGGATGGCTGCCCTGGCGGCTTCCCGCCCACCCCGGCTGGAGCGACGGACCGCAGGCGAAGGCGCTCCTGCTCGCCGCCGTCCTGCTGCTCGCCGGCCTGGTCGACTGGGCGGTGGCTCGCCCTCGCGTCACGGCCGGCTCCGCCGACGCCGGTACGGTTGCCTCATGAGTGTCGGGGACTCGACCACTGCGTGGGCCGAACAGGAGGGACTCCATCCGACCCAGTCGCTGGACGACACCGTGCACCAGCGTGTGCGGCTCGGCATCCTCGCCATCGCCAAGGAGGCCAACCGTGTCGAGTTCGGCTTCCTGAAGAAGCAACTCGCCGTCACCGACGGAAATCTCTCCCGGCACCTGAGGGTGCTGGAGGAGTCCGAGCTGATCATCCTGGAGAAGGGCTACGCCGGCCGGCGCCCCCGCACCTGGATCGCCCTCACCCGAGCGGGCGCACAGGCACTGGACGCCGAACTCCGCGCCCTGCGCGCCCTGGTCCTGCGCCTGGAGGCCCCGCTGCCCGCCCCCGGCCCGCCGGACAGCCCGGAGGCCCCCCGCCCCGCCCCCGGCCCGCCCGACACCTGACCCGGGCTACGTGTTTCCAGGGGGCTCGGACGCATCCCCGACGGCGGCGGCCGGCGCGGTCACGGCCACCTGACCGACGCGCCACCGGATCCCGGGCAACCGAATCCGCCGAAACGGTGGTCTGGAGGGCGAGGGAGGGTGCTTGATGCAGGCCAAACAGGAGGCCGAGTTCCAGGAGTTCGTCAGAGCGCGGTGGTCCCATCTCGTGCGGACCGCGTATCTGCTCACCGGCGATGTGCACCATGCCGAGGACCTGACACAGACGGCGCTGGCCAAGGCGTACCGCTCATGGCGGCGCGTCTCGCGCAGCGCCAGTCCGGAGGCGTACGTCCGGCGGATCCTGGTCAACTGCAACAGTGACCGGTTCCGCAAACGGCGGGTCAGGGAGGCGCTGACCGCGACGCCGCCGGACGCGGCCGGGCGCGACGAGGCCGTCACACGGGCCGACGAGCGCAGCGCCCTGCTCGCGGCGCTGGCCGGGCTGCCGCCGAAGCAGCGGGCGGTGATCGTCATGCGCTACTGGGAGGACCTGCCCGAGGCCGAGGTCGCCGAGATCCTCGGGTGCTCACCCGGCACGGTCAAGAGCCAGGCGTCCAAGGCGCTGGCGAAGTTGCGTACACATCCGGGGCTCACACAGGTCGTGGACGAACCTGTCCGCAGCCGAGTGCCGTCCGGGCAGAGAGGCAGCAAGTGAACGAGGAGCAGAACCAGCAGGAGGCAGTAGCCGGCGAGGACTTCGAGGAGCAGCTGCGCGAACTGCTCGCCGAGGACGCGAACACGATCCGGCCCGCGCCGGCCCCGTATCCGGTGATCCGCCGCCGGGGCACGGTCGAACGGCGGCGCCGGGTGGCGGCCGGGGCCGCGCTGGTGACCCTGGCGGCGGTGCCCGTGGGGGCGTACGCGCTGGCCGGCGGCGACGCGGGCGGGAACACGGTGGCATCGAAACCGTCGGTCAGCGCCACGCCGCGGACGTCGCCGGCACCGTCTCCGTCGCCGGAACCCGCGCGGCCGGCCACGGAGGGCCAGCTCCTCGACGGAATCACCTTCGGGCAGGCCGCCGACGGGCTGAAGAAGTGCCTCGCCTACGACCAGCCGCTCACAAGCCCCTCGTCCGACTTCCGTCCGGACCTGGGCGTGGCGGAGGAGTACCGGATCATCCTGGCGATGAACAGCACCGGCGACTCCAACGCGCCCGGCGACGGCATTTTCGTCGTCGCGGTGAAGGAGCAGCCGAAGCCGACCCGGCTGATCTGCAACCTGAAGAACGGTGAGGCCTCCGGCCTCAACACCAGCATGGGCTACGACGATTCGTCGGACGCCGTCCCGGTGCGGGCGGACGACAACGGCGGCAAGCTCTACCAGCAGAGCATCCTCGACCACGGCAACTGGAAGCTGCCGTTCCGATGGGGCGTCATCGGCACCGTCGAGCCGTCGGTGGCCCGGGTGACCGTCTCCTACGGCGGCGCCACCAGCCAGGCCGTCCTGGACCACGGCTGGTTCGTCGCCTCCGGCGTCCTGGACCGGCAGGTCACCGCGGCCCCGCGGATCAGGGGCTACGACGCCGACAGCAAGCTCGTCTACGACTCCGACAAGGACAAGTACTACGAGAAGCAGGTGCCGTAGCCACCACCCGCCCGGGGGCGCCACACAGGGGATGGCGCCCCCGGGCACCGGGCTCCCCCTCCGCTCTCCCGTCCGCGCTCCAGCAGTCGTAGCGGTGCGCGTGGTAGGTGCTGCGCGAGTCCGGGTCGCTGAAGAAGAAGTAGAGCTTTCGAGGGCCGCACCCGCGGCGTCCAGGAACGCCGGCACATTCGGCCGCTGCTCAGCCCGCCGCGGCGATCTCGGGCGTGGGGTGTCGGTCGGTTCGGTACCCGGCTCGCGCTCGTGGTCGCCGGTGTCGTGCTCCTCGCCGGTGCGGGTGCGGTGGCCGGGCACATCGGCCGCTCGGCACGGCCGAGCGCCTGAGGGGGCCCACGGAGCCCGCGCGAAAATCCGTTTGGCGGACCACGGCGGCCACTGCTACGTTTCCGGAGGCCGTGCGAGAGAACGAGGAGGTGGTACCCGTGAACACAGTATCGACATGGGTGCTCTCCTCCGGGGTCACGGTCGGGCGATAGGTCGTCCGGGAGCGCCGTTCAAGAGCCCTCCCGAAAGGCACGACCATGCACTTCACTTCTGAACAGCGCCTCGACGACGGCGTCCTCGAACGCGAGTTCACCCTCGGCGAGATCCCCGGCACCCTGTGGACGCCTGAATCCGCCGAACCGGCCCCGCTGATCCTGATGGCCCACAACAACGGCCTGCCCAAGCGGGAGCCCCGGCTGGTGGCCCGGGCCCGGCACTACGCGGCGTACGGCTACGCGGTGGCCGCCATCGACGCCCCCGGGTGCGGTGACCGGCCCCGTTCCGCCGCCGACGAGCAGGCCCGCGTCGACCTCCGCCGGGCGATGCGGGCCGGCGAGCCGGTCGACGAGATCTTCGAGTCCTTCATCGGCCCGCTGGTCGAAAACGCGGTCCCGGAATGGCGGACCACCCTGGACGCCCTCCTTGCGCTGCCCGAGATCGGCGGCGGCCCGGTCGGGTACTCGGGGTGGACCGCCGTCGGCATTCGGCTGGCGGTCCTCGAGCCGCGCATCGCGGCCGCCGGTTTCTTCGCCGGCGGTTACGTGCCCCGCGCCCAGCGCGAGGAGGCCCGGCAGGTCACCGTTCCACTGCTGTTCCTGCTGCAGTGGGACGACGAAGGGAACCCCCGACAGCGGGCCCTGGACCTGTTCGACGCCTTCGGCACCAAGGAGAAGACGCTGCACGCCAATCTCGGCGGGCACACCGGCACCCCGTGGTTCGAGTTGGAGGACGGGGCCCGGTTCTTCGACCGACACCTGAAGTGAGGCCGGGCCGCCAGGCCGGCAGCAGACCGCGGGCCCCCGCCAACTCGGATCCCGTCGGTTGATTCCGCCCCGCTGGACTTGGTCCGGCGGGGCGGCGCGCCGCGAAGGGTGGCACGCGCGTGCGAGCAAGCTGCAGAAGGGGCGTCGCGACTGCTCAGGCGGGCCCGTCCGGGCTCCGGGAGAAGGCCGTGTCGCCGGCCATGGCCACGATCGCGTCCTTGACGAGCAGCACGCGCGGCGGGTAGCTCTGCGCTTTGTCCCCGGGGTCGTCCAGCGCGGAGGTGCGCCAGACCTCCGCTCCGGTGCGACTGTCCAGTGCCAGCAGACGGCCGAAGCGGTTGGAGAAATAGACCCGCTTGTACGTCCCCGACACCGCGGGCACGGACAGGCTCTCCACGTCCGTGACCTGCTGCCAGAGTTGTTTGCCGCTGTCCGCCGACACCGCGGTGACCGACCCGTCGGACCGGACGAAGTAGACGACGCCGTTCGCAAGGGTGGCCGCGCCGGTCAGCGGGTGTGCCAGTGGTATCCGTCTGACCTGCCCGGTTTCCGGGGCCACCCGCAGCAGCGCGGTGTACGGTCGTTCGTACCCGGCTTCGTACACGTCCTTCGCGGTCTGGGGAGCGAGGAACAGCGGCTGCCCGCCGACGGCGCCGAGCGCCTCCGCCTTCTTGGGCAGTGTGGCGCTCTCGGTCAGGCTGCCGGGTCCGAGCTTCATCAGATCGACCGGGGCCTGGCCGGGCTCGGTGCCCTCCGAACACAGGGCGTAGGGGACGCCTCCCAGCGCCGACGGAGTGCAGTACTCGTCGAGCGAAGGCGCCCGCCACAGTTCCTTGCCGGACGGTCCGTAGGCCACGAACCACGAGGAGTCGGGAGACAGGGTCAGCAGTCCGCCGTCGTACAGGACCGCCTTCTCGGCCCGGTTGATGTCGCGTTGCCACCGCCGGTGCCCGGTACCGGCGTCGAGAGCCACCACCCGCCTGGTCTCGTCGCCCGGTTCCTCGTACATGTAGACCAGCCCGTCGCGAACGCCGATCGGCTCCACCCCCTGAGGCCGGGTGCCGGTCCGCCACAGGGTGCGGCCGGAGGCCGCGTCGATTCTGGCGGCCGTGAATCCCGTACCGCCGCAGAACAGGGCGCTTCCCTCCGCCACACATCCGGGGCTGCCGTAGTCGAGAGGAACACCCTTCACGTCGTACCGCAGCTTCGTCCGCCACGGCCGCCAGCCGTCGGGCAGTGAGGCGGCACGGGCCGTGGCGGTGGCGTCGGTGGCGGCGGTGGTGTCCGGGGCGGACACGAAGACACCCACCCCGACGCACAGCCCCGTGACGGCCAGCGCCGCGCCGAGGCCGGTGAGCAGCATCCGTGCGCGTCGGCGCTCGCCGGTGCTGGTGCTGGTGCTGGTGCTGGTGCCGGTCGCGGCACCCGCGGAGATGGTGGCCGCGCTTCGCGAAGTGGGGCGACGCCAGGGTTGCGCGGACTGCCCGGTCTCAGGGAACCCGGTGGCATCGGATTCCGGCAGCGCCTGGAGCATGCGGTGGATGTCCGTCAGGTCCGGCCGTGCGGCCGGGTCCTTGTCCAGGCAGCGCTCGACGATGCCCAGCAGCGCTTCGGGCACCCCGCCCAGGTCCGGGGTCCCGTGCACCACCTGATAGCCGGTGATGTACGGGCTGTCGGCGTCGAACGGTCCCGTGCCGACGGCCGCGAACACCAGCAGTGACCCCAGCGAGAACACGTCCGAGGCCGGGGTGACGTCTCGGGGAGAGGACAGCTGTTCCGGCGACATGAAGGGCGGAGTGCCGATCATCCGTCCGGTCGCGGTGAGGTTCTGGTTGTCGGAAGCGCGCGATATGCCGAAGTCGATGACGCGCGGCCCGTCATCGGTCATCAGGACGTTGCCCGGTTTGAGGTCCCGGTGCACCAGGCCCACCCGGTGGATGTCGCGCAGCGCCTCGGTGAGCCCCAGCCCCAGCGCGCGCAGTTCCCGCTGGTTCAGCGGGCCGTCGTTCTTGACGACTTCGGCAAGGTTGAGCCCCGGCACGTAGAGCGTCGCCATCCACGGCCGGTCGGCGTCCGGGTCGGCATCCACGACAGGCGCGGTGAAGGCGCCGCTCACTCTGCGCGCTGCCACGATCTCCTGCCGGAAGCGCGTCCGGAACTCCTCCTCCTGGGCATACGGTCCGTGCACGAGCTTGACCGCGACCTGCCGTCCCGAGGCGGAGACTCCCAGAAAGACGACTCCCATGCCGCCCGCCCCGAGCCGACCGAGAAGGGTGTACCCGCCTATGAACTCCGGGTCCCCGCTGTTCAGGGGCGTCATCGCCGATCATCCTTCCCAGCGCCTGCCTGCCTCACGGGGATCAGACTAGGGCCTGCCCCTCCGGAAACGGAGCCGCGCCCATCACGCATCGGTTTCCCCGTGCCCCGAGCCGTGCGCTGGGTCATCCGTCCAGATGAGGCCCCAACTCCTGCAAGTACGGCACTGTCACTCGAATGGCGCAGCATGACGTGCCACCCACATGAGTGAAAGTCAGGCTGACTAGTGCCCCAACCGAGGCAACCGTGAAAGGGGAACCACATGCGCATTCGACGAATCCTCGTCGCTGCCATCGCCACGGCAGGCCTCGCCGGACTCGGCCTCGCAGGCGCCGCCACCGCCACCGCCGCCGCACAGGGTGCCCCCTCCTACGTCACCCCTTCCGAGTGCAAGCAGGGCGGCGGAACGCCCGATCTGGCAGACAACCTCTGCAAGGGCGGTACGCACAACGGGGAGAAGATCGACTAACCCCCACAAGGCGCCCCGCAGCCACGCGCCGCGGGGCGCTCCCGCGGCGCGTGGCCGGGAGAATCGCAGGGACTGTGCCGACCCGTCGGGCACCCTCGGCTCCCACGCGTTGCCCCATTCCCCATTCCCTGAAATCGAGGCGACACTTTCGGCCCCAGATTGAGAGGATGCCCGGCGGCACGACGTCGGTGGCCTCTGACGGGACGAAAGGGCAGGACATGGCCGAGCTCTACCCTCCGATCGAGCCGTACGACCAGGGAATGCTCGATGTCGGCGACGGCCACCTCGTGTACTGGGAGACCTGCGGCAACCCGGACGGCAAGCCGGCCGTGATGGTGCACGGCGGTCCGGGCCAGGGATGCGTGCCGAACATGCGCCGGATGTTTGATCCGGAGCGATACCGGGCCGTCCTGTTCGACCAGCGCGGATGCGGGCGCAGCACGCCGCACGCGAGTGATCCCGGCACGGACCTGCGGCACAACACCACCGAACACCTGGTCGCCGACATGGAACTGCTACGCGAACACCTTGGCGTTGACCGCTGGTTGCTGACGGGCGGCTCCTGGGGCACCACACTCGCTCTCGTCTACGCCGAGCGCCACCCCCATCGCGTATCGGAGATCATGCTGAGCGCCATCAGCACCACGCGGCGCTCGGAGATCGACTGGCTCTACCGAGACGTGCGGCGCTTCTTTCCCGAGGAGTGGGAACAGTTCAGGGCGAGCGCCGGAACCGACCGCGACGGCGACATCGTCGGGGCGTATGCACGCCTGCTGGGGGACCCCGACCCGCGGGTGCGGTACCCGGCGGCGAACGCCTGGCGCACCTGGGAGGATGTGGTGCTCTCCCTCGAGGCGAAGGCCGTACCGGCCGTCTACGACGGTCGGCCGGACGACGATCTGCTGGCGTTCGTCCGGCTCACGGCGCACTATTACGCGCACGCCGGCTGGCTGGAGGAGAACGCCGTGATCCGCGACGCAGGTCGCCTCGCCGGCATCCCGGGCGTGCTCATCCACGGCCGGCGCCCGGTGGACACCGCGTGGGAACTTGCTCGTGCCTGGCCCGGAGCCGAACTCCTGGTTGACGACCACTCAGGCCATCTGGGCAGCGACATCAAGCGCACCTGGATGCTGAACGCGCTCGACCGGTTCGCCACGCGGTGAAGGGGCCAGGTCGCAGGTGAACGGCCCCTGACCAGGCGAATCGGTCAGGGGCCGTTGCGTTGCGCCGTGCCCGCTCGACACCGCCGTTCCCCGCGGGTCCCGTGCGATCGGGCACGCGTGGTGACCGGCCTCCCGGACGGCTTCCGGTGCTACGGCATCCGGCACACCGGACACACTCTGTCGACCGTTCGGGCGCCACCCGCACCGCAAGGAGGAGCCACCGGAGAGCTGGTGGCGTGTGACCGCGGAGGTTGTCGAGTCCACGCAGGCCTCTGTATCGTCTTTCGATAACATCGATAATCGATAGGGGTGGGTGTCGTCATGTCGAAGGTCCGCAATCCTCTGGAGCCGATATCGACGGCGGTCACGGGCGTCCTGACGCTGCTCGCGGCGCTGACGGGCATGGGACTGCTCGCTTCGCTGTTCGCCGACAACGTGCACGTTCTCGGCATCGGCGAGAAGTCCATTTGTGCCACGGATACCAACACGAGGATCGGCGACGATGCGCAGCCGAGCCCGGACTTCGCACCCGCACCGGGGGCCAGGTTCACCGTGGACGCCCACCCGGAGTACTGCACGGAAGCCCCCAGTACGGTGCAGAGCCTGCTCAACACCGCAACCCAGCTGGCTCCCTTCATCTTCGTCGTCGGAGCACTCCTGCTCGCCCTCCGGGTGATCCGAAGCGCAGCGCGCGACGGCCTCTACACCACACAGACCGCGGAGCGGCTGCGCCGGCTGGGTTGGTGGATACTGGCAGGCAGTGTGCTCACCTCGATTGCTACTTCTATGGCCGAGAAGGCTCTCATCGCCACCCTGAGACTCGACAGCGACATCAGTGCCGTCCCCGCCGGACTGCTGTCGTGGGACGTTCCCTTCCTGGCGATCCTCACCGGCCTCGGCGTTCTCTCCTTCGCCCGGATCATGCGCGTCGGCATCACCATGCGCGAGGACCTCGATGGGACGGTCTGATGCCTGAGGAGAAGCAGGAGCACGCGATCGAGGTCCATCTCGACCGGCTGCTCGAGGAGCGGGGGATGACCTTGACGGAACTTGCCAACCGGGTCGGAGTCACCCACGTGAATCTGTCGATCCTCAAGAACGGCAGGGCAAGGGCCGTGCGGTTCACCACCTTGAGCCGCATCTGCGAGGTACTGGAGTGCCAGCCGGGCGATCTCCTCAGCTACCGCCCGCGCTGAGCTGCGTAATGGCGCGGTTGTGGTGCGCGCACCCACATACCGGTCGTCGAACTGGTCGCGGCCCGCGGCGTACGAGACCGCGGCGACGAGGTGGCAGTCGCGGCCGCGCTCGCACCGCCGGAGCTGCCCGCTGGTGTCGGGCGGCTCCGCGGGAGAGGCGGAGCCGGTCCGGTTCACATCGGCTGCGTGCGTCGGGTCAGTCGGCCGCGGGGCGGCTCGTCGTCCAGGAACGGAGCTTGTCGGGGTTGAGCACGGCCCAGATCCTGGTGATCCGACCATCCCGGATGTCGAACGACAGCACGGTCACAATGACGCCGTCGACCTGGACCGCCAGACCCGGACAGCCGTTCACCGTGCGCTCCAGAATCGTCAACCCGGCTGCCGCCCGCGCCCGGTGGACGTAGAAGCGAGCGATCGCCTCGGCTCCTTCGACCGGGCGGAGCTCGGCCCTGACGCGCCCGCCGCCGTCGCCTGTGGCCGTGGCCTCGGGCGCCAGTACACCGAGCAGGGCGTCGATGTCCTGGGCCTGCCAGGCCTGCTTGAAGGCCCTGACGACGTCGGCGCGACGTGTTGTCCGGGGCTCTGGTGGCCGCGCGGCACGTACGCGCCGACGGGCGGAGGAAGCCAACTGGCGGCAGGCTTCCTGCGAGCGGCCGACGATCTCGGCGATGTCCGCGAAGGGGTAGCAGAAGACGTCGTGCAGGACGAACGCGACCCGCTCGGCCGGGGTCATCGCGTCGAGCACGACGAGGAACGCCATGGTGACCGATTCGTCGAGGGCGACCCGGTCCGCGAGATCAGGGACGTCGGCCTCGGTACCGCGCCCGCTGAACCAGCGTGCGTTTCCCGGCAGCGGTTCCGGGAGCCAGGCCCCCACGTAGCGCTCGCGCCGGGCCCGTGCCGAGCCGAGCAGGTCCAGGCAGATACGGCTGACGACGGTCGTCAGCCAACCGCCGGGGGAGTCGATGCCGCTGCGCTCCTGCGGGGACAGCGCGTACCACCGGGTGTACACCTCCTGGACCACGTCCTCGGCCTCCGACAGGGAGCCGAGCAGGCGGTAGCCGAGGCTGAGCAGCTGGCGCCGCTTGCTCATGATCGTGGCCAGTTCGGGATCGTTCTCCCATAAGGAGGCGCCGGAAGAAGCGAACGGGTCGGTCGCGTCGGTCGGGTGGGTCACGGTCTCGTCAGTCTCCTGGGTCCGGCCTCTGTGGGACGTTCGCCTCACATCTTGCCGGGCTGCGTCGTCCTCATGGATGAACACCCACGCCCGCTCGACAGCACCGGGCATCACCGCAAGAAGGGCACTTCTCATGGCATCTGTGAATGTTGCGATTGTGTATTACAGCCAGACGGGGACGGTGTATTCGCTGGCTCGGGCTGTTGCCGAGGGGGCGGAGAAGGCGGGTGCGCAGGTTCGTGTGTTGAAGGTGGCGGAGACGGCGCCGGTGGAGGCGGTGGAGGGGAAGCCGGCGTGGGCGCAGCATCTGCGGGAGACCGCGGATGTGGCGGAGGTGGGTCTGGATGATCTGGAGTGGGCGGACGCGGTGCTGTTCGGGACGCCGACCCGGTTCGGAAACCCGGCCAGTCAGCTGAGGGCGTTCATCGACACGACGGGTCCGCTGTGGTTTCCGGGCAAGCTTGCCGGCAAGGTCTACTCGGCGTTCACCGCCTCGAACACCGCGCACGGCGGCCAGGAATCCACGATCCTCGCCCTGTCGAACACGTTCTACCACTGGGGCGGCATCATCGTCCCGCCCGGCTACACCGACCCCGTCCAGTTCAAGTCGGGCAATCCGTACGGCACTTCACACGTGGTCGGCGAAGGCGCGCCCAGCGAGACCACCCTCCAGGCCGCCGCCCACCAGGGCCGCCGCGTCACCGAAACAGCAACAGCCCTCAAAGCGGGCCGCGCCAACTGACCCGAGGGTCTCCAAGTCGGGCGTCACAACCGGATCTTGGAGGCCCTCGTCCGGTCCACAGACCCAGAGGCCCGACGTTCTGGCCCAGCGCTCGAATGAACTCGTCCACACGTTGACTGAACGGAGTCCACCGCCATGCCGGACACAACCTCGACCAACCTCGGCCCTCGTGAGGTCTTGGCCCGCTACCAGCGAGCGATGCTCGACAAGTCCGCGGACGATCTGGCCGATCTGTACGCGGTCGACGCCGTGCACGAGTTTCCTTTCCTCTTTCCTGGCATGCCTGAGCGCTACCAGGGACGCGAAGAGGTCCGCGCGGGCTATCGAGCGGCCTGGGACGCAAGCCCGGCGCAACCGCAGGAGATCCGCGAAGTCGTCGTGCATGAGAACACCGACCCGGAGGTGATCGTCGTCGAGCAGGTCGTCTCCGGGACCATGACCACGACCGGCCGGCCCTTCAGCTTCCCGGGCCTCCTCGTGATCCGGGTCCGCAACAGCCGGATCGTGCATGTCCGCGACTACATGGATGGGCTCGGCGTGGCTCACGCGATGGACCGACTGACCGCCGTGGCCGCAAGCCTCAGCGGCCGCTCCTGAGCCTCGCCGACATCGCCACGTGGGTGCGGGCGGGAGGACCCGGGCTTGCCGATCTGCCGGAGATCCTCGACCTGTACGAGTTCGCGCCGTCCCGTCGCGCGAGGCGGGGAGTGGACGTCAGACCGTGCTTGACCTGGCCCGCCGCCTGGCCGACCCGGCCTTCCTCGCCCCGACGGCGGCGCTGGCCGCGGCGACTGCCGCCCTCTCGGTCGGTGTGGGCTTCCTGCCGGTTTCCGGCAGGGCAGCCGGGCTGGGCACGGTCGCGACCGGTGCCGCGGTCTCGGTGCTGGCGGCCGTTGCGGCCGTCGTGCAGCCGAAGGCCGGGCGTGCTCTGGACGACGGTCGGCTGACGACGCGTACCGGCCTGGTCGCGGGGCTGCTGGTCACCGCCGCCGGTCTGGCCTGCGCCGTGCTGCCCGGCCTGGCCGGTGTGCTGCTGGGCGCGGTCCTGATCGGAGCCGGTACGGGCCTGATCACGCCACTGGGCTTCGCCGCACTGGCTGCGAGCACCCCCGCGGAACGTCTGGGGCAGACCATGGGCGCCGCTGAACTCGGCCGCGAACTCGGCGACGCGGGCGGACCGTTGCTCGTCGCGGCCGTCGCCTCGATCGCAACCCTCACCCACGGCTTCGCAGCCCTGGCCGTCCTCGTGGCAGCGGGCGCGGTGGCCGTACAGGCCCGCGGGCGCGGTGTGCCGGCCCGGCCGGCGTCCGAAACGGAAGGGTGAACGCACGTACCCAACGGGAGCCGATGCATCCGCCGGCAGGGCCATGGCCGTGTTGAGGGGGCCCGCCGGACCCCGCCGGGTCGCCGCTCGCGGCCGCCCGCTTCGGTCGGCTGCGGCTGACTCGCGTTCGTAGGCGTGAGCACGGCGGGCGCGGTACGCGGCAGGTCAGGACACGTCGCGTCGCATGCCGGTGGTGACGGCGAGTACCGCGAAGATGAGCGTGTAGATCGCCAGGACCGCGCCGCCGCCCACGCGTGGTAGCAGGTTCTCGCCGGCCATGGCCTTGGCTCCGGCGCCGAGCGCCTGGCCGGCGTTGAAGGGCAGCCAACGGGCGAGGTTGCCGATCAGTTGACCGACGATGCCTTCGACCAGGGCGACCCAGGCCAGCGCGACCGCGACTGCGCCGACCAGGCTGCGGATGAGCGCGCCGACTCCTACGCCGATGGCGGCGAACGCCGCGTTCCAGGCGATGCCGCCGCCGATCGTGGTCCACATCTGTGAGTCGGACCACACGAAGGGCACGGCCTTGTCCGACCACCAGGCGGCCGCGACACCGAGGCCCGTCAGGCTGCTGACCACTCCGGCCAGGGCGCCGAACACCGCGTAGACCAGGAGTTTGGCGCCGATGACGCGTCCGCGTGCGGGAGTGCTCAGACAAGTGTCGGTGATGGTCTTGTGCCGGTACTCTCCGGCGACCGCGAGGATCCCGAACACCAGCGTGAACATCGAGGTCAGGCCCACATGTGAGAGCGCCCCGCTCTGGGTGGTCGTATCGAGCGCCTTCTTCCCGGAGACCACCAGACCGCTGACGCCCGCGGCCACCAGCAGCGGGGCAGCGGCCAGCAGCAGCCACGGGCCGCGGACGGTGCGCAGTTTGAGTACTTCGGTGTGGATCAGGCCGTACATGTCACTCGCTTCTCGTGCTCAGCCACGCGTGGACGCCGTCGTGGCGCCGGTCGCGGAGTCGGTGAGGGGCTTGGACGTCAGCCGGAGGAACGCGGCTTCGAGCGTCTCCCCCTTCGCGTCGGTCAGCTCGGACAGCAGGCCTGTATGGCGCAGCGTGCCGCCGGCGACGATGACCACGCGGTCCACGGTCTGCGCCACCTCGCTCAGCACGTGGCTGGACATCAGGACCGTGCGGCCCTCGCCGGCCAGGTCGCGCAGCAGGTCCCGCAACTCGGCCATTCCGGCCGGGTCGAGGCCGTTGGCGGGTTCGTCGAGGATGAGCACCTGCGGGTCGCCGAGCAGGGCGGAGGCCAGGCCCAGCCGCTGGCGCATGCCGAGCGAGTAGCCGCCCACCCGCCGGTCGGCGGCGTCGGCCAGCCCGACCCGGTCCAGCACCTCCTCGACGCGCGAGCGCGGGATGCCTCTCGCCCCGGCCAGAATCCGCAGGTGGTCGCGCCCACGCCGGCCAGGATGGAAGCCGGTGGCCTCCAGGACCGCCCCGACGACCCGCCGTGGCTCGCTGAGCTCGGTGTAGCGGCGGCCGTCGATCAGAGCCCTGCCCGCCGTGGGCGTCACGAGACCCAGGAGCATGCGCAGCGTGGTGGTCTTGCCGGCCCCGTTCGGCCCGAGGAACCCGGTCACCACCCCGGGCTCCACCTCGAAGGTCAGTGAATCGACGGCGGTCATCGTGCCGTACCGCTTGGTCAGGCCTTTCACCAGGATGCCGCCGCTCATGGTGTGCTCCGGCGCGGGATCGGCGCGAAGGTCGGATACATGGGGGTGCTCGCCTTTCGTGTGTTCACGCGTTGCTTCTCGGCGCCCGGCCGGGGCGCCGAGACCACCCTCCCCAGCCCGTCGCCGCCCGTCGTCGCCCGGCCACGGCAATCCCGGCTACCGCGTCCGTGGGCAGTTACCTGGCCGTCTACCGCGTGCGTGGTACCCCGGGCTGTCACGCACGGCGGACGGCATGCCCGGGACGCCCGCCTATCGTGAAGGCATGAACGCCCTCAGCCACCTGCGTCGCGCCGTGCGTCGGCATGCGCACCTGGCGGACGTGGCGATCGCCCTGGCCGTGTTCGCCGCCACCGTGCTGACCACCTTCGCCGGGCACGATGTCGCCGCCGTGGGCAACGGCACCGTGGCGATCGTCTCCGCCGTGCTCGCCTGTGGGGCGCTGGCCGGGCGGCGCCGGCGCCCGCTGGCGGTGCTGCTGGTCAGCGCTGTGGCCGCGGAGGCGTTCCTCGCTGCCACCGGCGGCACCAGGGGGGTGCTGATCCTGCTCGCCCCGCTGATCGCCCTGTACACGGTTGCCGACCTGGTCGAACGCCGGCGCAGCCTGTCCATCGGCGGCGGCGTTCTGGCCGCGCTCGCCATGGCCCACGCGCCCCTGCTCCATCCTGCGCTGCTCGGCCCGCAGACCTTGGCGTTCATCGCGCTGGGCGGCCTGGCGATCGCAGCCGGCGACTCCACCCGCAACCGCCGCGCCTACCTCACCGAGGTCGAGCAGCGCGCCGAGCGCGCCGAACGCGAACGCGAACAGGACGCGCGGCGCCGCATCGCCAAGGAGCGGCTGCGCATCGCCCGTGACCTGCACGACGCCGTGGGCCACCAGCTCGCGCTCATCAGCGTGCAGTCCAACGTCGCCGGACAGGCGCTCGACCGCGACACCGCGGCGGCACGCGAGGCACTCGCCCACGTGAAATCCGCCAGCCGCAAGGCCCTCGGAGAACTGCGCGACACCGTCGGCCTGCTCCGGCAACCGGGAGAGGCCGTCGCCCCCGTCGCGATTCCCGCGCCCGGACTGGACGCGATCGAGGAGCTGCTCACCTCGCTGCGCGCATCCGGCCTGGACATCGACTGCCGCATTGACGGCCCCGTCGTACCCCTGGCACCCGCGGCCGATCTCACCGCGTACCGCGTGATCCAGGAGTCGCTGACCAACGTCTGCAAACACTCCCGGCGACGGAAGGCCCGGCTCGCACTGAGCTACGGCCTGCACGAACTCCACATCACCGTCGACGACCTGGGAGGCGCAAGCACAGCCGGCGGGTCCGACCCTGGCGCAGCCGCCGTTCCGGTGGGCGGCCATGGCATTGTCGGAATGCGCGAGAGAGTCCTCGCGCTCGGCGGACACTTCGCCGCCGATGCGCGCCCGGAGAGAGCGTTCCAGGTGGCCGCGGTCCTGCCCTACCAACCCCTCGCCCTTCTTCCGGAGCCGACCTCGTGACCATCCGCGTAGTCATCGCCGACGACCAGCCTCTGGTGCGCACCGGTTTCAAGGCCCTGATCCAGCCGGCGCCGGATCTGGAGGTGGTCGGCGAGGCGGGCGACGGGCGCGAGGCGGTGCGGCTGGCCAAGGCCGCCCGGGCAGACCTGGTCCTGATGGACATCCGCATGCCGGTCCTCGACGGTCTCGCCGCGACCCGCCTGATCACCGGCGACGAGGACCTCGCCGGAGTGAAGGTCCTCATCCTCACCACTTTCGAGATCGACGAGTACGTCTTCGAGGCACTGCGCGCCGGAGCCAGCGGCTTTCTCGGCAAGAGCGCCGACGCCGAGGAGCTGCTGCACGCCCTCCGCACCGTCAGCCGGGGCGACGCGCTGCTGTCCCCCGCCGCGACCAGAAGTCTCATCGGCCGCTTCCTCGCCGCTCCCGCCACCCCACGGCCCCTGGACGAGGCCGCCCGCCGGGGGCTCGCCACACTCACCGACCGGGAACGCGAGATCACCACCCTCGTGGCGACCGGACTGTCCAACGACGAGATCGCCGCACAGCTCGTGCTCAGCCCCGCCACCGTCAAGACGCACGTCAACCGCGCCATGGTGAAGGTCGGCGCCCGCGACCGGGCTCAACTCGTCGTCTTTGCCCACCGCACCGGCCTCGCCGAAGCGATGTAGACCGCAACCGGCTGTCGGACGGTCACCGCATCAAGTCCGAGGTCGATCATGCTCGCGGGCCGGAGAAGACCTGGGTCTACGGCGCCTCACGCGTTAGCCGCCGGCCTTGACGCCACCGTCCGGAAGGCTCGGGCATTGCGGCTGAGAAGGCGGGCGACAAGCCTTCTGGCGCGAATCTGGCACGTGGCAAGTGATCGCCAAGGACAGCAAAAAGGCCCCGGTCTCCGACCTGGGCCTTCTTCATGGAGCGGGTGACGAGAATCGAACTCGCGCTCTCAGCTTGGGAAGCGACGGCGCTCGCACAGGCTGCATGGCTCTGACCAGCATGAATACCTGATCCCCGAGGTGATCGTGCGTGTCGGATCGCACCGTCATTGACCGTAGGTTTCCGTCCTTACGGGCATGCGGAGGGCACGCGGTCCGCCCGGCGCGGGGATCAGCTGTTGAACGGGGTGCTCGCGGCCGCACTGCATCCACGAGCGCCTAGCGTCGCCTCTGTCATTCGATCAGAGCCGCGCGGTGCACTCACTCTCCACTGTGCCATTTCGAATGGCATACTCGGAGTGTGACTGACAACTACGTTGACTTCCCGCCCGGCGACGGCCCCACCAGTGGTATCTCCGTCACCTTGACCGCCGGAACTCTGCAGGCCATCCGTGAGCGGGTCGGCAAGCGAGGTGTCTCGGCTTACCTGGAGAAGGCGGCCCAGCGGCAGATCGAGCGCGACAATCTGGACGAGCTGATCGCGGACTTCGACAAGGTGCACGGTCCGGCCGACCCCGAGGCCGTGGCGGCCAAGCGTGCCCGGCTGACTGGAGGCGCCATGAACGCCGGGGCGGCCGCGTGAGCGGTGTCCTGGTTCTGGACAGCGAGGGCCTGGCAAAGGCCGTACAGCGGGATCGGGAGATCCACGAGTGGCTGACGGCGGCTCGCGACGCGGACTTGCCCGTGATCACCTCGGCGGCCGTGTTGGTCGAGGTGATCCATCCGAAGATCAACGACGCCGCACTGAAGTGGACTCTGTCCCGCCTGAGCGTCGAGCCCGTGACCCAAGCCGTCGCGCAATCCGCTGCCGCCTTGCTGCGAGCGGCGGGGCTGCACGGCCACAAGTACGCCATCGACGCCATGCTGTGCGCGACCGCCTTGCAGCATCCCGGCCGGGTGACGATTCTGACTTCGGACGTGGAAGACATCGGGCTGCTCACCGCGGAGCATCCGCGCCTGAGTGCCGAGAAGGTCTGAGCCGCGACGCCTTGTAGAAGCGGTGCTCGCCGTGCGGACGCGGCTCTGGCTCAGCGGTCTCCTGCCTAGGCGGCCGGCCGGCTGCTGGGGGGACACCCTCGCGACCTGCCTCGGATCGGGCTGAACGATAGCGTGGTCGGCATCGGGCAGGGGCGTGTCACGTCCGAGTAGCGGCGCCCCCACTGTTGCGAACCCTCTGGAAGGGCATGGACTCGGGCTCCGGCACGCGCCAGACGATGCGGACTTGCTCGTCGAGAGGAAGCGAGGGGCCACCGATGTAGATGCGGTGGATGAAGTAGAGAACGGCCAGTCTGAATGTCTCCGGTTCGATGTCGGTCGACTTCGTCACCGTGGCCCGGCTCAGCTTGTTCACTTGGCGCACGACGCTTGAATCGGCTTCGAGCGGACCGAGCTCGCTGAGGATCTCCGGATCGAGTTCGGCTTCCTCGCGCATGGCCTGGATCGACCGACTCAGCAGGTCGGGCTCCGCTTCGACCCGGTCGACGATTCGAGCGATGACGTAGTCATGGAGCACATCCGCCTCGATGTTGCCGTGTTCCACCGGTTCTTCGCCCGTGCAACTCGGGCACCCCTCGCACTCAGTGGGTTCGTCAGCTTCCTGACTGGAGACGAAGCACGAGACCACCCACATGATCTCGGCACGGTTCAGCTCCAGTTCCCCGGCGGTCGACAGGTCGGGGTCGCCCCATTGACTAGCGGGATCACTGCCATCTCCGTCTCCATCCCCCGGCGGCGTCATCTCGGAGCGCAGCAGGGACTCCAGACTGACGAGGTACGGTTCCCAGCCGTGCGCGCTCATCAGTAGCGTCGCCAGCGCGTCCCCCGGGCGCTTCCAGAAGATGAGGTCTTCGTCGAAGCCGTTGACGAAGTGCAGGACGTGGTCCGTCGAATCGAACTCCACTCCGGACATCTCGCTCAGGTGGGTCAGGACCGCCTGACGGCCCCGATAGCGTCCGGCGTAGCGGCGGGCCTGGGCGACGAAGAACGGCACAGTGCTGTCGTTCAGCACAGCGTTGGGGCTGACGCCGATGAAACGCGGGGAGTTCAGCGGACCGGACCGGCGGAGCTGTTGGGTGGCGTTCGCCCAGTGCAGTTGTCTGGTGTCGGGGTCGTACACCACGCAGTAGACAGGAATGTTCCCGTCCGCCCAGGTATCACCGTGCTGGTCGACAGGCACCGCGTAGCCGTTGCCTTGGCGCCAGCTAGTCCCACCCTTGACCTGGACCTTGATCGTGTCGCTCGTGAGATGTCCGTCGTCGACGAAGGTGACATAGAAATCCTCTCCGAAGTCGTTCTGCCCGGATATCTCTTGAACGATGTGGTCGTGGTTTTCAAGCAGGGTGCGCAACGCGTTCACGGCAGCCTGACCCACACGCCGCCCCTTTGAGACCTTCGGCATGCCGCGCCTCCTTCGGAAGGTTCCTGCCGGCCCCTGCGGACGAGGGGCCGGTGTCTGCCTGGATCAGCCTGCGCCACACCTATGACACCGGAGCCGGAGCGAGGGAGATTGCAGGGCGCCTGCTGAGCGGCCTGGCATGGCGCGGCCCGGAAACGACTGAGGCCCAGGTCGGTGACCTGGGCCTTCTTCACAGAGCGGGTGACGAGAATCGAACTCGCGCTCTCAGCTTGGGAAGCTGATGTTCTACCATTAAACTACACCCGCGTAAGACGCCGACCGAAGTTCGGGTCCGGCGCTCACTGTACCCCATCCCCGGCGCCCGGTGCTCGAGCCGTGGGGCTGTGTGCGTTCGAAGGGGGTGGTGGCCCTGCGGGGCACCGGAGTTGGGGCGTACGGTGGGGATGTGGGTGAGGGGTCCTGTGGGGCCGGAGTGCCGTCTGGTGGCACGTCTCTTTGATCCCGTAATGTGGCTTTTGTCGTCAGGTGGCGAGAGGCCAGACGCGGTTCTGGGGAAGGGACTTAAGGGACTTGATGGAGCGCACCGTCGTCCGTTGTGCCGAGGGGCACGTGTTCAGCACCGCTTCGTTCCCGATGCAGCAGGCCGAGCGGCTCGGCCCCGGCCGGCTCATGAGGTGTCCACGGTGTGCCAGGCTCCGCAGTGCGGTGCCCGTGGCACTTCAGAAGCGGTAGCGGGAGCAGTGCGGTACCGGCGCGTGGAGCCGTCCTGATGGTGGGGGCTCCGCGCGCCTTGCGTATCCTCGCTACGTGCTTCTCTCAGACAAGGACATCCGGGCCGAGATCGACGCCGGGCGGGTGCGGATCGATCCCTTCGACGAATCCATGGTGCAACCGTCGAGCATCGATGTGCGGCTGGACCGCTACTTCCGGGTGTTCGAGAACCACCGCTACCCCCACATCGACCCCTCGGTCGAGCAGCCCGACCTCACCCGGCTCGTCGAGCCGGAGGGCGACGAGCCGTTCATCCTGCACCCGGGGGAGTTCGTCCTCGCGTCGACGTACGAGGTCATCACACTTCCCGACGACCTCGCCTCCCGGCTGGAGGGCAAGAGCTCGCTCGGGCGGCTGGGGCTGGTCACCCACTCCACCGCCGGGTTCATCGACCCCGGGTTCTCCGGGCACGTGACCCTGGAGCTGTCGAACCTCGCCACCCTGCCGATCAAGCTGTGGCCCGGGATGAAGATCGGGCAGCTGTGCATGTTCCGGCTCAGCTCGCCCGCCGAGGCCCCGTACGGCAGCGAGCGCTACGGCTCCCGGTACCAGGGGCAGCGCGGACCCACCGCCTCCCGCTCCTACGTCAACTTCCACCGCACGCAGGTGTGAGGGCACCCACGACATGAGTGAGACACGGGAGAACCTCAGCTACGAGGACTTCGGCGTCGCCGTGCGCGAGCTCGCGCAGACCATCGCCGACGACGGGTACGAGCCGGACATCGTGCTCAGCATCGCGCGCGGCGGTGTCTTCGTCGCCGGCGGGCTCGCCTACGCCCTCGACTGCAAGAACATCCACTTGGTCAACGTCGAGTTCTACACCGGCGTCGGCACCACGCTCGAGATGCCCGTCATGCTCGCGCCCGTGCCCAACGTCATCGACTTCTCCGACAAGAAGGTGCTGATCACCGACGACGTCGCCGACACCGGCAAGACGCTCAAGCTGGTCCGCGACTTCTGCCTGGACACCGTCGCCGAGGTGCGCAGCGCCGTCATCTACGAGAAGTCCCACTCGCTCGTGAAGTGCGAGTACGTCTGGAAGCGCACCGACGATTGGATCAACTTCCCGTGGAGTGTTTTGCCTCCAGTACGTAAGTCGGGTGAGCCGATCACGCCCTCGACGGAGGCGCTATAGATCCGTCCCCGTTCGGTGCCGCGCCAGATGTCCCGCGGAGTGTCCCAAGTGAATCCCCGGGTTGTCAGTGTCGACCGATATGCCTTCGGTCAGCTCGCCCTGGACGTCAGCTGAATGCTTCGCCCGTACGCGCTGGCCCGCATCCTGCAGCCGGGTACCTTCGTCGCCCCCTGCGACAATGCCGCGATGACGACGCTGGTCGTGGGGCAGGGGAAGGGAACAGCGTGGTTCTTCGTGGGGTGCTCGCGTTGATCGCGGGCAGCGCTTTCATCGTGGTGGCCTGCGGCTACCGTGGCGTGGACATGTGGGCATGGGACTGGGCGGACGTGATGTTTTCGCCCGGGCCGGGCCGACGGCGATGGGGGGAGTTCTGGCCCCTTGGACGGTTCAGACTGCTGTGCGGGGTTCTGGGAGTCGTGTTGGTGATCCTGGGTCTGGTGACAGTGACGTCCCGCCGGGAGGGGAGCGCGCCGGTTGGACCCGAGCTTGATCGAGCCCGTGTGGCGCTGACTGCAACCTGAGCGGCCCATCACCAACCGAGAACGCGAGGCTGAGCATCCGCCGGCATCGCGTTCTCGTGTGTTTGCCTCAGTTACTGCGCTGACCTGCGAATATGGGTCCTGCGGAACTACCCTCATCCAGGCGACGGCGCCTGGCCCGTGCTGCCCCCGTGCCGCAAGGCCGGTACGCCGATCACGCCCTCGAAGGACGCTCTGTAGGCGCCGCGACACGTCGTAGGCGCCGCAACCGCCGTAAGCGGCGGATCGTCGCAGCGCACGGCCCGTAGGACCGCGGCCTGACCCCGTACGGCCCCGCAGCACGCGCCACGGGGCCGTCGCGGTCCGGTCAGGCGGTGGTCATCGCGCACGTGCCGCGGTCGGCCTTCATCGGGCCGGCCGCCGAGGGCCGGACGTCGAAGTCGAACATGGCGGTGGGTACGTACAGCGAGCAGCAGGCGTTCGGGATGTCGACGATGCCGCTGATGCGACCCTCTATGGGGGCGGAGCCGAGCAGCAGGTAGGCCTGCTCTCCGCTGTAGCCGAACCTCTTGAAGTACTCGACCGCGTTGAGGCAGGCCCGCCGGTAGGCCAGCGTCGCGTCCATGTAGAAGTTCGTGTCCGTGTCGTGGTCGACGGAGACCCCGATGAAACTCATGAACTCCGTGTAGCGCGGCTCGACGTTACCGGGCATGAACACCGGGTTGGTGGTGATGCCGTACTTCTCCATGCCGCCCTTGATCAGGTCGACATGGAAGTCGATGAAGCCGCCCATCTCGATGGCGCCGCAGAAGGTGATCTCTCCGTCGCCCTGGCTGAAGTGCAGGTCGCCCGCGGAGAGCTTGGCGTCCTTGACGTACACGGGGAAGAAGGCCCGCGAGCCGCGGGTCATGTTCTTGATGTCCTGGTTGCCGCCGTTCTCGCGGGCCGGCACCGTGCGGGCGCCTTCCGCGGCGATGCGACTGGCGAGGTCCCCGGTGGCCGTGCCGGCGAGCGCGTTCTGGGCGTCCGGGGGGATGGCGAGCGGCGGTACCCGGTTCGGGTCGGTGTCGATCAGCGCCTTCTCGCGGGCGTTCCAGCGGGCGAGCATCTCCTCGGAGGGAGCCGTTCCGAACAGACCGGGGTGGGTGATCCCGGTGTAGCGGATGCCGGGCAGGTGGCGGGAGACCGCCTGCTGGCCGTGGAAGTTCCAGATGGCCTTGTAGGAGTCGGGGAAGTAGTCGGTCAGGAAGCCTCCGCCGTTGGCCTTGGCGAAGATGCCGGTGTAGCCCCAGCCCTGGCCCGCCGCGTCCCCGCGCTGCTGCGGCACGGGACCGAGGTCGAGGATGTCGACGACGAGCAGGTCGCCCGGTTCGGCGCCCTCCACGCCTATCGGGCCGCTGAGCATGTGGGGGATGGTCAGGTCGATGTCGCGTACGTCGTTGGCGGAGTCGTTGTCGCCGATCTGGCAGTCGGTCCAGTCACGGCACTCGATCCGGAACTCCGCTCCCGGCTTCACCATGGTGGCGTTGGGGACGTCCGGGTGCCACCTGTTGTGCCCGGGAACGTCCTGCTCACGCATCGACTTGCTCTGGTCCACACTGAAGAGAGTTTCGGGCATGACAGCTCCTCATTTCTGATCCGGTGAGGTTGGAGCGCCCGCCCCACTGGTCGGCGGAGCGGCTTGGGTCGGCTGAGGCGGTCTCCGGGTGCGCGGCCACAACCCGACGAACATCAGCACGCCGAAGACCCCCAGGGCGATGGCGGTCTCGGTGGGGTGCTTCCAGTAGCCGGAGAGCAGCAGACCCGCGGGAATGGCACCGGTGACCCAGCCTTCGATCGCGGAGATCCATCCCGTATAGGTTCTGAGGTGCTCCCTCTTGAGGCCGAGCAGCAGGAAGAACAGGAACCACAGCAGGGCCCAGTAGAGCCAGATGACCCCGAACGGGTAGTCCTTCAAGAGCCGGAAATTGGCGTACGAATATCCAAGGGCGGCGATTGCCACAAACAATGAGTAATAGCCGACCCCAGTGCTGTCGAGGTCGGCGAGCAGGGTTATGCCCACATAGAGGTAGGTGAAGGCGAACAGGTAGATTCCGGATGCCGCGAGGATTTTCTTGGAGTCGCCGCCGGCGGTGAAGATGAGGTAGGTCGGCGTCAGTACTTGCAGTGCCCCGACGAACAGGTTGAACACTGCTCCCGCCCGGTCATCGACCTTGCCGAGAAGCAGCAACCCGTTCATGAAGAGCACCGCACCGACGAAGAGCAGTCCCACATTGTCCACGGGGACGCACCTCCTGACTCCGCGTGGGGCGGAGGCGGTCAGGGTCGTGGCAGCCGTGAGAGCGCGGGATGCGGTCGCCGCTCCGGACTTGTGCGCGGCGGCACTTCGGAAACCACGGTCGGGGCCTCACGGGCCTGCTCCTCCCGTTCGTGGAGGGCGACGGACGCGCTTGAGGCCGACGACAGGCCAGGCGCGGAGTACACGCGCCTCGCAGTGTTGGTGCACACGGGGCAGCCGTACGTCGTGGGCGCCGTTCCGATCGTCAGTTTCACGTCGAAAGGGCCGCAGTGGCTGCACAGGTATTCATAAGTAGCCATTGTCGCTCCGGAAACTGCTGGACGCTCGCGAACCCGAGTGCGCGGCGCACCTGGAAAAGCGTGTGCCGCAGCTGTTTCCTCCCTTCAAGGAGACGTCCCGTCAATGGGTGTGTCAAATCGGGGGCGGGGTGCTCGGTCCTTTTCCTGCTCGGGTGGCCCGTGGTGTGCGCCGAGGCTCGTTCGCGGCCCCGTGAACGAGTGTCCGCGTTGATCAAGCGTTGCGCAGGACCGGAGCCAAGAGGAGATCCACTGAGGAGATCCATTGAGAAGATCCATTGCGTGTGGGGCAATGGGTCTTCCGGTACGGCCGTGCCCGCAGTCTCAGGGTTGCTGTGAGCCGACTCACCCTGAATATCGCTGGACGGTCGCGGCCGAGACCTTTAGTTTCGGTAAATAGATTGATTTTTCTTATGCGAAGGCATCGGCGCCGCGCATACTGTCCCGCAAGAAATCCAAGGAGGGCGGATCGGTGAGCAACATGGACGCCGTGTGGGTGCGAGGCGTGAACGGCATTCAGTTGCATCACGTGACCGACCTTCAGGACGCCGGCAGGTTCCTGGGCAACGCGGCGATGGCGCTGCGGGCCGCACACGTGAGGACCGGCACCGACCAGTACGCCGGCATCGCCGCCGAGCTGAAGAACCTGGTGGAGCGGGTGCGGGAGCTGGAGGACAGGGCGCGGTCGAGCATGCACGACCTGCACTCCACCGACCCCGAGCGGTTCGTCCGCTGCCGGGACGGTTACGAGCCGTGGCCCGGCGAGATCCCGGCGGGGTTCGTCCCGCGCCACACCTGCAAGGACGAGTGCCTCTACCACGACCGCGGGGTCGTCGAGGCCGTCATGCAGTGCACCTGCGGGCAGCCGCCCTGCCGGGCGTGCGAGATCGGCGGCACGCTCTGACGGGCCCGGACTCGGGCGCCGACCGCGCTGGAGCGGGCGCACGACGGAACTGAGGACCAGCGAGGGGCCCGGCGGTGCGCCGGGCCCCTCGTGTGCTGGTGGGCTGCGGGAAGGCCGCAACAGGCCCTAGAACGTGCCGAGCTTCACGATCGACAGCAGGGCGATCAGCTGGATCGCCGAGGCACCCAGGGCCTTGGGCCAGGGCAGGTCGTGGGAGCTGCGGACCATGAGGGTCAGCAGGACGCCGCACGCGACCCAGGTGGCCCAGCCGAGCAACTGGACGAAGCCCGCGTCGCCGCCGAGGAACATGGCCACGAGCAGACGCGGCGCGTCCGTGATCGACATGATCAGCATGGACAGGCCGACCGTGGGCTGCCAGGCCCCGTCGCCGCCGAGTTGGCGGGCCAGGGTGTGGGTGACCACACCGAGGACGAAGGAGCTGATCACCAGGGCCACGGCGGTGATCAGGACGATCGGGACCGCGTTGGAGAGGGTGGCGTTGATGGCGTCCTGGCGGGCGCCGTCGAAGCCGAAGACCGCGAGCAGTCCGTAGAGGAACGTCACGATGAGGGCGGGGCCCCACATCGTGTAGTCGCGCATCCGGAGGAAGGTCTGCTGGGGGGACAGGACTATGCCCCGCAGCAGGTCGGACCAGTGCAGGCGAGGGCCGATCGGGCCGGCCGGCGCCGAGCCGGCGCGGTAGGTCCCGCCCTGGTCGTAGGGGTCCTCGCCGACCGCGAACGCCTGGGTGTGGCCGGGGTTGTCGGCCGCGTACGGGTCGGGGCCGCCCTGCGGGTGGCCGCCGCCGAAGTACTCCGGCTCACCCTGGTTGCCGTAGCCCCCGCCGCCGTAGCCCCCGTCGTCGGCCCGGGGCCACTGGACGGCCCCGCCCCCGCCTCCGTACGGCGGCCGCTGCCGCTGCCGCGGGTACGGCTGCTGCTGCGCAGGGGGATAGCCGTACGAGGGGGCCTGGGGCGCCTGCTGCCCGTACGGAGGTTGTTGGGTCCGCGCTTGCGGGGCACGATCGTTCCGGCCGCCGCGTCCGCTCCTGAATCCAGCCACGTCATTGAACGTACCCGAGCCCGTGAAGTCACGGGCCGGGCCGGGTGTCCCCGCTGGGCTTTGGGTCCGAGCTGTGACATCCCTTAAGGGGCGTTCCCAAGGGTGTTCCCAGGGTTTTCCGGGTGCTTCTCAGGGGAGCCCACGGGGGCTCCGGGGCGCTGAGTGGCGGCTCGGGGGCCACCGGGCAGGATGGGACCATGAGCGTAGTCAAGATCAACGTACTGACCGTGCCCGCCGAGCAACGCGAGACGTTGGAGAAGCGGTTCGCCTCCCGGGCGCACGCGGTCGAGAACTCCGACGGGTTCGAGTGGTTCGAGCTCCTGCGCCCTGTCGAGGGCACCGACACCTACCTCGTCTACACGCGCTGGCGTGACGAGGAGTCGTTCCAGGCCTGGCTGGAGGGGCCGATGAAGGCCGCGCACCAGGGTGCCGGCGCGGGTGAGGGCGGGGGTGAGGGCGGGGAGCGGCCGAAGCCCGCGGCCACCGGCTCCACCCTGTGGTCCTTCGAGGTCGTGCAGCAGGCCGCGCCCAGGAGCGCGTAGCACTCCCGCGGCCCGCTCCCGGGAACACGGCGACGCCCCCGTGCCGTACGGACACGGGGGCGTCGGACGTGGGACGGCCGGGCCGCCTACTTCACCGGCTCGGGCTCCGGTTCGCTCTCGTCGGTCGCCTCGCCCGCCGGGTCGACCGGCGTCCTGACGGAGTCGAGCAGCAGTTGGGCGACGTCGACGACCTGGACGGATTCCTTGGCCTTGCCGTCGTTCTTCTTGCCGTTGACGGAGTCGGTGAGCATGACCAGGCAGAACGGGCAGGCCGTGGAGACGATGTCCGGGTTCAGCGAAAGAGCCTCGTCGACGCGTTCGTCGTTGATGCGCTTGCCGATCCTTTCCTCCATCCACATGCGGGCGCCGCCGGCGCCGCAGCAGAAGCCGCGTTCCTTGTGGCGGTGCATCTCCTCGTTCCTGAGGCCCGGGACCTTGCCGATGATCTCCCGTGGCGGCGTGTAGATCTTGTTGTGGCGGCCCAGGTAGCAGGGGTCGTGGTAGGTGATGATGCCCTCGACCGGGGTGACGGGGACGAGCTTGCCCTCGTCGACCAGGTGCTGGAGCAGCTGGGTGTGGTGGATGACCTCGTAGTCGCCGCCGAGTTGCGGGTATTCGTTGCCGAGGGTGTTGAGGCAGTGCGGGCAGGTGGCGACGATCTTCTTCGCCGACTTCGGCTTGCGGGACTCGGGGGTGACGTTGCCCTCGTCGTCCGACTCCTCACCGAAGGCCATGTTCAGCGCGGCGACGTTCTCCATGCCGAGCTCCTGGAACAGGGGCTCGTTGCCCAGGCGGCGGGCGGAGTCGCCGGTGCACTTCTCGTCGCCGCCCATGATCGCGAACTTGACGCCCGCGATGTGCAGCAGTTCCGCGAAGGCCTTGGTGGTCTTCTTGGCGCGGTCCTCCAGGGCGCCGGCGCAGCCGACCCAGTAGAGGTAGTCGACCTCGGAGAGGTCCTCGATGTCCTTGCCGACGACCGGGACCTCGAAGTCGACCTCCTTGGTCCACTGAAGGCGCTGCTTCTTGGCCAGGCCCCAGGGGTTGCCCTTCTTCTCCAGGTTCTTGAGCATCGTGCCCGCCTCGGACGGGAACGAGGACTCGATCATGACCTGGTAGCGGCGCATGTCGACGATGTGGTCGACGTGCTCGATGTCGACCGGGCACTGCTCGACGCAGGCCCCGCAGGTGGTGCAGGACCACAGCACGTCCGGGTCGATGACGACGCCCGCGGCGAAGCCGCCGTCGGACGCGGCCTCCAGCGTGCCGATCAGTGGACGCTCGGCCTCCGCCAGCGCCGCCGCCGGGACGCCGGCGAGCTGCTCGGCGGAGGCCTTCTCCTCGCCCTCCGTCGTCTTGCCGCCGCCGGCCAGCAGATAGGGGGCCTTGGCGTGCGCGTGGTCGCGCAGCGACATGATCAGCAGCTTCGGGGAGAGCGGCTTGCCGGTGTTCCAGGCCGGGCACTGGGACTGGCAGCGGCCGCACTCGGTGCAGGTGGAGAAGTCCAGCAGGCCCTTCCAGGAAAACTGCTCGACCTGCGAAACACCGAACACGTCGTCCTCACCGGGATCGGTGAAGTCGATCGCCTTCCCGCCGGAGGTCATCGGCTGCAGGGCACCCAGGGCCGTGCCACCGTCCGCCTCGCGCTTGAACCAGATGTTCGGGAAGGCCAGGAAACGGTGCCAGGCCACACCCATGTTGGTGTTCAGGGAGACCACGATCATCCACACGAAGGACGTGCCGATCTTGATCATCGCGGTCAGGTAGACCAGGTTCTGCAGGGTGCCGGCCGACAGGCCCTTGAAGGCGAGCACCAGTGGGTACGAGGCGAAGTACCCGGCCTCGTAGTGCTCCACGTGGTGCAGCGCGCCCTCCAGTCCGCGCAGGACGTAGATCGCGAGGCCGATGATGAGGATGACGTACTCGACGAAGTACGCCTGGCCGGCCTTGGAGCCGGCGAAGCGGGACTTGCGGCCGGGCCGGGACGGCAGGCTCAGCAGCCGGATCGCGATGAGCACGGCGATGCCGAGGACGGTCATCACGCCGATGAACTCGATGTACATCTCGAACGGCAGGAAGTCCCCGATGACCGGCAGCGTCCAGTCGGCCCGGAACAACTGGCCGAACGCCTGCGCGAGGGTGGGCGGCAGCGTCAGGAAGCCGATGGCCACGAACCAGTGGGCGACGCCCACGATGCCCCATCGGTTCATCCGGGTGTGGCCGAGGAACTCCCGGACCAGGGTCACGCTGCGCCGGTAGGGGTTGTCGGTACGGGTGCCGGCGGGTACGGGCTGGCCCAGCTTGAAGTACCGGACGAACTGACCGATGGCACGGGCGAGCAGCGCGACGCCGACCACGGTCAGGACCAGCGACACGATGATCGCGGCGAGTTGCATGGGGGCTCCTGAGGCGGCCTCGAGATTACTGAGCGGTAACTTATGTAGTCCGTCTGAGACTACCTCCATCCTCGGCCGCAATGCAGTCGGGTGCGGGGTGATCTGGGTCGCTGCGGGTCCGCTTGAGGGCCGTCCGGGGGGTGCCGGAGGGCCGCCCGGGGATCCAGTCGCGCGCCGATCGTGTTATTCGCACCTGATCGCCCCATATACCCCTAATTTAAGAACCGTGCTCTACGGGATCGCCACCGCCATCACCGCTCTCCTCCTCGCCGCCCTGCTCTCGGCGCTGCTCCGGGTGCTCGCGCTTCGGCTGGGCCTCGTCGACCGCAGGAGGCGGGCACGCCCCTTGCCCCTGCTCGGCGGCCTGGCCGTGGTGCTCAGCACCTGCCTGGTCGCCGCGGCCGGCGGCTGGACGGGTACCGCCCCGCTGGGCGACGGAGTGGGCAGACTGCTCGTCGCGGGCGCCGCGGTCGCCGTGCTCGGGACCGCCGCGGACGTGTGGCGGCTGAAGACACCGTTCCTGCTCGTCGGTACGGCTCTCGCGGCGGCCTGCGTGGTGCCGTACGACGAGACCGGGCCGGTGGCCGGGGTGGCCGCCGTCGCCTGGATCACCTGTGTGGCCGCCGCCTTCCGGGGGCTCGACCACGCGGACGGCCTCGCGGGCACGGTGGGCGTGCTCACCGCGTTCGGGGTGGGCGTGTGTGCGGCGGCCGAGGTGATGGACGACCTCGCCGTGCTGCTGAGCGTGCTGGCCGCCGCCCTCACCGGTTTCCTGATGCACAACTGGCACCCGGCGCGGATCGCGTTCGGGTCCGGAGGCGCGCTGTTCACCGGCTTCGTGCTGGCCTGCGCGGCCCTCCTCACCCGCACCGGGTACGACACGGTCTCCACCGTGGCGGTGCTGTTCGCGCTCACCGCCACCGCGAGCGCCGACGCCGTGCTGGTCCTGGTGTCGCGCAGGCTGGCCGGACGCCCCCTGCTGCGCCGCGGTCCCGACCACCTCGCGCACCGGCTGCGTCGGCTCGGGCCGACGCAGCCGGGCGCGACCGTCCTGCTCGGCGCCGGCACCTTCGCCGCGGTCCTGGTCGGGGTGCTGGTGCACACGGGCCTGGCCCGGCCGACGGCCGTGCTGTGGGTGGCCGGGGCGGCCCTGGTGATCGTCCTCGGGCTGTTGCGGGTGCCGGCGTACGCTCCGCGGCGCCCGACCGAACCCAACGGTGTCCGCACGCAGGCCCGGCTTCCCGGCACCCGGGGGCAGACCCGAGTGCCCGGCACCCGCGGGCGGCCCGAGGAGCGCACCGCCCGGGGTCCTTCCGCCGCCGGTGGCGCCACGCGTGCGCGTGCTGAGGCGTTCGGCACCGGGGCACCGCCACGCGCGCGCGGCGACGCGTCCGGTGCCCGGTCGCGCACCGAGCCCTTCCGGGTCCTCCGCGCCCCGAGGCAGTCCGGCACGGCCCCCGGAGCCCCGCGCGGCAGGGTCCCGTACGACGCGGAATCCGGCGGCGGAACCGGCGAATCCGGCCTCCAGGCCCCTCGCCGTCACCTCGAATATCCGCCTCCTCCGCCCAGGCAATCCACGTCACCGCAGGTCAGAGCGCCCTTGCGTATAAGAGATGGATAAGACTTGAGTCGGAGTGGCTCAGGTCTGTTGACCCGACGGAGAGCCTCGGGCACACTTGAGTCCGTTCCACTCAAGTCAGCTGGAGGATTCACCATGGCACGTGCGGTCGGCATCGACCTGGGCACGACTAACTCCGTCGTCAGCGTTCTCGAAGGCGGCGAGCCCACCGTCATCACCAACGCCGAGGGCGCCAGGACCACGCCGTCCGTCGTCGCCTTCGCCAAGAACGGCGAGGTGCTGGTCGGTGAGGTGGCCAAGCGTCAGGCCGTCACCAACGTCGACAGGACCATCCGGTCGGTCAAGCGCCACATGGGCACCGACTGGAGGATCAACCTCGACGGCAAGGACTTCAACCCGCAGCAGATCAGCGCCTTCGTGCTGCAGAAGCTGAAGCGGGACGCGGAGGCCTACCTCGGCGAGAAGGTCACGGACGCGGTCATCACCGTCCCGGCGTACTTCAACGACGCCGAGCGCCAGGCCACCAAGGAAGCCGGCGAGATCGCCGGTCTGAACGTGCTGCGCATCGTCAACGAGCCGACGGCCGCCGCCCTGGCGTACGGCCTCGACAAGGACGAGCAGATGATCCTCGTCTTCGACCTCGGTGGCGGTACGTTCGACGTCTCGCTGCTGGAGATCGGCGACGGCGTGGTCGAGGTGAAGGCCACCAACGGCGACAACCACCTCGGTGGCGACGACTGGGACCAGCGTGTCGTCGACTACCTGGTCAAGCAGTTCCACTCCGGTCACGGCGTGGACCTGTCCAAGGACAAGATGGCCCTCCAGCGTCTGCGTGAGGCGGCGGAGAAGGCCAAGATCGAGCTGTCCTCGTCCACCGAGACCTCGATCAACCTGCCCTACATCACCGCGTCCGCCGAGGGCCCGCTGCACCTGGACGAGAAGCTCACCCGCGCCCAGTTCCAGCAGCTGACGGCCGACCTGCTGGAGCGCTGCAAGACGCCGTTCCACAACGTCATCAAGGACGCCGGCGTCTCCGTCAGCGACATCGACCACGTCGTGCTCGTCGGTGGTTCCACCCGTATGCCCGCGGTCGCCGAGCTCGTCAAGGAGCTGACCGGCGGCAAGGAGGCCAACAAGGGCGTGAACCCGGACGAGGTCGTCGCCATCGGCGCCTCGCTCCAGGCCGGTGTCCTCAAGGGCGAGGTCAAGGACGTCCTGCTGCTCGACGTCACCCCGCTGTCCCTCGGCATCGAGACCAAGGGCGGCATCATGACCAAGCTGATCGAGCGCAACACCACGATCCCGACCAAGCGCTCCGAGATCTTCACCACGGCCGAGGACAACCAGCCGTCGGTGCAGATCCAGGTCTACCAGGGCGAGCGCGAGATCGCCGCGTACAACAAGAAGCTCGGCATGTTCGAGCTGACCGGTCTGCCGCCGGCGCCGCGCGGCGTCCCGCAGATCGAGGTGTCCTTCGACATCGACGCCAACGGCATCATGCACGTCACGGCGAAGGACCTCGGCACCGGCAAGGAGCAGAAGATGACCGTCACCGGCGGCTCCTCGCTCCCGAAGGACGAGGTCGACCGCATGCGCGAGGAGGCCGAGCGCTACGCGGAGGAGGACCACAAGCGTCGCGAGGCCGCCGAGACCCGCAACCAGGGCGAGCAGCTCGTCTACCAGACCGAGAAGTTCCTCAAGGACAACGAGGACAAGGTCCCCGGCGAGATCAAGACCGAGGTGGAGTCCGCCGTCGCCGAGCTGAAGGAGACGCTCAAGGGCGAGGACACCACCGAGATCCGCACCGCCACGGAGAAGGTCGCCGCCGTCTCCCAGAAGCTCGGCCAGGCCATGTACGCCGACGCCCAGGCCGCGCAGGCCGCGGGCGGTGCCGGTGACGCCGGTGCGGGCCAGGCCAAGGCCGACGACGACGTCGTGGACGCCGAGATCGTCGACGACGAGCGCAAGGACGGTGCGGCGTGACGGAGGAGACCCCCGGCTTCGAGGAGCACCAGCCGCAGCCTCCGCCGCAGTCCGACGCCGCCTCCGGCACCACCCCCGACGACGCCGCGGAGGCCGCCGCCCAGGACAAGGGCGGGGCCCCGGCCGGTGAGCCGGACCAGTCGGCCGCGCTGACGGCCCAGCTGGACCAGGTGCGCACGGCGCTCGGCGAGCGCACGGCGGACCTGCAACGGCTCCAGGCCGAGTACCAGAACTACCGGCGCCGGGTCGAGCGGGACCGGATCGCGGTACGGGAGGTCGCCGTGGCGAACATCCTGTCCGAGCTCCTGCCCGTGCTCGACGACATCGGCCGCGCGCGGGACCACAGCGAACTGGTGGGCGGTTTCAAGTCCGTCGCCGAGTCGCTGGAGACCGTGGTGTCCAAGCTCGGACTCCAGCAGTTCGGGAAGGAGGGCGAGTCCTTCGACCCGACGATCCACGAGGCCCTGATGCACTCCTACGCACCGGACGTCACCGAGACGACGTGCGTGGCGATTCTTCAGCCCGGGTATCGGATCGGCGAGCGCACCATCCGCCCCGCGCGGGTGGCGGTGGCCGAGCCCCAGCCCGGCGCGCAGACGGTCAAGCCGGCCGAGGAGTCCGGCACGGCCCCGGCAGCCGAGCAGGGCGAGGACAAGGAGAACGGTGGCCCGGAGGAGGGCTGACGTAATAACGGACGACGCACGAGAGGAGGGACGTCGGGGATGAGCACCAAGGACTTCATCGAGAAGGACTTCTACAAGGTCCTCGGCGTCCCCAAGGACGCCACCGAGGCCGAGATCAAGAAGGCGTACCGGAAGCTCGCCCGCGAGTTCCACCCGGACGCCAACAAGGGCAATGCCAAGGCCGAGGAGCGCTTCAAGGAGATCTCCGAGGCGAACGACGTGCTCGGCGACGCCAAGAAGCGCAAGGAGTACGACGAGGCCCGCGCCCTGTTCGGCAACGGCGGCTTCCGCCCCGGACCGGGCGCCGGCGGCGGCAACTTCAACTTCGACCTGGGCGACCTCTTCGGAGGGGGCGCCCAGGGCGGCGGGGGGAGCGGCGGCTTCGGCGGCGGCATCGGTGACGTCTTCGGGGGCCTGTTCAACCGGGGCGGCACGGGCACCACGCGTGCCCAGCCCCGGCGCGGCCAGGACATCGAGTCCGAGGTCACGCTGAGCTTCACGGAGGCCATCGAGGGCGCGACGGTGCCGCTGCGCATGTCGAGCCAGCAGCCGTGCAAGGCCTGTTCCGGCACCGGCGACAAGAACGGCACACCGCGGGTGTGCCCGACCTGCGTCGGCACCGGCCAGGTGGCACGCGGCTCGGGCGGCGGGTTCTCGCTGACGGACCCGTGCCCGGACTGCAAGGGCCGCGGGCTCATCGCGGAGAACCCCTGCGAGGTGTGCACGGGCTCCGGACGGGCCAAGTCGTCCCGGACGATGCAGGTCCGCATCCCGGCCGGGGTCAGCGACGGCCAGCGCATCCGGCTGCGTGGCAAGGGGGCCCCGGGCGAGCGCGGCGGACCCGCGGGCGACCTGTACGTGGTGGTGCACGTCGGGGAGCACCCGGTCTTCGGCCGCCGGGGCGACAACCTCACCGTCACCGTGCCGGTCACGTTCACCGAGGCGGCCCTCGGCGGCGAGATCCGCGTGCCCACCCTGGGCGGTCCCTCGGTGACGCTGAAGCTGCCCCCGGGCACGCCGAACGGCCGTACGATGCGGGCGCGCGGCAAGGGCGCGGTCCGCAAGGACGGCAGCCGCGGCGACCTGCTGGTCACCGTGGAGGTGAGTGTCCCCAAGGACCTGTCGGGGAAGGCTCGTGACGCGCTTCAGGCGTATCGCGAGGCCACCGCGGGCGAGGATCCGCGGGCCGAGCTGTTCGAGGCCGCGAAGGGAGCATGAGGGAGATGGACGGCCGCCGCCGCAACCCGTACGAACTGACGGAAGACACACCGGTGTACGTCATCTCGGTGGCCGCCCAGCTGTCCGGACTGCACCCGCAGACCCTCCGTCAGTACGACCGGCTGGGTCTGGTGTCCCCCGACCGCACCGCCGGCCGTGGGCGCCGCTACTCGGCCCGCGACATCGAACTGCTCCGCCAGGTGCAGCAGTTGTCGCAGGACGAGGGCATCAACCTGGCCGGCATCAAGCGCATCATCGAACTGGAGAACCAGGTCACGGCGCTCCAGTCCCGGGTCGCGGAACTCCAGGCGGCGCTGGACGGCGCGGCGGCGGCGATGCGGCAGCGCGAGGCCGCGGTGCACGCCTCCTACCGCCGGGATCTGGTCCCCTACCAGGAGGTCCAGCAGACCAGCGCGCTGGTGGTGTGGCGGCCCAAGCGCCAGCAACCGGAGTAGCACCGTCCCGCACTCGAGGGGCCCGGAGGCCGCAAGCCTCCGGGCCCCTTCGCGTCTTCCCGGCCCGTCCGGGGTGGCGATCCGCTCCGGTCTCAAGGGTCCGACCGGGCGGGACGAGAGGTCCTGCGCCGGATCGGCGCTCTGCTCGGCTCCCTTGCCTCTCGCGACTTGAAGGCGCGCTGCGCGGCGGGGCTGGACCACGACAGTGAGCAGTGGGCATGGCGGAAGCGGGCGTTGACAGGGGAATCGTCGTCGCGGGGCCTCCTGGGAGGCCGGGCGGGGGCTTTCTGCAGGCCGATGGCGAGTCGGGGAAGTTGTGCGGGGAGCAGGACCCCGAGGAGCAGGGCAAGGGGCCCCGGGGCCTGCCGGACGGCCCTACGGCTTGGCCCCGTCCGCGAGGGACGCGATGCGCCGGAGTTCCGCAAGGTGCCCGGCCAGTGCCTCCTGGCCCGCGTCGGTCAGGGCGAGCCAGGTGTGGGTGCGGGAGTTCATCGGGACCTTGCGCACGGTCGCGTAGCCGGCCGCCTGCAACACCTTGACCTGCTTGCTCAGGACGGAGTCGCTCACTCCGAGGGCATCGCGGACCACCGAGAACTCCAGGGAGTCGACCGCCGCGAGCATGGCGCAGATCCGCAGCCGGTGTGCCGGATGGATCACCTCGTCGAGTCCGGACATGGTCACATCCGCCGCAGCAGATCGCGGCGCAGCGCGTCGTCGTTGCGCCGGGTGACGTACACGGTGAGGGCCAGGGCCAGCAGACCGGCCACCGACATGGCGCCCGGCAGCCCCGCGGCCAGCTTCAGGCTCAGGCCGAGGCCGCCGAGGGCGATGAGCGCCAGCAGGTACAGGCCGTTGAGCCCGCGCGTGCCCGGAGCGGACACCGAGCGGTTGACGGAGACGCCGCGGGAGCGGGCGACGCTCAGGGTGAGCATCGTCGGGAGGACGATCCCCCCGACGATGACGCCCGAGGGCACCATGCTGCCGCCCATGTCGATCGAGGCGAAGACGATGCCCACGCCGAGGCCCAGCCCGGCGTGGTACCACCAGGGCGCGGTGGCGCGGTCGGCGAGGGTGGCGCGTGCGGAGGCCGCGCTGTCGAGGGCCGCGCGTGCGGCGGCAGGATCGTCCGAGATACTTGCCATGATGGAAAGTCTAGCTCGACTTTCCATCATGGCAAGTGCCGGTCTGTGTGGTACCCGAGTCGGCTCATCCGGATCGTCTCCACGCCCTCGAGCCTCTCCATGGCTGGCGCCTTTGTCGGCGCCGACTCCTGTTCGGGTCGGCAGGTGTGGGTCCGTCAGGTCGCCTGCCTCTTCGTACGACCGCTGAACTTCCCTCTGGTGAAGGGTCCGCAAAGGGCGTTTGAGGGTGATTCCGCAAGGGTTCGCAGGGTCTTCACAGCCGCAGCGGAGCGTGGTGTTGCCATCTCGTTAAGTGGTTCCGCTTGACGCCGGTGGTCGCCTCCGCGTTGGCTTTTCAGTCACCTGGGTTGCAATGCTGCGCCCTCGTCCGGAAGGCACCAGAAGTGAGCACCTCGATGCGTCGTATCGCCATAGCCGTGGCCGCGTCCACGCTGACCTTCTCGCTCGCCGCCTGCGGGGCGCTCGGCGGGTCGGGGAGCGGCGCCGACGCGAGCCCCACCAAGGGCGACGACCTGACGGTGGGCCTGCTGCTGCCGGAGACGGCCAACACCCGGTACGAGAAGTTCGACTACCCCATCATCAAGGAGAAGGTCGCCGAGCTGACCCGGAACAAGGGCAAGGTCGAGTACTCCAACGCGGACGCGGACGCGGGCCGGCAGGCCGGCCAGATGCAGCGGATGATCGACGACAAGGTCGACGTCATCCTGCTCGACGCCGTCGACTCGCACGCCATCGCCGACGTGGTGCAGAAGGCCAAGGACGCGGGCATCCCGGTCATCGCCTACGACCGGCTCTCCGAGGGCCCGATCGACGCGTACATCTCCTTCGACAACGAGCTGGTGGGCGAGGTACAGGGCCGCTCCCTGATCGACGCGCTGGGTTCCGACGTGACCACCTCCGACCAGATCGTCATGATCAACGGATCGCCCACCGACCCGAACGCCAAGCAGTTCAAGGAGGGCGCGCTCTCCCAGCTCAGCGGGAAGGTCACGATCGCCAAGTCCTACGACACCAAGGACTGGAAGCCGGAGAACGCCCAGGCGAACATGGCCGAGGCGCTCGCCGCGCTCGGCAAGGACGACATCGCTGCCGTCTACTCCGCCAACGACGGCATGGCGGGCGGCGTCATCAAGGCCTTCAAGGCTGCGGGCTTCACCCACCTGCCGGCCATCACCGGCCAGGACGCCGAACTCGACGCCGTGCAGCGGATCGTCACCGGCGAGCAGTACATGAGCGTGTACAAGTCCTACCCGACGGAGGCCGAGACCGCCGCCCAGATGGCGGTCGCCAAGGTCCAGGGCAAGGACATCCAGTTCGACTCCCTCACCCGGGACCGGATCAGCAGCCCCACCCACAAGAACATTCCCGCGCAGTTGGTCTCCGTGGTCGCCCTGACGAAGAAGAACATCCAGGACACGGTCATCGACGACGGCATCTACAAGGTGTCCGACATCTGCACCGCGACGTACAAGGCGGCCTGTGACTCGATCGGCCTGAAGTAACGTCCTTACAGGCGGGGCGCGGTCGGGTTCGACAGCGGACTTCGCAGCCGACTTCGCCGCGCTGCGATCCGTCCGGTGGAGGCTGGTGCACACCGGTCGAAACCGCTGGTTCTCGGGGGTCGCGCCGGAAGGAGCCGTGTTGCACAGCCGGTCCGCTCCGCGCATAGTTGCGCTGCGGAAGACGCGGAAACCGGGGGTGTGATGGGGCATGACCGGGCACGGGACGGAGGAGCATCCACACGGTGCCGACCGACTGTGCGAGGCCGGGGAGCACGTGTATTCCCGGGCCGTACGGCAGGGCCGGGTGCCGCGCCGGCTCGCCGAGCCGGTGCCCTGCCTGCTTGAACTCGCCCTGCTGCACCCGGACCCCGACGACATGGACTTCCTGGTGCCGACCGCGCCGCAGGAGGTCATGACCCGGCTGCTGCGCGGGATGTACGCCGAGGTGAGTGAGAGCCACCGGCGGGTGGGCTCGGTGGTGTCCGCCGTCGAGCGGTACGCCGGGCTCGGCCGGCAGGTGCGGGTGCCCTCGGCGGCCGTGGAGGGCACGGCGATCCGGGTGCTGGACGGACTGTCCCGCATCCAGGCGGCGATGGACGAGGCGACCGAGGCGTGCACCGCCGAGGTGCTGACCGTCCAGCCGGGCGGCATCCGCCGCGAGCACGAGTTGTCCGAGGGGCTGCACCGGGCGCTGGCGCTGCGCGGGCGCGGGGTGCGGATGCGGGACCTGTACACGCATGTGGCCCGGCACGGCCAGGGGCTGCTCAACTACCTGGAGCTGATGGGCGACGCGGTCGAGGCGCGCACACTGGACGAGGTGATCGACCGGCTGATCCTCTTCGACCGCACGGTCGCCTTCGTACCCGCCAACGCCGACTGCACGATGGCGCTGGAGCTGCGTCATCCCGCGCTGGTGGAGTACCTGGGGACGGTCTTCGAGCGGCTGTGGCGGCTGGCGATCCCGCTGACCGCGCCGCTGCCCGACACGGGCATCGAGGGCATCTCCCACCGTGAGCGGTCCATCGCGGCGCTGCTGGCCGAGGGCCACCAGGACGCGGTGATCGCCGAGCGGCTGGGCATCAGCGTCCGCACCTGCAGGGCGCACATCGCCCGGCTGTCGGAGACGCTGGGCGCGGCCAGCCGCACGCAGCTGGGTGTGCGGATCGCCCAGGCAGGGCTGGACGGACCGCCGAGCACCGTGGGCGTGGGGCCGTTCACGGTTCCGGGTCAAGAATTCCCGACTGCCCGATGAGGTAGCCCAACTGGGCCCGGCTGCCGCTGCCGAGGGTGGCGGCGAGCTTGGCGATGTGCTCGCGGGCGGTGCGCACGTTCATGCCGAGGCGTTCGGCGATGACGGCGTCGGTGTGGCCTTCGACGAGGAGTCCGGCGATGGCGCGCTGGCGGGGGGTGACGCGGCCTGCGGACGGCTGTGGGACGGCCAGTGGATACATGGGGGTGGCAAGCCGCCACAGCCGGTCGAAGGTGGTGGCGAAGTACCCCACGAGCGCCGGGTGGCGCACTTCGAGCGCGAGGGTGCCGTCGCCATTGGCGGGGATGAAGGCAACCCGGAGGTCGACGATGATGAGGCGGTCGGTGACCTCGTCGAGGGTGCGGACCTCGACGTCGCCGGTCAGCTTCTCGTGATAGCCGGCCACCGAGGGCACATGACGCAGAGTGTGCTGATACAGGGTGCGGATGCGGCCACCTCGGTCCAGCAGCTCCTGGTCGCGCACCAGCGCCACGGCCCGGGCCTCTTCGACGCGTCGTCCGAGGAGGCCCGAGTGCGGTTGCACGCACAGGATCTCCTGGCTCGCCTCGGCCATGGTCTCGGTGATGGCCTGGTTGATCCGGCGAGTACCGCTGAGGAGTCTGAGAGCCGACGAGCGCGGCCCCACGGTACGCGGTCCCTCGACGCGCATCAGCGTCTCGAACGTCTCGGTCAGCCGCTCCTCGCGCCGTCGCTCCTCGGCGATGCGCTCGGCGGAGCCCCGGAGGAGCCGGTGCAGGGCGGCGGCGGGTGGCACGGGTTCGAGCCGGCTCGCGTCGGCGACCGAGGGGTACAGCAGTCCGAAGTCGACCAAGCAGGGTGCGACGGCGGCCTCCTGGGCGGCCACCTGCCCCTGGCGCAGGGCTCGTTCGTACAGCGCCGTGCCCGGTGAGCACAGGTCCTCCGGCTGGTGGTCCGGATGCGGTGCCGACGTCACGCCGTTCGTCCCCTTGCCGTCAGTGGTCCTGGTCCAGAATTCCCGACTGGGCTATGAGATACCCGAGTTGGGCTCGGCTGCCACTGCCCAGGGCCGTGGCCAGCTTGGCTATGTGGGCACGGCAGGTGCGCACGTTCATGCCCAGGCGACGCGCGATGGCCTCGTCGACGTGGCCTTCGACGAGAAGCTTGGCGATGGAGTGCTGGATCTCCGTGATGCCGTCAGAGGCGGTTTCGTAGGGGGCGCCGGTGCGCAGAGGGACCGAGCGGTCCCACAAGAACTCGAAGAGCTTGGTGAGGTAGCGCACGAGGCCGGGATGACGTAGCTCCAGCGCGACCTGCTGGTCGTCCCGGGACGGGATGAACGCCACGGTCTCGTCGCAGATGATCAAACGCTCGACCAGCTCGTCGATGGTGCGGTACTCGGCCTTACTTACGGGCAACTGTGCGACATAGGCCAGTTTTTCAGGGCTGTAGCGCGCGGTGTGCTGATAGAGGGTGCGGATCCGTACACCGCGTTCGATCAGCAGTCGGTCGCGGTCCAGCCCCTGCAGGAGACTGTGTTCCGGGCGGTTGCCGCTCGGCTGGATTGTGAGCATCTCGGACTGGCACTGGGTCGCGGCCAGGTTGAGCGCCGCGTTGATCCGCTCTCCGCCCTCCAGGACCGTGATGGCGTCGGTGCTCACCGATGTCTGGGTACTGAGGGCCATGAACGGCTCGAACGCGTCCGAGAGACGGACCGACAACCGTCGGCGGTCCGCGATCTCCTGCTCTATGGGGTTGAGTCGCTGGGCCAGGGCGACGGCCGGCGACACGGGGCGCAGCCAGTCGGCGTCGTCCGGATCGGGGCGCAGGAGACTGAATTCCATCAGGCAAGGGGCGGATTCGGCATCGGCACGGGTGAGGCGTCCCACGCGCAGAGCATGCGCATAGAGACGGCCGCCTTCCTCGCACATCTCGGTCATCGGGTGGGAATGCGCCACCTCTGCCCGATTCGTTGTCAAATCTCCACCCCCCAGGGTCCTGAACATGCAGGAACATGATGCATCGATTGTGTGGCCATGACGTGCCTGAATGAGCCATCGTCGTATCCGACGGGGGAAGAGGGGACCTTCAAGTGAGGACGAAGCCGACTATGAGTAAGAAAATGCTTCGCTCGGTGCTTGTGGCAGCCTTCTCCACCGTTGTGGCACTCGGTGCGCTGAGTGGCCTGACGGGTGTGAAGGGTAATGCTCAAGCGGACAGCGCTTGGCCGGCAGTGGTCGTGTCCAAGGGGCTCGCTGGACCGTCACAAGGCTCTGGGAGCTGATGTGACCACTCCACCCGACGACCGTTCCTTCCGCCGCGAGATGGCCACCGCCTACCGCTCCGGTTGGCACTTCATCGACCTGGTCACCGCCCTCCCCCACAGCGGTGACTCGCTGATGGTGACCGTCTTCGGTGAGCCGGTCGTCGTCACGCGGGACGAGGACGGTGACGTACGGGCGTACCGGTGTCTGCGGCGGCCTCGGGGGGCGCCGCAGCCCGTACGGTGTGCCGTCCGCTACGGAATGATCTTCGTGAACCTGGACCAGAGGGACCACCGGCAGGTGGTCGCGGAACCCTCGGTCCTCAGAACCATCACTGCCACCCCCCGCAGTGCCTGACGCGATTCCCCCGTCGTAACAGATCGCTCAGGTGCTTCCCCCCGCAGCGGCGTCACCGTGACCTGAACACGGTGACGCCGCTGTCGTTTTCCCGGAATCTCCGGGTATCGGCGGATTCGATCACTGGCCGAAAAAGGCCACCGCCGCTCAGTCGTGTCCCGGCGCCCGGGGCGACCCGATTCCGATCATCACGCGGGACGGGTCGCCCCGGGCGCCGCCGTGTGTGCCGCCTTCGCGCCGGCCCCGACCTCCTCGATCCCCTCCGCGGGAAAGCTCCCGGTCCCACCTTGAGTGGAATAGACTCAAGTTTGTGTACGCTGATGCAGTCAGCACTGGGAGATGTGGGCTGAGAGCGCTCGTCAAGGAGGAGAGAAGCGACCGTGGACGCCGAGCTGACCAACAGGAGCCGTGACGCGATCAACGCGGCCGGAAACCGGGCCGTACGGGAGGGGCACGCCGACCTGACCCCCGCCCACCTGCTCCTCGCCCTGCTCGAGGGGCAGGAGAACGAGAACATCGTCGACCTGCTGTCGGCCGTCGACGCCGACCAGGCCTCCGTCCGCTCCGGCGCCGAGCGCGTGCTCGCCTCGCTGCCCAGCGTGACCGGGTCCACGGTCGCGCCGCCGCAGCCCAACCGCGAGCTGCTCGCCGTGATCGCGGACGCGCAGAGCAGGGCGGCCGACCTCGGGGACGAGTACCTGTCCACCGAGCACCTGCTCATCGGCATCGCCGCGAAGGGCGGCGCGGCCGGCGAGGTGCTGTCCGGGCAGGGCGCCACCGCCAGGAAGCTTCAGGACGCCTTCTCGAAGGCGAGGGGAGGACGCCGGGTGACCACACCCGACCCCGAGGGCCAGTACAAGGCCCTGGAGAAGTTCGGTACGGACCTCACCGCCGCGGCGCGCGAGGGCCGCCTCGACCCGGTGATCGGCCGGGACCAGGAGATCCGCCGCGTGGTGCAGGTGCTGTCGCGCCGCACCAAGAACAACCCGGTGCTCATCGGTGAGCCCGGCGTCGGCAAGACCGCCGTCGTCGAGGGGCTCGCCCAGCGGATCGTCAAGGGCGACGTGCCCGAGTCGCTGAAGGACAAGCGGCTGGTGGCGCTGGACCTCGGGGCGATGGTCGCGGGCGCGAAGTACCGCGGCGAGTTCGAGGAGCGGCTCAAGACCGTCCTGGCGGAGATCAAGGAGTCCGACGGCCGGATCATCACCTTCATCGACGAGCTGCACACCGTCGTCGGCACGGGCGCCGGCGGCGACTCCGCGATGGACGCCGGCAACATGCTCAAGCCCATGCTGGCCCGCGGCGAGCTGCGCATGGTCGGCGCCACGACGCTCGACGAGTACCGGGAGCGGATCGAGAAGGACCCGGCGCTGGAGCGGCGCTTCCAGCAGGTGCTGGTCGCCGAGCCCAGCGTGGAGGACTCCATCGCGATCCTGCGCGGGCTCAAGGGCCGCTACGAGGCCCACCACAAGGTGCAGATCAACGACTCCGCGCTGGTGGCCGCCGCGACCCTGTCCGACCGGTACATCACCTCACGCTTCCTGCCCGACAAGGCGATCGACCTCGTCGACGAGGCCGCCTCCCGGCTGCGCATGGAGATCGACTCCTCCCCGGTGGAGATCGACGAACTCCAGCGCGGCGTCGACCGGTTGCGTATGGAGGAGCTGGCGCTCGACAAGGAGACCGACGCCGCCTCGCGGGAGCGGCTGGAGAAACTGCGCCGCGACCTCGCCGACAAGGAGGAGGAGCTGCGCGGCCTGACCGCCCGCTGGGAGAAGGAGAAGCAGGCCCTCAACCGGGTCGGTGAGCTGAAGGAGCGCCTGGACGACCTGCGCGGCCAGGCCGAACGCGCCCAGCGCGACGGCGACTTCGACACTGCCTCCAAGCTGCTGTACGGGGAGATCCCCGACCTGGAGAAGGAGTTGGAGGCCGCCTCGCAGGCCGAGGAGGAGGCCGCCAAGGACACCATGGTCAAGGAGGAGGTCGGCCCCGACGACATCGCCGACGTGGTCGCCTCCTGGACCGGGATCCCGGCCGGCCGACTGCTGGAGGGCGAGACGCAGAAGCTGCTGCGCATGGAGGAGGAGATCGGAAGGCGGCTCATCGGCCAGGCCGAGGCCGTGCGGGCCGTCTCCGACGCCGTGCGCCGCAGCCGGGCCGGCATCGCGGACCCGGACCGGCCCACGGGCTCGTTCCTCTTCCTCGGCCCGACCGGCGTCGGCAAGACCGAACTCGCCAAGGCGCTCGCCGACTTCCTCTTCGACGACGAGCGGGCCATGGTCCGCATCGACATGTCGGAGTACGGCGAGAAGCACAGCGTGGCCCGGCTGGTCGGCGCCCCGCCCGGCTACGTCGGCTACGAGGAGGGCGGCCAGCTCACCGAGGCGGTGCGCCGCCGCCCGTACAGCGTGGTGCTGCTCGACGAGGTGGAGAAGGCCCACCCGGAGGTCTTCGACATCCTGTTGCAGGTGCTGGACGACGGCCGCCTCACCGACGGTCAGGGCCGCACCGTCGACTTCCGCAACGCCATCCTGGTGCTGACCTCGAACCTGGGCAGCCAGTACCTGGTCGACCCGCTGACGAGCGAGGAGGAGAAGAAGGAGCAGGTCCTGGAGACGGTCCGCACCTCCTTCAAGCCGGAGTTCCTCAACCGCCTGGACGACCTGGTGGTCTTCTCCGCCCTGTCCAAGGAGGAGCTGAGCCGGATCGCCGGGCTCCAGATCGACCGGCTCGCCCGCCGTCTGTCGGAGCGCCGCCTGACCCTGGACATCACCCCCGACGCCCTGGCCTGGCTCGCCGAGGAGGGCATGGACCCGGCCTACGGCGCCCGCCCGCTGCGCCGTCTGGTCCAGACCGCCATCGGCGACCGCCTCGCCAAGGAGATCCTCTCCGGCGAGATCAAGGACGGCGACACGGTCCGCGTCGACCGCTTCGGCGAGGGCCTGCTGGTGGGCCCGGCGACCGGCAAGACGCTGTAGCCCCCGGCGCGGTCCGCCACCACGGTGGGTGGCGGACCGCGTCGCACCGTGAACGCCGTGAACGCCGGGGCCGTGTCCGGGCCGGGACGGGGTTCCCCGTGGGTCCTCCGTTCAGTGGGTACTCGGAGGCGGACAGCACGATGCCCGCGAAGGCGACGAGGAAGGGCAGTGCCTTCGTCCCGCCCCGTGTCCGCGTCATGACCCCCACCTCCGTTTGCCGGACGTCCACCTGACGGCCGGATCGTGTCAGCCCAGGGCTGACAGGCTCCCGGAGGGCTTGCCACCCCCCTCCCCGCATGAGGGAGGATGGCGAGATCCGTACGAAGGGAAAAACACGGTGAGCATCGACCCGTCCTCGATTCCGAACTTCGGGGGCAAGCCAGAGCCGCAGCCCCAGGGACCGGCGGGCCCCGTCGTCCCGGATCAGGACCTCGTGAAGCAGCTCCTGGACCAGATGGAGCTCAAGTACGTCGTCGACGACGAGGGCGACCTCGCGGCGCCGTGGGAGCAGTTCCGTACGTACTTCATGTTCCGCGGCGAGGCCGACCAGCAGGTCTTCTCGGTGCGGACGTTCTACGACCGGCCCCACAAGATCGACGAGAAGCCGCAACTGCTGGAGTCCATCGACGACTGGAACCGGCGCACCCTGTGGCCCAAGGTGTACAGCCACACCCACGACGACGGCACCGTCCGCCTCATCGGCGAGGCGCAGATGCTGATCGGCATGGGCGTGAGCCTGGAGCACTTCGTCTCCTCGACGGTCAGCTGGGTGCGGGCCGCCATCGAGTTCGACCGGTGGCTCGTCGAGCAGCTCGGCCTCGAACAGGACATCAACGAGACGGACAAGCCCGTCGAGCAGGACGTCGACGAGGCGGACAAGCCCGAGGACGACGAGAAGTAGTCTCCCGGCCGTCACGCACAGAAGCGAGAGCCCGGCCCGGGACGCGAGCCGACCATGGCCGCGTACCCGGGACCGGGCTCTTCGCCGTAGCGGCGCGCGTACCCCGGCTCACAGGCTCCGCAGGCGGGACACGGCCTCGCGCAGGACGTCCGTCCGTTTGCAGAAGGCGAAACGGACCTGGGTGCGGCCCGCCTCCCGGTCGTCGTAGAAGACGGCGTTGGGAATGGCGACCACGCCGCAGCGTTCGGGCAGGGTACGGCAGAAGGCGATGCCGTCCTTCTCGCCGAGCCGGGCGATGTCGGTGGTGACGAAGTACGTGCCCCGGGGGCGGAAGACCTCGAAGCCCGCCTCGGCCAGTCCGGTGGCGAGCAGGTCGCGCTTGGCGCGCAGGTCCTCGCGGAAACCGGTGAAGTGGCTGTCGGGGAGGGCGAGCGCCTCGGCGACCGCGTACTGGAACGGTCCGGCGCTCACGTAGGTCAGGAACTGCTTGGCCGAGCGGACCGCCGTGACCAGGGGAGCGGCGGCGGTGACCCAGCCGACCTTCCAGCCCGTGAACGAGAACGTCTTGCCCGCTGACGAGATGGTGACCGTGCGCTCGCGCATACCCGGGAACGTGGCGAGCGGGATGTGCTCGGCGTCGTCGTACACCAGGTGCTCGTACACCTCGTCCGTCACCACGAGCAGGTCGTGTGCGACGGCGAGCCGCGCGATCTCGGCCAGTTCGGCGCGGGTGAGGACGGTGCCGGTCGGGTTGTGCGGGGTGTTCAGGAGCAGCAGCCGGGTCCGCGGGGTCACCGCGTCGCGCAGCTCGTCCAGGTCGAGCCGGAACGCACCCTCCTCGTGGTCCGGCCGGAGCGTCACCGGCACCCGCTTCCCGCCCGCCATCGCGATGCAGGCGGCGTAGGAGTCGTAGTACGGCTCCAGGGCGATCACCTCGTCGCCGGGCTCGAGCAGCGCCAGCAGCGTGGCCGCGATCGCCTCGGTGGCGCCCGCGGTGACGAGCACCTCGGTGTCCGGGTCGTAGGAGAGCCCGTACCGCCGCAGCTGGTGCTCCGCGACCGCCGTGCGCAGTTCGGGGATGCCGGGACCTGGCGGGTACTGGTTGCCCCGCCCGTCGCGCAACGCGCGCACGGCCGCCTCCCTGATCTCCTCGGGGCCGTCGGTGTCGGGGAAGCCCTGCCCCAGGTTGATCGACCCGGTCCGCACGGCGAGCGCGGACATCTCGGCGAAGATCGTCGTCCCGAACTCGGCGAGCCGGCGGTTGAGGAGCGGGCGTGCGCTGGAGGTCATGCCGGCCATCCTCCGTCCAAGCTCTGGACTTCCTCAAGTGTGCTTTGGCCGGTCCTGCGGCCGGGCATCTCCCGGGCACGCTGCGAGGCGCCCGCGGGGGGCCGCTTCGGCGGAACGCCCCGGGAACGTACGGCGGGCGTCCGGGGGAACGGCCCCGGGCGCCCCGGCCGGGGGTCCTGGGGATCGGAGGGAGGGGGCGCCATGGTTCTGGGCATCGTCCTGGCGTTGATCGCGGTGCTGTGCGTGGCCGCCGTGGCGGTCGGGCGCGGCAGGGCCCGCCGCGTCCGGCTCGTGAAGTCGTCGCGGGGCCGGCGCACGGGGTCGGTCGGCGGGGGAAGCGCGAGCGGCGGCGTCGGCTGGTGGGCCGGGTCGGACGGCGGCGGCGGTGGCTGCTCGTCCGACAGTGGCCATCACTCGGGAGGGGGTCACTCGGGAGGGGGACATTCCGGGGGGTCGCACTCGTGTGGGGGTCACTCCTGCGGGGGGCATTCCTCGTGCGGCGGAGGGTCGTCGTGCGGGGGCGGATGCGGCGGAGGCAGCTGACACGGGGCAGCCGAGCTCCGCGGGGGAACCGCATCCGGGCCGGCGCCCGCCGGGGGAAGTCTCCGGCGGGTGCACCGGCCCCCGTCGCGCACGCCCTGGCACCCGCCATGGTTGAACAGTTGAGCTGTGAGGCCCTCTGAGGGATGGAAACCGCACGAAGTTGGGTAAAAACCCTGTGGCGGAACCGCTGTTCATGATTGCCTCTACCGACGCAGCCCCTCGGATGTCCAGCACCCCCCTCCCGAGCTGGGCTGACCGGGCCGTCGTCCCCGTGTCCACCGGGGCGTGCCGGCCCGTTCCTCTCCTTTCTTTTTCTTTGCGTGCTAGCGGAGCCGATCCATGCTCACGACCCTGAACACCTCCTACACCGACACGAGCGCGGCCGACCTCGCCTGGGCCCTGGGACGCGAGCCGCTGCCCGCGCTGGCCACCCTGGACCTCGAACTGACCGGGACAAAACTCCAGTTGAGACTCCTCGGCGCGTCCCACCAGGTGCTCCTGGAGGAGGAGCGGGGAAGCTGTTCGGAGACCGTGGCGTGCATCCCGGGCTCCAGCACACCGCTGCCGCTCGGCGTCGCCAAGCGGGCCGACGACTGGGAGTACGAGTTCGCCGCCCGCGTCGAGTTCCTGACGCCGGGGTCGTTCACCGGTCGCGCCCAGGAGCTGCTGGCCCTCGTCTCCGAGCATCCGCACGGTCTGGCGGGTGTCTTCCCGGGCAGCCCGAACGCGTTCACCGCGATGCTGGCGCAGTGGCGCGACGGCCAGGTGCACTGGCGGACCTGGCACGCCTACCCGCAGGACGGCCAGTTGGTGGCCACCCGGACCAGGGTGGGGGTGCGCCGTTCCGCGCCGGCCGGAGCGAGGTGAGCGCGGGTAAACACGCGCGGCGCGACGACATCCCTTTCCACACATGTGGGTGACGAAGCGTCCCACTTCTGTGACGTAACGTCACGGGTGTGATCGAATCGCACGCCCCGGCCCCGCCCGGCGCGGCGCCGCCCTTCAACGGCCCCGCGCGACTGCCCGTCCGGCCGGGAACCGGCCGGTTCCTCGTCCTCGCGGGTGTCTTCGTCTGCGCGGCCTGCGGACTCGTGTACGAGCTCGAACTCGTGGCGCTGGCCTCGTACCTGATCGGCGACTCGGTCACCCAGGCGTCGATCGTGCTGTCCGTCATGGTGTTCGCGATGGGCATCGGCTCGCTCGCCGCGAAGCGGCTGCGCCGGCACGCCGCCGTCGCCTTCGGCGCGATCGAGGCGGCGCTCGCGCTGGTGGGCGGGTGCAGCGCCATGGCGCTGTACGCGGTGTTCGCCTGGACCGGCGGCTGGGGCGGCGTGTGGGCGAACGGTCCGCGCTGCCTGCTGGTCGGCTTCTCCCTGGCCATCGGCCTGCTGATCGGCGCGGAGGTGCCGCTGCTGATGGAGCTGATCCAGCGGATCCGCCGCCAGGACGCGGGCGGTGCGGTCGCCGACCTGTTCGCGGCGGACTACGTGGGCGCGCTCGTCGGCGGACTCGCGTTCCCGTTCCTCCTGCTGCCGCTGCTGGGGCAGTTGACCGGAGCGCTGGTGACCGGCGCCGTCAACGCCGTGGCGGGCGGCGTCCTCGTGCTCGGCCTGTTCCCGCGGGACCTGACCCCACGCGGCCGCTGGCTGCTGCTCGTCGCCAACGTCGCCGTGCTCGGTCTGCTCGCCTCCCTCACCGCCCTGGTCGGCGACTTCGAACGGGCCGCGCGGCAGGCGATGTACGGCGCGGACGTCCGGGTGGCGCTGCGGACCGGCGAGCAGGAGGTCGTCCTCACCGGCGGCACCCGGGGCCGTCCGCCGCGCCTGTTCCTCGACGGGCGGCTGCGGGGCGGCGGCCGCGACGAGCGCCGCTACCACGAGGCGCTGGTCCACCCCGCGATGAGCGGGCCGCACGCGCGGGTGCTGATCCTCGGCGGCGGCGACGGCCTCGCCGCACGCGAGGTGCTGCGGCACCCCGGCGTCGAGCGGGTGGACGTCGTCGAGCGCGACCCGGCGCTCGTCCGGCTGGCGCGCGGTGACCCGGTACTGGCCGGACTGGGCGAGCACGCCTTCGACGACCGGCGCGTGCACGTGAGCACCGCCGACGCCTTCGACTGGCTGCGTGGGGCGCCGCCGGCGGCGTACGACGTGGTGATCGGTGACCTGCCCGATCCGGGCATCACGGCGAGCGCGAAGCTGTACACGCAGGAGTTCTACGGCCTGGCCCGGCGGGCCCTGGCACCCGGCGGCCGGCTGGTGGTGCACGCCGGACCGGTCGCCTCGCGGCCCCGGGAGTTCTGGACGGTGGAGGCCACGGTCAGGGCCGCCGGACTGCGCACCCTGCCGTACCGCGTGGACGGCCGCGACTCCGGCTCCGCCGCCGGGCCCGACCGCACGGCCGGTGCCTCGCACGCCTCCCGTGACCGGGGCGGTGACCGGGGTGACTGGGGCTTCGTCCTGGCCAGCCGCATGCCACCCGCCCTCCGCCTGGACCCGCGGGCCCCCGCCCCGCGTACGCTCACGCCGGAGTCGCTCGCGGCGGCCGCCCGCGCCGCGTCCCCTACCCGCGTCCCCGGCCTTCCGCCGTCGACGCTGGTCCACCCCCGGTAGACGGGCTGATCCGGGTCCGCCGCCAGTGTGTGCGGTACGTGGGGGCAGCGCGCGGATCGTGGTGGTCCGTGCCGTCCTGCGTGCCGTCCTGCTCGCTGGGAGCCACCCGGCGGCAAGGCCGAGCCCGGGGATGTCCCACGGGGACGGGTTGTGGCCGAGGGGAGGGTAATCGGGGGCGGCACTGGGTACCCTCGGCTGACATGGAGCACGAGGTGTTCGTTCCGGTTCCGGCTCGGCGGCTGCGAAGGGCGCTCGCCGATCCGGCGCGGGTTGCCCGGGCGGTTCCCGGGCTCCAGCAGGACGCGGGTGGCGGGCCCGTCAGCGGTCGGCTCAAGGTGCGGATCGGCAGCCACTCCATCACCTACCGCGGCACCCTGCGCGTCCGTGCGCTCGACGACGGCTCCTACGCCGTCGAGGGCGACGGGGCCGAGTCCCGAGGCACCGGTTCGGTGAAACTCACGCTCACGCTCCGCCTCCGCGACACCGACGGTGGCTCCACCCTCACCTTCGACGGCACCGCTCGTGCTGAGGGCCGCGTCACCGAGCTGTCCCCGGACGCCGTCCACACCGCCACGATCCGTCTCCTGAACCGCTTCGCGGAAAACCTGTCCACCCAGCCGCCCGCCCCCGAACCGGAGGCCCCCGAACCGGAGGCTGCAGACGCGGAGGCCCCTGAAGTGGAGGTGGCCGAACCGGAGGCCGCCGAAAAGTCGCAGTCCGGTGAAGCCGAGGCGCCTGGGGCCGATGGGGTCGTGGGGCTGGCCGAGGAGGCGACCGAGGACTTCGCCCCGTTGGCGAGTGGGGACTTCGAGGCCGCTCCGGACGCGGACGACGCGCCGGCGCCGCCGGTCGGGGACGAGGGCGAGGCGCACCCGGCCGGGCCGGGCGGGCGCGGTTCCGTCTTCGACGCCGAGGTGCCGCCCTCCTCCCTCGACCCGCTGGCCGACGAGGAGGACGAGGACGACGAGCCCCCCGTCTCCGAGGACTTCGCCGAGACCGCCGAGCCGCCCGCCGAGGCGGCGCACGCGCGGCGGACGATGATCGGGCGCAGCGCCGAGGAGGTCGACCACGCCCCGCCCCGAGGCCGTTACGCCCCCGTCCCCGCGCCGCTGACCGTCTCCGCCGGGTCCACCCTCCGTTGGGCGGTGCCCGCGGCGGCGTTGGTCGTGGCGTCGGTGATCGTCGCGGGCCGGGCTCTGAGGCGTCGCCGCTGAGCACCGCCCCTGTGGCGGCCCGCCGCCCCGGTACCCCGGTGGCGGCCCGGCTCCGGTCCTTCCCGCCCGGCGCTCGGCCCGGCTCCGTACCCTTCCCTGTTCGTCGCCTCCGCTCGGCCCGGCTCCGTACCGTTCCCTGTTCGTCGCCTCCGCTCGGCCCGGCTCCGTGCTTCTCCCTGTTCGTCGCCTCCGCTCGGCCCGGCTCCGTGCTTCTCCCTGCTCGCCCCCTCCGCTCGGCCCGCCCCTTGCCCGCGTTCGCGCCCCCGCTCGACCGCGACGCCGAACGTCTTCCTGATCGGCCAAGTAGCCTCGTGGGGTGAGGAACGAAGACATCACGCTGACCGCGGGTGACGCGGAAGCGGTCGTGCAGCCGGGCAACGGCGGGCGTATCGGCAGTCTGCGCGTCGGCGGCCTCGAACTGCTCCGCCAGGGAGAGCGTTTCGGCTGCTTCCCGATGGTCCCCTGGTGCGGCCGGATCCGCGAGGGCCGCTTCCGGGACGGTGCCGCCGTCCACCAGATGCCGCTCAACTCCCCACCGCACGCCATCCATGGCACCGCCCGCGACGGCGCCTGGCGCACCGCCCGCAGCTCCGCGGCCGAGGCGGTGATCACGTACGACCTCGTCGCCCCCTGGCCCTACCCCGGCCGTGTCACCCAGGCCGTCGCCCTGACCGAGGACGCGCTGACGCTGACCATGTCCGTGGAGACGTACGAGTCGTCCTTCCCCGCGCAGATCGGCTGGCACCCGTGGTTCAACCGCACCCTCGGGGGCGCCGGCGCCCAGGACGCCCGCGTCGACTTCCGGCCCGCCTGGCAGGAGGAGCGCGGCGACGACCACCTGCCCACCGGGCATCGCGTCGAGCCCCGGCCCGGCCCCTGGGACGACTGCTTCGGCATGCCCGGCGGCGTCGACGTCACGCTCACCTGGCCCGGGCAGCTGGAGCTGAGGGTGACCAGCCGCGAGGAATGGGTCGTCGTCTACGACGAGCAGCAGGCCGCCGTGTGCGTGGAGCCGCAGACCGGCCCGCCCGACGGTCTGAACACCCTCCCGCGCCTGGTCACCCCGCTGGAGCCGCTGGAGGCCTCGACGACCTGGACCTGGCACCGCGCTTAAGCTGGCTGTCATGAGCGACGTTCGTGGCGAGCTGCTGCAGCAGATCAAGGACAAGGCCGTGGTGCACGGCAGGGTGACGCTGTCGTCCGGCCTGGAGGCCGACTACTACATCGACCTGCGCCGCGTCACCCTCGACGGCGAGGCGGCGCCGCTGGTCGGGCAGGTGCTCCTGGACCTGACCGCCGACTTCGACTTCGACGCGGTGGGCGGCCTGACGATGGGCGCCGACCCCGTCGCGGCCTCCATGCTGCACGCCGCCGCCGCGCGCGGGCGCACACTGGACGCCTTCGTGGTCCGCAAGGCCGCCAAGGCCCACGGCATGCAACGGCGCGTGGAGGGCCCGGAGATCAAGGGCCGCCGCGTCCTGGTGGTGGAGGACACCTCCACCACGGGCGGCTCCCCGCTGACCGCCGTCGAGGCGGTGCGCGAGGCGGGCGCCGAGGTGGTCGCCGTGGCGACGATCGTCGACCGGGCCACCGGCGCGGCCGAGAAGATCAGTGAGGGCGCCGGGGTGCCGTACGTCTTCGCGTACTCGAAGGACGACCTCGGACTGGACTGAGGCGGGCCCGGGTCCGTAGCGCGTGACCCGGTCGTCCACCGGCCGGGCAGGGTGTCCGACACATCCGGCAACGTCTGCGAAGATGGGGCCGACGATGACGTCACTCCCTAGGTCAGGGCCGTAAGTACGCAGAACGCACCCCGCACATACAAGGAGCGGACAGATGCCCATCGCAACCCCCGAGGTCTACAACGAGATGCTCGACCGGGCGAAGGCAGGCAAGTTCGCCTACCCGGCCATCAACGTCACCTCCTCCCAGACCCTGAACGCGGCCCTGCGCGGCTTCGCGGAGGCGGAGAGCGACGGCATCGTCCAGATCTCCACGGGTGGTGCGGAGTTCCTGGGTGGCCAGTACAGCAAGGACATGGTCACCGGGGCCGTCGCCCTGGCCGAGTACGCGCACATCCTCGCCGAGAAGTACCCGGTCAACATCGCGCTGCACACCGACCACTGCCCGAAGGACAAGCTCGACGGGTACGTGCGTCCGCTGCTCGCGATCTCCGAGGAGCGCGTCAAGAGCGGCCGCAACCCGCTGTTCCAGTCCCACATGTGGGACGGCTCCGCGGAGACCCTCGCCGACAACCTGGCGATCGCTCAGGAACTGCTCGTCCGCACCGCTGCCGCCCGGATCATCCTCGAGGTGGAGATCACCCCGACCGGTGGCGAGGAGGACGGCGTCACCCACGAGATCAACGACAAGCTGTACACCACGGTCGAGGACGCGATCCGCACCGCCGAGGCCCTGGGCCTGGGCGACAAGGGCCGCTACCTGCTGGCCGCCTCCTTCGGCAACGTGCACGGCGTGTACAAGCCGGGCAACGTCGTGCTCCGCCCCGACCTGCTGAAGGAGCTGAACGAGGGCGTCGCGGCGAAGTACGGCCGCCCGGCCGGCAGCCAGCCGTTCGACTTCGTCTTCCACGGCGGCTCCGGCTCCACGGAGGAGGAGATCCGCACGGCGCTGGAGAACGGCGTGGTGAAGATGAACATCGACACCGACACCCAGTACGCCTTCACGCGTCCTGTGGCCGACCACATGTTCAAGAACTACGACGGCGTCCTCAAGGTCGACGGCGAGGTCGGCTCCAAGAAGACCTACGACCCGCGCACCTGGGGCAAGCTGGCCGAGGCGTCGATGGCCAAGCGCGTGGTGGAGGCCTGTGGCAACCTCCGCTCGACCGGCACGAAGATCAAGTAACTCCCGGTTCCTCGGGTTCCTTTGGTTCCTCGGGTTCCTTTGGCTCCTTCGGTTCCTCCGGTTCCTTCCGACGGGCCCGGTGCTGCGGCACCGGGCCCGTCGTGTGTCCACTGGCTCAGGGCCGGCCGGCGCGGGATGATCCCCTCATGGCTGTCACCGCACAGCACGCCCCCGTCGTGAGGATCTCCAGTCCCACCGGTCGCTGGATCCTGCTCACCACCGTGCTCGGCTCCAGCATGGCCCTGCTGGACTCGACCGTCGTCAACGTCGCCCTGCCCCGCATCGGCCGCGACCTGCACGCGAACCTCGCCGCGCTCCAGTGGACGGTCAACGCCTACCTGGTCACCCTGGCCGGCCTGATCCTCCTCGGCGGCTCACTCGGCGACCGCTACGGCCGCCGCAAGGTCTTCGTGCTCGGCGTCGTCTGGTTCGCCGCCGCCTCCCTGTGCTGCGGCCTCGCCCCGAACGCGACCGTCCTGGTCGCCGCCCGCGCCCTGCAAGGCGTCGGCGGCGCCCTTCTCACCCCCGGCTCGCTCGCCCTCATCCAGGCCTCCTTCCACCCGGACGACCGCGCAAGGGCCGTGGGCCTGTGGTCCGGCTTCGGCGGCATCGGCGCGGCCGTCGGCCCGTTCCTCGGCGGCTGGCTGGTGGCCGGGCCCGGCTGGCGCTGGGTCTTCCTGCTCAACATCCCACTGGCCCTGGTCTGCGCCCCCGTCGCCGTACGCCACGTCCCCGAGTCCAGCGACCGCACCGCCCACGGCCGCTTCGACGTGCTGGGCGCGGCCCTCGGCGCCCTGTCCCTGGCCCTGGTGACGTACGCCCTGATCGAGGCACGTGGCGGCACCTGGGTCGTCGCCCTGACCGCCGCCGCGGGCGTGCTCGCCGCCGTCGCCTTCGTGTACGTGGAGAAGCACCGCCGAGATCCGATGATGCCGCCGGACATCTTCACCTCCCGCCAGTTCACCGCCGTCAACCTGGTCACCCTGTGCGTGTACGCGGCCTTCGGCGGCTTCTTCTTCCTCACCGCCCTGCAACTCCAGGTGGTGTCCGGCTACTCACCGCTCGAGGCGGGTACCGCCCTGCTCCCGACGACCGTCCTCATGCTGCTGTTCTCGGCCCGCTCGGCCGCCCTCGCCGACCGCATCGGGCCGCGCCTGCCGCTCACCGCCGGGCCGCTGCTGTGCGCGGCGGCGCTGCTGCTGATGCTGCGGGTCGGCGCGGGGGCGGACTACCTCACGGACGTGCTGCCGGCCCTGCTGGTCATGGGCGCGGGCATGGTCACCCTGGTCGCCCCGCTCACCGCCACCGTGCTCGCCTCGGTGGACACCGCCCGCGCCGGTCTTGCCAGCGGCATCAACAACGCGGCCGCCCGCGCGGCCGGTCTGATCGCGGTGGCCGCGCTGCCGCTGCTGGCCGGGATGGGCCCGGAGGCCTACCGCTCGGCGGACGCCTTCGACGCCGCGTTCCACCGGGCCATGCCGATCTGCGCGGCGGTCCTGGTGGTGGGGGCGGTCCTCGCCTTCGCCACCGTCCGCCGCCCGGCCCGGGGCTGCCGCCGGCCCGAGTGCCGCACCCACGGCAGTGTGACGACACCGCCGCTGGAGACGGGGCGCGGGGGTGCGGCCTCCGGCACCGCACCGGCCGCGTGAGCCGTAGAACGGGCCGTTCTGCGGCGGCCGGGAGCAGCCGTCACCGCTCACGGGCCATGCAGCAGACTGGACCCCATGACCATTCACGAGAACCTCCTGGGCGGCCCGCCGCCCACCCACCTTCCCGACGACCCGGAGCCGCGTGAGCTCCTCGCGACGGGAACCTCGCCGGCCGAGGTGGCGGCGCGGTACCCGGCGTCGTCGCTGGCCTGGGCCCAGCTGGCCGACGACGCCTTCGAGCGGGGGGCGGCCGTGGAGTCGTACGCGTACGCCCGGACGGGCTACCACCGCGGTCTGGACGCCCTGCGCCGCAGCGGCTGGAAGGGCCATGGCCCGGTCCCCTGGGAGCACGAGCCCAACCGCGGCTTCCTGCGCGCCCTGCACGCCCTCGCGCGCGCCGCCCAGGCTATCGGCGAGCAGGAGGAGTACGAGCGCTGCACGCAGTTCCTGAAGGACTCCTCGCAGACGGCCGCGCACACGCTGGGCTGACCCCGTACGCACGCGAGGCCCGCCGGTGCGACCGGGCGGGCCTTGCGATCTGTGCACGTGATGCGCAGGATGCGGATGGGGACCGGGGCCCCCGTGCCGGCATCGGCAGGGGCGGACCGCTACCCGGAGTACTACAGGAGACAGCGATGTCCCAACCGGCTCACCCGACTCCTCAGCCTGCTGAGGCCTCTGAGCCCGAGACCCCGCATCTCGACTTCGCAGGCACGACGCCGTACGAGGACTACGTCAGGGCGGACGTGCTCACCCACCTCCAGCACACCCTCTCCGACGACCCCGGCGAGATGGTCTTCCTGGTCACCACCCAGGTGATGGAGCTGTGGTTCACCGTCATCGTCCACGAGTGGGAGACCGCGGCCCGCGCCCTGCGCTCGGACGACGTGCCGACGGCGATCGCCGCGCTGAAGCGGTCCGTACGGGAACTCCAGGCGCTGAACGCCTCCTGGACGCCGCTCGCCGCACTCACGCCGGCCCAGTTCAACAGCTACCGCGGCGCCCTCGGCGAGGGCTCCGGCTTCCAGTCGGCGATGTACCGCCGCATGGAGTTCCTGCTCGGCGACAAGTCCGCCTCGATGCTCGTCCCGCACCGCGGCGCCCCCCGCGCCCACGCGGAACTGGAGAAGGCGCTGCACGAGCCGAGCCTGTACGACGAGGTGCTGCGGCTGCTCGCCCGCCGCGGGCACGCGGTCCCGGACGCCGCGCTGCACCGCGACGTGTCGCTGCGCTACGAGCCCAGCGAGGAGGTCGAGGCCGTCTGGACGGCGCTCTACGCCGGTGACCAGGACGACGAACTCGCCCGGCTCGGCGAGGCGTTGACCGACGTCGCCGAACTGGTGTGGCGCTGGCGCAACGACCACCTCGTGGCCACCCGCCGCGCGATGGGCGCCAAGTCCGGCACGGGCGGCTCCGCCGGGGTGGCCTGGCTGGAGAAGCGGGCCCGGAAGAACGTCTTCCCCGAGCTGTGGACGGCGAGGTCCCATGTCTGAGCTGACCCTCCGAGCCGAGAAGCTGGACGGCGCCGACGAACTCGCCGGGCTGCGCGACCGGTTCGTCCTCGACGAGGGCGTCTACCTGGACGGCAACTCGCTGGGCGCGCTCCCGGCGAACGTCCCGGACCACATCGGCGAGGTCGTACGCCGCCAGTGGGGCGAGCTGCGCATCCGCTCCTGGACGGAGGGCGGCTGGTGGACCGCGCCCGAGCGGGTCGGCGACCGGATCGCCCCGCTGGTCGGGGCCGCGCCGGGCCAGGTCGTGGTGGGCGACTCGACCAGCGTCAACGTGTTCAAGGCGCTGGTGGCGGCGGTCCGGATGGCCCGGCAGGACGGTGCGGGCGAGCGGGACGAGATCCTGGTCGACGCGACGACGTTCCCCTCGGACGGGTACATCGCCCAGTCGGCGGCCCGGATGACGGGTTGCGCGCTGCGCCCGGTGACGCCGGCCGAGGTGCCCGGGGCGCTCACCGCGCGCACCGCCGCCGTCCTGCTGAACCACGTCGACTACCGCACGGGCCGGCTGCACGACCTGCCGTCCCTGACGGCCGCGGTGCACGCGGTGGGCGCGTACGCCGTCTGGGACCTGTGCCACAGCGCGGGCGCCCTGCCGGTGGGGCTGGACGAGCACGGGGTCCGCCTGGCGGTCGGGTGCACCTACAAGTACCTGAACGGCGGCCCGGGTTCACCGGCCTTCCTGTACGTCCGCCGCGATGTGCAGGACCGCTTCGACTCCCCGCTGCCCGGCTGGAACTCGCACGCCGAGCCCTTCGGCATGCGGCCCGGCTACGAACCGGCGGCGGGTGCGCTGCGTGGCCGGGTCGGCACCCCCGACATCCTCTCCCTGCTCGCCCTGGAGGCGGCGCTGGGCGTCTGGGACGGGGTGCCGGTCGAGGCCGTACGCGCCAAGTCCCTCGCGCTGACGGACTTCTTCCTGGAGTGCGTCGACGCGTACGTCCCCGCCGGACGCGTGGAGTCCCTGACCCCGGCGGCCCACGAGGAGCGCGGCAGCCAGGTGGCCCTGCGCTGCCCGGACGCCGGTGAGGCGATGAAGCGGCTGATCGAACGCGGGGTGGTCGGCGACTTCCGGCACCCCGACGTCCTGCGCTTCGGCTTCACCCCGCTCTACGTCGGGTTCGCGGACGCGGACCGGGCGGCGCGGGTGCTGGCGGAGGTGCTGGCGTAGATGCCGACGTAGGCGCCGGCCGGCTGACGCGCCGGGTACGCCCGGCTCGCGCGGGCGTAGCCGGGCTCCCGCGGGAGTGCCCGGCTCCCGCGGGCGTACCGGAACGGAGGTTTCCTGCCGCACGGTCCCGGATCGTGCGGCAGAACCGTTTGGCCTCACCCAGCGTGACATCCCCATGTCGGGGCACGTGACGGGCCTGATACCGTCCCGGCCAACGGTCGGTTGATTTCCATTCCGGACCGCCAAACCCGTTTCACCGCTGAGAGGTTGGAGCATGCCGGAAGCCGACGCCCCCCTCCCCCGAGCGCTCGGGTCCGCTCGGGCGGGGGAGACCCCCACCGCCGCGGAACCGGGGAGCACCCCCGGCCGTGACGCGGCCGCGCGTGCCGCCGCGGAGGAGGAGTCGGTCTTCTCGCACGCGCCCGTCGCACCCGACGGCACGGCCGCCTACGGCGACCACCCCGACCAGGTCGTCGACTTCTACCGCCCGCGCAGTGCGGCCGGCACCTCGGGGCCCGCGCCGCGCGCCCCGCTCGTGGTGGTGCTGCACGGCGGCGCCTGGCGGGCCCCGTACGACCGCCGCCACATCACGCCGTTCGCGGACTTCCTCGCCCGCCGGGGCTTCGCCGTGGCCTGCGTCGAGTACCGGCGCGGCAGCGCCACCCCGGCGGCGCCGGGCGAGGACGCGGTCGCGGGCCGCTGGCCGGACACGTTCGACGACGTGGCGGCGGCGCTCGACGCGCTGCCCGGGCTGGCCCGGGAGGCGCTCCCGCAGGCCGACACGCGGCGCACGGTGCTCACCGGCCATTCGGCGGGCGGCCACCTGGCCCTGTGGGCGGCGGCCCGGCACGTCCTGCCCGCGGACGCGCCCTGGCGCACGGACCGTCCCGCCCCGCTGCGGGGCGTGGTCGCGCTCGCCCCCATCGCCGATTTCGCGGTCGCCGAGAAGCTGGACGTGTGCGGCGGTGCGGCCCGACAACTGCTGGGTGGGGAAGAGGGCTTCGTCGAGCGGCAGCCCTGCGCCGACCCGGCTCTGCTGCTGCCGACCGGCATCGCCACGACCCTCGTCCAGGGGCGCGACGACCTGGACGTACCGCAGGTGGTCGCGGAGTCCTACACCGAGGCCGCGGCGAAGGCGGGCGAGGTGGTGGGCCTGACCCTCCTGGAGGGCGTCGGCCACTTCCCCCTGATCGACCCGGCGGCCGACGCGTGCGCGGTGGTGGCGGAGGAGATCGCGCAGCTGGCGTGGTGACTCCGGCCTTCGTCCCGACCGGGACCCGCCCTTCGACCGGGGCAACCCGGTCGTACCCGTAGTACTTGAGAGCTACGGCCGCGAACACCTCCCTGGCGGGACGCGGGCTACGGCCCCGGATCCGTAACTTCCCTTCCAGATCGGCCCGGTGGCCGGGCGGAGCCGGAGGGGATGAGCCGTGGGGAGTGGACGGGAGAGGCGGGGCGGGGCCGCGAGCCCGGGCGGGGCCGCGAGCCCGGGCGGGGTCGCGGGACCGGGCGGGGTCGCGGGACCGGGCGCGGGTTCGGAGACCGGACCGGAGACCGGACCGGAGACCGGACTGGAGACCGGACCGCAGACCGAGCCGGAGACCGGACCGGAGACCGGACCGCAGACCGAGCCGGAGACCGGACCGGATGCCGGTCTCGGTATGGGACCGAGTGCCGGCCCGGGAGCGGACCCGAGCGCGGATCTGGGTGCGGGCTCGCATCCCGGCCTGGGAAGGCGACCGGGGGCCGGTCCGAGTGCTGACCTGGGAGCGGAACCGAATGCCGGCCCGGGAGCGGACCTGAGTGCCGGCCCCGCAGTGGGCCCGAGGCCCGGCCAGGAAGTGAAGCCGGGCGTCGGGGCGAGGGCAGGCGGATGGCGTCGGGCCCTGCTCGCCCTTCTCGTCACCGGCGCTCTCGTGGTGCCTCTGTCGGCCGCGGCCCGGCCCCGGATTCCCGCGCCCGCCCCGGCGACCCTCGCGCCCCTGACCCGGACCGCCCTCGACGCGGCCTACGGGGCGAACAGCGCCGACGCGGCCCGCGCGTCCGGCATGGCCGCGGCACACGGCGACACGCACCGCGCGGCCGTGGACCGGGCGCTGGCGTCACCCTCTCGTCAACTGCTCTCCTTCGACGGCCGTGGTTCCGGCCGCGTGTCGGAGGTGTTCGGCGACCTGGCGCACGCCGACCGCACCGCGGTCCTCGTCCCGGGTTCCGACACCTCCCTGGACACCTACGACCGCTTCCGGAAGGGCGCACTCGCCCTGTACCAGGAGCTCGGCCGCGAGGCCACGGCCGGTTCGCGCCCGGCGGTCGTCGCCTGGCTCGGCTACGAGACGCCGGGCACGGTCAGCACCACGGTGCTCACCACGGGCCGCGCCGAGCAGGCGGCCCCGCATCTGAGGGAGCTGATACGCGACCTGCGCGCCGTGACGGGGCGGGCGCCGCACATCACCCTGGTGTGCCACTCCTACGGTTCGGTGGTGTGCGGGCGCGCCGCGTCCGGCCTGGACGTGGACGACATCGCCTTCATCGGCAGCCCCGGCACCGGAGCGGACTCCGTGCCCGCGCTGCACACCCGGGCCCGTGTCTGGGCGGCCCGCGGAGCCGCCGACTGGGTGGCGAACGTGCCGCACGTCCGCGCCCACCTCTTCGGCACGACCGTCGGCCTGGGGGCCGACCCCATGGACCCCGCCTTCGGCGCCCGCAGGTTCACGGCCGGAAGCGGCGGCCACAGCGCCTACTTCACCCCCGGCTCCCCGTCCCTGACCAACCTGGCCCGGATCGTCCTGGGCGCCACGAGCGAGGTGCAACGTGACTGACCGCCTCCCCGCAGCACTCACCCGCATACGAGCCTCCGCCCACCGTCTCCACATCCAGACCCCACCGCACCGGGACCGGGCGGTGGACGCCCTGCGGGCCCTCGCCATCCTCGGTGTGGTCCTGGGGCACTGGCTGGTCACGGCCCTGGTCGCCGACATCCGCACCCAGCCCCGCCCCACCCTGCACACCGCGAGCCCCCTCCACTACCTGCCCGCCCTGGCCCCGATCTCCTGGGCGTTCCAGACCCTCGCCGTGTTCTTCCTCGTCGGCGGGCACGTCGCCACCCGCAGCCACCTCTCGGCCCGCGCCCGCGGCACCAGCTACCCGCAGTGGCTCCGTGCTCGCCTGTCCCGGCTGTTCGGGCCGGTCGCGGCCGTACTGGCCCTCTGGACGGTCACCGCCACCGCTCTCCTCCTGACCGGCGTGGACCTCGACACGGTCCACACCCTCGTGAAGCTGACTCTGTCCCCCCTGTGGTTCCTCCTGGTCTTCGCCGTACTGACGGCGGCGACCCCCCTGGTCACCCGGCTCAGTCCCCTGTGGCCCCTGGCCGTCGTCCTGCACGTGGACCTCCTCCGCTTCGGCCTCGGCGCCCCCTCCTGGATCGGCTGGCTGAACCTGCCGGCAGGCTGGCTCGTGCCGTACACCCTGGGCGCGGCCTGGACCCGTGGTGAGCTGGACCGCCGCCGCGCGGGCTGGACGCTGCTCATCTGCGGTGCGACGGCGACCGCGGCCCTCGTCGCCTGGGCGGGCTACCCGGCGTCGATGGTCGGCGTACCAGGGGCCGTGGTCTCCAACCTCAACCCGCCGACACTGGCGGCCGTCACCTTCGGCCTGGCCCAGTGCGGCCTGGCCCTGCTGCTGCGCGAGCGGCTGCGTCGCGCGATGTCCCGCCCGCTCGCCTGGGCGGCGGTGGCACTGGTCAACCTCTCCGCGATGACGATCTTCCTCTGGCACCAGACGGCCCTGATGGCGACCACCGCCATGGGCCTGCTCGCCGGCCGCCTCCCGGGCCTGCACACGCTCCCCGACGGTCCCGGCTGGGTGGCGGCCCGGCTGGCCTGGCTCCCGGTCTTCGCCCTCGCCCTGGCCGTCTGCTGGGCCGCCTTCCGTACCTGTGAGCAGGGCGGTGGCCGGCGCCGTTCCCGGGTGGTCAGGGCCCATCGCCCCGGGACGGCCTCCGCGCCAGACCCTAGAGTGGGCGCGTGATGCGAGGGGAAAGCCGCGTCAGGCACGGGCTGCGGGTGCTGCGCGAGGACCTGTGGACCGCACGGCCGGATCCGCTGCCCCCGTCCGTCTGGCTGCGCTGGCTGCCGCACGGCATCGTGTGGCTCGTCGCGCTCGTGGTGCTGCTGGGCGCCGCGGGCCACCTTTGGAGCGGCGCGCGGCTGGCCTTCGGCTATGCCTTCCTCGTCGCGCTCGGACAGGCCGGTGCGATGGCGCTGGCCCTGTGGCGGCCCATCCTGGCGTGGTGGCTGTCCATGGCGGCCACGGTGCTGGGGGCGGTGGCCCTGCACGGCCTGCTGCTCGCCGGCGATCTGCACGGCTTCACCTGGCCCTGGACCACGTCCGGGATCATTGCCCACCTGTTCGTCCTGCTGCTGCTCGCCCTGCGGGTACGCACCCGCGTCGCCGTGGAGGCGCTGGCCCTGACCGCACTGGTCACCTACGTCCTCCAGGGTGTGTGGGGCGCGGCGGACTACCAGTCCACCGGTGTTCTCGCGCTGGCGCTGTTCGCGGTCGTGGTGGTGCTGGGCACGGCCCTGCGCGGCCGCCGCGAGGCCCGTGCGGAACTGGTGCAGCAGACCACGCTCACCGCGGAGGAGCGGGCCCGCCGCACGCTCCTGGAGGAGCGCAGCCGCATCGCCCGCGAGCTGCACGACGTGGTCGCCCACCACATGTCGGTGATCTCCATCCAGGCGCAGGTGGCACCGCACCTCACACCGGACCCCTCGCCGGAGCTGAAGGAGAACCTCCACGGCATCCGGCAGAACGCGCTGGAGGCGCTCGGCGAACTGCGCCGGGTGCTCGGCGTGCTGCGCTCGGAGAACCCCGAGGACCCCTACGGCCTCGGCGAATCCGGCACCAGGGCCGCTCCGGACGCCCCGCAGCCCACCCTCGACCGCCTCGGCGCCCTCGTCGAGAACACCCGCGCCGCCGGTCTGACGGTCACCGTGGACATCGAGGACTCGAGGCGCGAGCGACGTCCGTATCCGCCGGCCGTGGAGCTGTCGGCGTACCGCATCGTCCAGGAGGCCCTGAGCAACGCCCTGCGGCACGCCCCGGGGTCGACGGTCCGTGTGGAAGTCACCCACGTTCCCGACGGCCTGTTCCTGAGCGTGGTGAACTCTCGCCCGCAGCGGCCCGTCCAGCCCTCCCCGGGCGCCGGGCACGGCCTGCTCGGCATGCGCGAGCGGGCGACCATGCTGGGCGGGCACGTCACGGCCGCCAGGACACTCCACGGCGGCTTCGCGGTCACGGCCTTCCTCCCCCACGACGGCATCGCGCCCGCGACCAGCCCGCCCCGCCTGCCCGTCGTCTACACCGACCCGCCCGACACCCCCGTCGTCCACGTCGAACCGCCCGGCGCCGCACCCGCTCCCGGCTCACCGTCCCCGACAGGAGAGGACACTCCATGACGAGCGGCCGCATCCGCGTCCTCATCGCCGACGACCAGCAGATGGTGCGGCAGGGGTTCACCGTGCTGCTCAACACCCAGCCGGACATCGAGGTGGTGGGCCAGGCGGTGGACGGCCTGGACGCCGTCGGCAAGGCCGCCGAGGTCTCCCCGGACGTCGTCCTGATGGACATCCGCATGCCCGAACTCGGCGGCATCGAGGCCACCCGCCGCATCACCACCGCCACCCCGGACATGAGGGTCCTGGTCCTCACCACCTTCGACCTGGACGAGTACGTGTACGAGGCGCTGCGCGCCGGCGCGTCCGGCTTCCTGCTCAAGGACGCCTCCGCGGACCAGCTCGCCGAGGCGGTCCGGGTGATCGCGGCCGGAGACGCGCTGCTGGCACCGGGGATCACGCGCCGGCTGATCGCGGAGTTCTCCCGGCTGAAGGACGCACCGCGCGCCCCGCTGAAGTCACGCATCGGCGTACTGACCGAACGCGAGACGGAAGTGCTCGCCCTGATCGCGCAGGGCCTGTCCAACGCGGAGATCGCCCGGCACCTCGTCGTCGCCGAGCAGACCGTGAAGACCCACGTGGGCCGCATCCTGGTGAAACTGGGCCTCAGGGACCGCACTCAGGCGGCGGTGTTCGCCTACGAGTCGGGACTGGTCCGCCCCTCCGGGTACTGAGCACGGGCATCAGGGCGATACCCGTAGTACTTGAGACGGATCGCGAAGGACCCCCTCGAAGGGGACGACTGCGGCCGCCGCCTGCGCCTACCGTTTTCAGCGTGACCGAGACGACGCAGACGCAAGCGACACCGCCGGACGGCGCCTTCAGTCCGTACAAGCCGCGCAGCCCGGAGTACAGGCTCGCCGAGAAGGTTCTGCGCGGGCTGCGGCAGGGCCTGTTCCACGACGCCTTCGCCTACCGTCCGCTGCGCCCCGTGGGTGTCGACGGCCCGCTGGTCCGGCGGCTGCCCGGCCGCCTGCGTCCGTATGCGGCCTGGAGGCGGCACGCCGTGGTGGTGGGAGCCGGCCTGCTGGCGCTGTTCCTCGGCTGGACGAACGGCATGGGCAGCGGGGCGGCCCCGGTGACGGGTCTGCTGGCCCTCGCCCCGGTGCTGCTCACCCTGACCCGCCCGGTCGGAGCGTTCTGGGTCTCCCTGATGGCGGCCATGGTCTCGTCGTGGCTCGCCGGTATCCACGCGAACTATCCATGGCAGCCCGGCAGTTACCTCGCGCACCTGGCGGTGCTCACGGTGGTGGCGATACGCACCCGGCCGCGCACCGCGGCATGGATGTGGGCGGCCACCGCGTTCTACTCCGTGATCGCCGACGCGCTGTTCGGCTACGCCTACGGCAACAACTCGTCGCCCCTGCTGGTCCTCTCCGCGCTCGTCCTCCTCGCCGTCACGGTCTGGCACATACGCAAGGACGCCGAGCAGGAGATGACCGCCCAGCAGACGGTGACCGAGCACGAGCGCTCCCGCCGCACCCTGCTGGAGGAGCGCACCACGATCGCCCGCGAGCTGCACGACGTCGTGGCCCACCACATGTCCGTCGTCGCCATCCAGGCCGAGGCCGCCCCCTACCGGGTGCAGAACCCGCCGCCGGAGCTGGAGAAGGCCTTCGCCACGATCCGGGAGAACGCGGTGGCGGCCCTCACCGAGCTGCGCCGCGTCCTCGGCGTCGTGCGCGCGGAGGACTACGAGGCCCCGGAGGCCCCGCAGCCCACCCTCGCCGACCTCGGCACCCTGCTGGCGAACGTGCGGGAGGCCGGGCTGACGGTGGAGAGGGTGACGATGGGCGCGGTGCGCGAACTCCCGCAGGGCGTCGAGCTGTCGGCGTACCGGATCGTCCAGGAGGCGCTGAGCAACACCCTGCGGCACGCGCCCGGCGCGAGCGCCCGCGTCGAGATCGGCTACGTCCTCGGCGGGCTGGCCCTGCGCATCGTCAACGGCCCGCCGCCGGAGCCGTCCCTGCTCAAGCCCTCGCCCGGATCCGGGCACGGCATCACGGGCATGCGGGAGCGGGTGTCGATGCTCGGCGGCGAGATGACGGCGGGCCCGGTCGACGACGGCGGGTACGAGGTGGCGGTGTTCCTGCCGGTCGCCGCGGTGGCCGAGCACACGGACGACGACGAGGCCGGCGCATGAGGGCGGGCACGATCCGGGTGCTGGTCGCAGACGACCAGATGATGGTGCGCGAGGGCTTCTCGGTCCTGCTGAACGCGATGCCGGACATCAAGGTCGTCGGCGAGGCCGTCAACGGCCGCGACGCGGTGGAGCGGGTACGCGAACTGGCCCCGGACGTCGTACTGATGGACATCCGCATGCCGGAGCTGAACGGCATCGAGGCGACGCGCGAGATCGTCGCCGCGGACGGCACGGCGAAGGTGCTGGTGCTGACCACGTTCGACCTGGACGAGTACGTGTACCAGGCGCTGCGGGCCGGTGCCTCCGGGTTCCTGCTCAAGGACGCCTCGGCACGGCAGCTCGCCGACGGGGTGCGAGTGGTCGCGGCCGGCGAGGCGCTGCTCGCCCCCTCGGTCACCAGACGGCTGATCACGGAGTTCTCGAAGCTGACCGAGCCCCCGCGGCTGGCGGCCACCGCGCAGGCGGCGTACGGGGAGCTGACCGAGCGGGAGACGGAGGTGCTGGTACTGATTGCACAGGGCCTGTCCAACGGGGAGATAGCCGAGCGGCTGGTGGTCGCCGAGTCGACCGTCAAGACCCATGTCAGCCGCATCCTGGTCAAGTTGGGCCTGCGGGACCGCACACAGGCGGCGGTGTTCGCCTACGAGGCCAGACTCGTCACGCCGGGGTGAGCCGCCCCGGGCCGTCACCGCACCGGGATGCCGGGCGAGGTCTGTGACCGACACCCTTGGCCGGACCCCCTGGTCGGATCGGGGGTGGCCGGGCTAACGTCCGGGCATGTCCGCTCTTTCCGGCCTCGCCTTCGACCCGTGGGACCCGGCGTTCCTCGCCGACCCCTACCCGGCCTACGCCGAGCTGCGCGCGCGGGGCCGGGTGCTCCACTACGAGCCCACCGACCAGTGGCTGGTGCCGCACCACGCGGACGTCTCGGCGCTGCTGCGGGACCGGCGGCTGGGCCGGACGTACCAGCACCGCTTCACGCACGAGGACTTCGGCCGCACACCGCCCCCGCCGGAGCACGAGCCGTTCCACGTCCTCAACGACCACGGGATGCTCGACCTGGAGCCGCCGGACCACACCCGGATCCGGCGCCTGGTGTCGAAGGCGTTCACCCCGCGCACGGTGGAGCGGCTGAAGCCGTACGTGCACGGCCTGGCGAACGAGCTGGTCTCCGCCCTGGTGGAGGCGGGCGGCGGCGACCTGCTGAGGGACGTGGCCGAACCGCTGCCGGTCGCCGTGATCGCCGAGATGCTGGGCATCCCCGAGTCCGACCGGGCGCCGTTGCGGCCCTGGTCGGCGGACATCTGCGGCATGTACGAGCTGAACCCGTCCGGGGAGACGGCGCAGAAGGCGGTGCGGGCGTCGGTCGAGTTCTCCGACTACCTGCGCGAGCTGATCGCGGCCCGCCGCAAGGAGCCGGGCGAGGACCTGATCTCGGGGCTGATCGCCGCGCACGACGAGGGCGACCGGCTGACCGAGCAGGAGATGATCTCCACGGCCGTGCTGCTCCTCAACGCCGGCCACGAGGCCACGGTGAACGCCACGGTCAACGGCTGGTGGGCGTTGTTCCGCAACCCGGAGCAGCTGGCGGCCCTGCGCGCGGACCACTCCCTGATCCCCTCCACGATCGAGGAGCTGATGCGCTACGACACCCCGCTCCAACTCTTCGAGCGCTGGGTGCTGGACGAGATCGAGATAGCCGGCACCACGATCCCGAGGGGTGCGGAGATCGCCATGCTCTTCGGCTCGGCCAACCACGACCCGGCGGTCTTCACCGACCCCGGGCGCCTGGACCTCACCCGCCGGGACAACCCGCACATCTCCTTCAGCGCGGGCATCCACTACTGCATCGGCGCGCCCCTGGCCCGTATCGAGCTCGCTGCCTCCATGGCCGCCCTCCTGGACCAGGCCCCCACCCTCACGCTGGCCGCCGAACCACAGCGAAAGCCGAACTTCGTGATCCGCGGACTGGAGGGGCTGAGCGTGACGGTGTCCTGATGGCTGCTCGGCACCGAGGACCTCAAGGGGTAGGTCGACTGAGCCGGAGGCTCAGCCGCCGCTGATGTCCCGCCTGCGCAGACCCACCAGCCCTCCGGTCACCAGGAGCACCGCGAGCGCGAGCAGGACGCCGACCGGCCCCCACTCCATCCGCCCGCCCGGCAGCTTCGGCAGATGGCCGAAGGGGGAGAGGTCCAGCACCAGCTGGGGGACGTTCAGCGCGGGGCCGATCCAGCCGATCAGCAGCACCGCTCCGGCCACGCCCCACGCGGCCACGGCACCCCGCGGCAGGACGCCGTAGAGCAGGACGGCGACGCCGCCGATCACCCACACCCCGGCCACCTGGACGAGGCACGCGCCGAGCACCGGCCCGACCTGCTTGCCGTGGCCGGCCGCGATACCCAGTCCCGCCAGGAGCATGAGCAGGGCGGAGCCGCCGAAGGCGATCAGCAGATGCCCGGCGGCCCAGCGCAGCCGGCCCACCGCGCCCGCCAGCACCGGCTCGGCGCGCCCGGAGGTCTCCTCGCCGTTCAGGCGCAGCACGGACGCCACGACGTAGAGCGCGGCGACCATGCCCAGCATCCCGGTGATCGCGGCGAGGAAGGCGTCCGTCATGCCGGACTGCCCGCCCATCCGCTCGAAGATCTCCCGCGCCTTGGCGTTGTCGCCGACGAGCTCGGCCGCGCCGTCCGCCAGCCCGCCGTAGACGACTCCGGCGACGAAGAAGCCGATGCTCCAGCCGAGCACGCTGCCGCGTTGCAGCCGCCAGGCCAGCGCGCCCGCCGTGGCGAGGCGGCCCCGGGCCGGTCCCGGCCGGGTGGGCAGGAAGCTCATGCCGATGTCCCGGCGTCCGGCGAGCTGGTAGGCGATGCCCGCCTGGAGGGCCGTCGCCGCCGCGAACAGCAGCAGCACCCACCAGCGCTCGGCGGCGAAGGAACGCAGGTCCTCCAGCCAGCCCAGCGGGGACAGCCAGGTCAGCACGGACGAGCCGTCGTCCGTCCCCGAGTCGCCCGCGGCCCGCAGTACGAAGGCGGCGCCCAGGACGGCGGACGTCAGGCCCCGGGCCAGCCGGGCGCTCTCGGTGAGCTGGGCGACGATCGCCGCCATCGTGGCGAAGACCATGCCCACGCCCGCCGTCCCGAGCCCGAAGGCCAGTGCACCGGCGGCGCCCTGCCCGGCGAGACCGGCCGTGACCAGCAGCGCCAGGACCGCGTTCGCGACCGCCGCGGCCAGCAGCGCCGCCGTCAGCGGGGCCCGGCGGCCCACCATCCCGGACGACACCAGTTCCTGCCGTCCGCTCTCCTCCTCGTCCCGGGTGTGCCGGATGACGACGAGCAGGCTCATGACGGCGGCGAGCGCACCCGCGAACACCCCCACTCGCCAGGCCGTCAGTGCGCCCAGCGAGTCGCCGAACACCGGGCCCACCATGGCGCGCAGGGAGGCGTTCGTCGTCATCTGGCGCACCAGGTCGGCGCGTTCGGCCGGGGTGGCGTACAGACCCTTCAGCGTGTTCGGCATGCTGAGGACCATCAGCGCGTTCACCGCGATCCACACCGGGATCATCACGCGGTCGCGGCGCAGGGCGAACCGCAGCAGGGTGCCGGTGCCGGCCAGGTTGCGGGAGCGGCCGGCGGGCACGGCGGCGGGCGTGGCGACGGCGGCGGTCATCGCGCCACCTCCGCGGCTTCCGCGTCCGTCCCGAAGCCCGTCCCGGCCTCGGCCTCGGCCTCGTCCTGGTAGTGCCGCAGGAACAGCTCCTCCAGCGTCGGCGGGGTCGAGGTCAGCGACCGCACGCCCGACTCGCTGAGCGAGCGCAGCACCGCGTTCAGCTTGTCGGTGTCCACCTGGAGGCGGACGCGGTTGCCCTGGACGTCGAGGTCGTGGACGCCGGGCAGGTGGGCGAGCCCGTTCGGCGGGCCGGCCAGTTCGGCGGTGACGCTGGTGCGGGTGAGGTGGCGCAGGTCGGCCAGCGACCCGCTCTCCACGGTGCGGCCCTTGCGGATGATGCTCACCCGGTCGCACAGCTCCTCGACCTCGCTGAGGATGTGGGAGGAGAGCAGGACGGTGCGGCCGCGGTCGCGCTCCTCGGCCACGCACCGCTGGAAGACCTCCTCCATCAGCGGGTCCAGGCCCGAGGTCGGCTCGTCCAGGATCAGCAGGTCGACGTCGGAGGCGAAGGCGGCGACCAGGGCGACCTTCTGCCGGTTGCCCTTGGAGTACGTCCGCCCCTTCTTGGTCGGGTCCAGCTCGAAGCGCTCGACCAGCTCCTCCCGGCGCCGCCGGTCGAGGCCTCCGCGCAGCCTGCCGTACAGATCGATGACCTCTCCTCCGGAGAGGTTGCGCCACAGGGTCACGTCGCCGGGCACGTAGGCGATCCGGCGGTGCACCTCGACCGCGTCCGCCCAGGGGTCGCGGCCCAGCACCCGCGTGGCGCCCGCGTCGGCGCGCAGCAGGCCGAGCAGGACCCGGATGGTGGTGGACTTGCCGGCACCGTTGGGGCCGAGGAAGCCGTGCACCTCGCCGGCGGCGACGTTCAGGTCGAGGCCGTCCAGGGCCCGCGTGGAGCCGAACGACTTGTGCAGGCCGGACACCTCGACGGCGCAGTTTGCCTTGGTCATGCTTTGGAAGGTACGTGAACTTCACAAAATTGTGAAGTTAAGGAAGCGTATAAAAGCAAGGTTAGACTCGACGGTGGCGTCCGAACAGGCGGAGCAGGGGAGAGGGGCCGGGATGACGGAACGGGAAGCGGCGGTGGAGCGGGACCCCGAGGTGGTGTCGCAGTTCGTGGAGCACTTCGCGGCCCAGCTCGTCGAGGCGGGCGTGCCGCGCATGCCGGCCCGGGTCTTCGCCGCGCTGCTCGCCTCCGACGCCGGCGCCCTGACCTCCGCCGAACTCGGCGACCGGCTGAGGATCAGCCCCGCGGCCGTCTCCGGCGCGGTGCGCTACCTCGCCCAGGTGCACCTGGTCTCCCGCGAGCGGGAGCCCGGCTCGCGGCGGGAGCGCTACCGGGTCCACAACGATCAGTGGTACGAGGCGCTCACCAGCCGTGACGCGATCATCAAGCGGTGGGAGGACGCCCTGCGCGAAGGCGTGGTCAGCCTGGGGGCCGAGACCCCCGCGGGCCGTCGGCTCGCCGACACGCTGGCCTTCTTCGAGTTCATCGAGCAGGACATCGCCGGAATACTGGAGCGCTGGCGCCGGTACCGGGAGGAGAACCTCCGCGGGTGACGCGACCGGACGGCGCCCGGCTCCGGCCGGCTCACCCCGTCACCGGCAGCGTCAGCCCCCAGGCCCCCTCCACGACCCGCCACGTCCGCGTCCGCACCGGCCCCGACACCACCGCGTCCGCCCGGTAGCGGAAGCCGGCTCCCGAGACGGTCACCGTGCGCCCCCGGGCCAGCAGCGGCGAGGCCTCCGCGCCCACCGACAGCGGTCGCACCTCCACCTCGGCCTTCCCCGTGCCGCCGCCCGGCGTGACCGAGACCGCCTCCACCGGCTGCTCCAGGTCCACGACCGTCTCCCCGTCGACCTCCACCCGCAGCCGGGAGGGGCCGGGACCGGCGGCCGCCGCGGCCCTCGGCGGCCGGGTCACCAGCGTCCGTACGAGGGACTGGCAGGTCCGCAGCCAGGGATGCCCAGCTCCGGACGGGACCGCTTCGGAGCCTGCCGGATCCTGCTGACGGGGAGAGACCGGCGGGATGCGGAGCGTGCCCAGCACCACCCCGTCGCTGTCGTCGACGAGCAGGTCCAGCCGCCGCTCGGCGCCCTCGAGGACCGCGCGTGCCGCCGCCACCGGCCCCGACGGCACCCCCAGCGAACGGGCCAGCGACAGGGTGCCTCCGACCGGCACCACGGACAGCGCGCACGCGGCCAGCTCCCGCTGCCGGTGCAGCGCCGACACCGCCCGCAGCAGCGCCCGGTCGTCGCCGACCACCACCGGCCGCCGCGAGCCGCGCCGCGCCAGCGCGCGGGTGAACTCCTCGGGACCGTCCGGCAGGCACACCTTGGCGGCCGCACCCGCGCTGAGCACGTCTTTCGCGATCCGTACGGACTCCCCGTCCGTCCTCCGGGCGACCGGGTCGATGACCACCAGCAGCTGATCGGACGTCGGATAAGTCGCCACCTCGGTCCTGCCTCGCTTCCTCGGGTAGCATCTTTGTGCAAGAGCCCCTTTGCGCTATTGCGCCGGGGGCTTCGTCTATTCCGGGGCATCCGGTCCAACGGTTGAGCGGCCGACGACGGTCGCGGTGCACGCGGCGGTCAACCCTCCGCGTGCGCCCCTGACCCTGGACATGCCCCGCCCGGAAGGGGTGTACGCGCGTGCCCGCACTTGTGCTGCTCGGTGCTCAGTGGGGTGACGAGGGCAAGGGGAAGGCCACCGACCTGCTCGGTGGCTCGGTGGACTATGTAGTGCGATACCAAGGCGGCAACAACGCCGGCCACACCGTCGTCGTCGGTGACCAGAAGTATGCACTGCACCTCCTCCCTTCCGGAATCCTCTCCCCTGGTTGCACGCCTGTCATCGGCAACGGTGTGGTCGTCGACCCGTCGGTCCTGCTCTCCGAGCTGAGCGGTCTGAACGAGCGCGGCGTCGACACGTCCAAGTTGCTGATCAGCGGCAACGCACATGTCATCACGCCGTACAACGTCACCGTCGACAAGGTGACGGAGCGCTTCCTCGGCAAGCGGAAGATCGGCACCACGGGCCGCGGCATCGGCCCGACCTACTCGGACAAGATCAACCGCGTCGGCATCCGGGTGCAGGACCTGTACGACGAGTCGATCCTCACCCAGAAGGTGGAGGCGGCCCTCGACGCCAAGAACCAGATCCTCACCAAGCTGTACAACCGGCGCGCGATCGCCGTGAACCAGGTGGTCGAGGAGCTGCTGGGCTACGCCGACCAGATCAAGCCGTACGTCGCCGACACGGTCCTGATCCTCAACCAGGCGCTGGACGAGGACAAGGTGGTCCTCTTCGAGGGCGGCCAGGGCACGCTGCTGGACATCGACCACGGCACGTACCCCTTCGTCACCTCCTCCAACCCGACCGCGGGCGGTGCCTGCACGGGCGCCGGCGTCGGCCCCACGAAGATCAGCCGCGTCATCGGCATCCTCAAGGCCTACACCACCCGTGTCGGCTCCGGCCCCTTCCCGACCGAGCTGTTCGACGAGGACGGCGAGGCGCTGCGCCGGATCGGCGGCGAGCGGGGCGTGACGACGGGCCGCGACCGCCGCTGCGGCTGGTTCGACGCGGTGATCGCCCGCTACGCCACCCGGGTCAACGGCCTGACCGACTTCTTCCTCACCAAGCTCGACGTCCTCACCGGCTGGGAGCAGATCCCGGTCTGCGTCGCCTACGAGATCGACGGTGAGCGCGTCGAGGAACTCCCGTACTCCCAGACCGACTTCCACCACGCGAAGCCCGTCTACGAGTACCTCCCCGGCTGGCAGGAGGACATCACGAAGGCCAAGACCTTCGCGGACCTCCCGAAGAACGCCCAGGCCTACGTCAAGGCCCTGGAGGACATGTCCGGCGCCCCGATCTCCGCGATCGGCGTGGGCCCGGGCCGCGACGAGACGATCGAGATCAACTCGTTCCTCTGACGCCTTGCCCTTCCGGGAGACTTGCCAGGGCGGCCGGTGCGGTGAACCGCACCGGCCGCCCCGCATCGTTTTGACAGCCTTCTGCACTGAACCCACCTACCGGAAGGGCGCGAGCCCCCGAGGCAGGTGCCCGGAACGGGCCCGGCAGGCTTCATCCGTGCCACGTACGTTGTGACGTCGGGTCCGCCTCAAGGTGCCCGGAGTGGGCCCTGCGTCGCACTCGTCGGGAACAGTGCCAAGCTGCTGCAGGCCGACGACGACACCGCCGCCGGCGTCGACTACGAGATCGACATCGCCCAGCCGGAGGGTTCGAGGATCAAGAACCTCTCCTGCCAGGGCGTACCGGTCACCGACGACCAGGTCTTCGTCGTCGCGGTGAACAACTACCGTGCCATCGGCGGCTCCGGCTACCCGCACATCTCGTCCGCCCCCATCGCCCACAGCTCCACCGACGAGATCCGCCGGCTGATGATCGACTACGTGACCTCGAAGGGCGCCCTCGACCCCGCCGACTTCGCTGACGTCAACTGGCGCCTGACCCAGGCCGGCACGCCGGTGTTCTAGCCGGCCGGCCAACCCCCCCGGCCGCCCCCGGCCTCAGCTGAAGACGATCATCGAGCCCTGGGCCAGGCTTCGGGTCGCCGCCGCGTGGAGGCTCAGCCAGACGTGGCGCTCGCGGGCGAAGGGGCTGGGGTCGTACGGCCCGGGGGCGGCCGGCTGTTCCAGTTCCGTGGGGCCGAGCGGGGGGTCGGGGGCGGCCGGGGGGTTGGCCGGGTCGATGCCCAGGGACGGGGCGACGTGCTCCAGCTCGCGCAGCAGGGTCTGCGAGGAGCCCAACGGGCCGCCGCCGGCCAGGAGGTCCTCGTTGGACAGGGGATGCGGGAAGTCCACCGGGACGTAGGCGCCGGCGTGGTCGAAGTGCCAGACCAGGTGGGACTGCTGGGCCGTCGACTCGAACATCTCCAGCAACTGCTCGTAGTCGCCGCCCAGTTCACCGACCGGGGTCAGCGGCAGGCCGCAGACCTGAAGGAGGTAGGCGCGGCGCAGGAAGTGCAGCGCGTCGTAGTCGAAGCCGGCCACCGGCGCCACCTCCCCGGACAGGCCGGGCATGTACTGGTACACCGGCACCGGGGGAAGCCCGTTTTCGGCCAGCACCTTGTTGTACTGCGCGAGTTCCTCGGCGAACGGGTTGTCGGGGGTGTGGCACAACACGTCGACGAGCGGTACCAGCCACAGGTCACAGGCCAAAGAGGGCTCCTCGGGGAGGGCAGGGCTTCCAGCGTGTTCGGTGGTCGAAGAGTGTAGAAGCGTAGTCGGTGCGGGACCGCTCAGCTCCCCTCGTGCAGGTCCCATACCCACACCCCGCCGGTCCACGTGCCCGGACGGCCCACCAGCTTCGTCACCGCCTCCCGCAGCGGGTCCTCCTGCGGCTGGGGTGCCAGCACCAGGACGCCCGCGTGCCAGTGGGCGAAGTCCTGCCGCGCCTGGGCCCGCCAGTCCTCGCCGATGGCCGGTACGGACCCGGTGTAGCTCACGTCCCGCAGCATGTCGGAGGTGCGGCGCGGGGAGGCGCCGTAGATGCCGACGCGGTCGGGGCCGTAGGGACCGTTGAAGTAGCCGCCGGGCAGCTTGAAGCCGAGGTGGGCCGCGGTCTGCCAGTGCAGGGCCTCCGCGTTGCTCGGGTCGGGCAGCGGTACCGGCACCAGGGTCTCGCCGTCACGGACGTAGGGCTTCCACAGGCCGGCCGTGATGAACTCCGGCACCGGGGCGCGGTCCACGGCCTTCAGCGGCGCCGGGACCAGCGGCAGCAGCGCGAGGCAGACCGCCAGCAGGCCGCCGTAGAGCGTGCCGAGGCGGCGGTTCGCCGTGATCCTGGCGACGGCGAGGGCCAGCAGCATGCCCAGCGCCGGCGCGCAGATCATCGCCACGCGCCCCTCGATGACCGACTCGAACAGCGGCAGGTGGGCGAGCGGCGCCCACGGCCCGGGGTAGACCGTGTCGGTCAGCGGGATGCGGAACTTCGGGCCCAGGGACAGCAGGGCCGCTCCGGCCACCGTGATCGCCAGCGCCTTCACCAGCGCGTGCTCCCACAGCCGTACGGCGATCCCGAAGGCGAGCAGGAGCAGCGGCCAGCCGTAGAAGGCGTTCTGCTCGGTGGGGTTCAGGGAGAGGGCGTTCGCCTTCGCCGCGTCGCCCGCGAACAGGGAGCGCTCGGCGAAGGAGATCAGGGCGAGCGGGCTGTTGCCGGCGTTGTCGCCGTGCAGCACGCTCTGGTAGCTCTGCGGGCCCGCGAACTGCCAGTACAGCGGATAGGCGACGAGGGGCAGGCACACCGCCGCCGCGATCAGCATGCCCTTCAGCAGGGGCCGCCAGGCCGCCCGCGCGACCTCCCTGCGGACGAGCCCGTAGGCGGCGGCGAACAGGGCCATGCCGATCGCGGCGAGCAGCAGCGGCTCCTCGCCGAGGAAGATCTGGTACGCCGTCATCAGCCCGAGCACGATCCCGTCCCGCCGCACCCGGGAGCCCTCGGCCAGGCGCAGCGCCCGGTCGACGATCAGCGGGATCATGAACAGGACCACGAAGTTCGGGTGCGCGTTGGCGTGGCTGACCATCGGCGGGGCGAAGGCGGCCAGGCAGGCGCCGGTGAAGGCCGCGCCCCGGTGCCGTACCACCCGCCTGACGATCAGCCAGTACCAGGCGGCCGCGGTGGCCGCGATCCCCAGCGCCATGCAGACGCTGAGCGAGACCGCCGGGCCGAAGGCCAGCGTGAGGGGGGCGAAGGGGACGGACATGCCCAGCATGACCGTGTTGGCCATGAGGTTCACGCCGTCGGGGAAGCCCTGCAGATCGGTGAACAGGGGGTTGCGCAGGTGGGCGACGTTGTCGGCGGTGACCGCGAAGAACCACTCCCACTGGTTCTGGTCCTGGAGGGAGTCGGGGAGGTAGCGGTGGCCGGGGTCGAAGAGGCGGCCCGAGTAGAGGGTGACCGCCATCAGCAGGAAGAGCGCGATGGCGAACAGGTCGGCCGGGCGGACGGAACGGGCCTTGAGGCGGCCCAGTTCGGCGAGGACCGTGAGGTAGTCCAGCGGGCCGACCTTCGAACCGCTCTGGTGCGACCAGCGGACCGGCACCTCGGCCACCGGCCAGTCCTGGCGGCGGAAGTGCTGGAGGACCTCCACGTCGATGCCCCAGCCGCTCAGCCTGGAGGCGGCGAAGGCCTCGCGGGCCCTCTCGCCCTCGAAGAGTTTGAAGCCGCACTGGGTGTCGCGGATGCCAGGCACCGCGATGCCCCGTATCAGGAAGTTCCCGGCGCGGCCCAGCAGTTCGCGCACCCGGTGCTGGCGCCTGGCTATCGTCGCGCCCGGCACCGAGCGGGAGCCGATCGCGGCCGTGCCGCCCTCGCCGAGCGCCTTGTCGAGCTGTTCCAGCTCCTCGATGGGGGCGGCGAGGTCGGCGTCGGTGACCAGCACCCGGTGGCCGCGGGTGGCGGCCACCCCCAGGCGCAGGGCGTGGCCCTTGCCGCGGTTGCGGTCGCCGGCGACGAGCCGGACGCGCGGGTCACGGCGGTCCGTGACGAGGCCGCCGGTGCCGTCGGTGGACCCGTCGTCGGCGACGACGACCTCCCACGCCCCGAAACGGTCCTCGTGGTCGGTCAGGTACGCCGTGACCGCGTCGAGGGTGGGGCCGAGCCGCCGTTCCTCGTTGTAGGCCGGAATGACGACGGACAGGTCGACGGCCTCGGTGGCGGTCCCGCTCATGCGGTGGCCAGCCGCTCGACGAGGGCGAGGTCGTGCGCGTTGTACGCGGCGATGATCGCGCGGGCCGCCGGGGTGTCGCCTCTTGCCAGGGCGTCGACGAGTTCGGTGTGGGCGGACCACAGCAGGCCGCGCAGATCGCCGCGGCGGCGCAGGTGCTGCACCGCGCACACCCAGAACTGCACGCGCAGCCGGTTCAGGAAGTCGGAGAGGTAGGGGTTGCCGAACAGGGCGCCGAGCTCCCGCCAGAAGCGCAGGTCGTAGCCGATCAGGACGGTCAGGTCACCGGCGGTGGCCGCGCGCTGCGCCTCCTCGCCGCGCCGGCGCACCCCGGTGAGCGTGGTCCTGACGCGCGGGTCGTCGGGCCGGGGGAAGCCCCGCGGCGCCGACTGGGCGGCCTGGAACATGCCGTCGGTGACCAGGGCACGGGCCCTGATCATGTCGTGGAGGTCGTGCAGCGAGTATTCGCGCACGTGGAAGCCGCGGTGCTGGTCGGCCTCCAGCAGGCCCTGCGCGGACAGGTCGACGAGCGCCTCGCGCACCGGGGTCGCGGACACCCCGTACTGCTCGGCGATCTCCTTGACCGTGAACTCCTGCCCCGGCTGGAGCCGCCCGGCCAGCACCTCGTCCCGGAGCGCGTCCGCGATCTGCTGCCGCAGGGTGCTGCGCGTCACGGCGCCGGTGCCGCTGATGCCGGGCATGGTCGGGGCGTCTCCTTGCGCGTGCGGGTGGCGTACTCGTACGTCCATGTCTACGAGCACGCCACCTTACGCGTTCGGGATGCCTCCGAATCCGGCTCGCCGGGGCCCGCGCCGCTACGCGGTGTGCTCGTCGGCCACCGTCAGCGCGGCGTCGAGCGCCGCCAGGCCTTCCTTCAGCTCGGCCTCGGTCGCGTTGCACGGCGGGACGACGTGCGTGCGGTTCATGTTGATGAAGGGCCACAGACCGTTCGCCTTCGCGGCGGCGCCGAAGGCGGCCATGGGGGCGTTCGCCTCACCGGCCGCGTTGTAGGGCACCAGCGGCTCACGGGTCTCGCGGTTCCTCACCAGCTCCAGGGCCCAGAACATGCCGACGCCGCGCACGTCGCCGACGCTCGGGTGCCGCTCGGCCAGCTCGCGCAGCCCCGGCTCCACGACCTCGGCGCCGAGCCGCTTGGCGTTCTCGACGACGCCCTCCTCGGCCATCACGTTGATCGTCGCGACGGCCGCCGCGCACGCCAGCGGGTGCCCGGAGTACGTCAGACCGCCGGGGTAGGCCCGCTTGCCGAAGGTCTCCGCGATCCTCCCGGAGATGGCGACGCCGCCCAGCGGCACGTATCCGGAGTTCACGCCCTTGGCGAAGGTCATCAGGTCCGGCACGACGTCGAAGAGGTCCGCCGCGAACCACTCACCGGTCCGCCCGAAGCCGGCCATGACCTCGTCCAGAATGAAGACGATCCCGTACTTGTCGCACAGCTCGCGCACTCCGGCCAGATAGCCGGGCGGAGGCACCATGATCCCGGCGGTTCCGGGGATGGTCTCCAGGATGATCGCGGCGATGGTCGCGGGACCCTCGAAGGCGATCGTCGCCTCCAGGTGCTCCAGCGCCCGCGCGCACTCCTGCTCCTCGGTCTCGGCGTAGAAGCGGGAGCGGTAGAGGAAGGGCGCCCAGAAGCGCACGACCCCCGCCGAGCCGGTGTCCGACGGCCAGCGCCGCGGGTCGCCGGTGATGTTGACGGCCTGCTGCGTGCCGCCGTGGTACGAGCGGTACGCCGAGAGCACCTTGGGCCGCCCGGTGTGCAGCCGCGCCATGCGCACCGCGTGCTCGACGGCGTCGGCGCCGCCGTTGGTGAAGAAGATCTTGTCCAGGTCGCCGGGGGTCCGCTCGGCGATCAGCCGCGCCGCCTCGGACCGGGCCTCGACGGCGAACGCCGGCGCGAACGTGGCCAGGGTGGCGGCCTGCTCCTGTATCGCGGCGACGACCTTGGGGTGCTGATAGCCGATGTTGGTGAAGACGAGCCCGCTGGTGAAGTCCAGGAAGCGTTTGCCGTCGTAGTCCCAGAAGTAGGACCCTTCGGCACCGGCCACGGCCGGCGGGTCGATGAGGTCCTGGGCGGACCAGGAGTGGAACACGTGCGCCCGGTCCGCGGCCTTGACGACTGCGCCGGCTTCGGGATTCGGCTGAGGGGTCATGCGGCCGAGCGTAAACGGCGCGGGCAGGGGCGCGACATCGGCGCCCTGTCTGTGGACCGGGGGTTTTAGCGACAGGTTGTCGGGAGCGGCAGGCCGTCGGAAGCGGCGGGTCGCCGGGGGGGACGGCCCGTACGGGGCGGGGCGGACCTGTTACGGAACCGTAGACACCGGGGCCGCCCGGGGGGCGGGGCCGCCGCACTATTCTCGGTCTGACGCACAGGGGCGTATCGGGGGATACGGGGGAGGCGGCTCTGCCATGGAGAGGCTGGGGGCTGACGATCCACAGGAGATCGGGGCGTACCGACTGCTGGCGCGGCTCGGGGCCGGCGGCATGGGGCAGGTGTTCCTGGCCCGGTCGGACCGGGGGCGCACCGTCGCCGTGAAGCTGGTGCGGCGGGAGCTGGCGCAGCAGGAGGAGTTCCGGGCGCGGTTCCGGCAGGAGGTGCGGGCCGCGCGGCAGGTCGGCGGGTACTGGACCGCGCCCGTGCTGGACGCGGACACCGAGGCCGCCGTGCCGTGGCTGGCCACCGGGTACGTGGCCGGGCCGAGCCTGCAACGGGCCGTCGGGCACGACCACGGCCCGCTGCCCGAGCGGTCGGTGCGGATCCTCGCGGCCGGGCTGGCGGGCGCGCTGAAGGACATCCACGCCGCCGGCCTGATCCACCGCGACCTCAAGCCCTCCAACGTGCTGGTCACGATCGACGGGCCGCGCGTCATCGACTTCGGCATCGCCCGGGCCCTGGAGACCGTCACGGACGGCGGGCTCACCCGGACCGGCGCGCTGGTGGGCTCGCCCGGGTTCATGGCGCCCGAGCAGGTGCGCGGCGACCGGGTCACGACCGCGTGCGACGTCTTCTGCCTGGGGTCGGTCCTCGCGTACGCGGCGACCGGGGCGCTTCCGTTCGGCGGCGCCGACAGCGGAGTGCACGCGCTGATGTACCGCATCGCCGAGAAGGAACCCGCCCTCGGGGCGCTGCCCGAGGGCGTCGCCGACCTCGTCCGCGCCTGCCTGAGGAAGGACCCGGCGGCCCGTCCCACCGTGGACGAGATCATCCGGCGCACCGGCGCCGAGGAGACGGTCGCCGACGGCCGCCTGCGCGATCCGTGGCTGCCCGGCGCCCTGGTCGCCCAGCTCGGCCGCCACGCGGTCCAGCTCCTGGAGGTGGAGAGCCCGGAGCCCCCACGAGACGCGGCGGGCACCGCCCCCAGGGCCCTCGGCGCGGACCCACCGACCGGCCTGCCCGGTCCCCAGGGCTCCTTCGGCCCCCAGGGCCTGCCCGGAGCCCCTGGGGTCGCGCCGGGTGTGCCTGGTGCCCCGGGCGCGCCGGGTGCCGCCGGGGATCCAGGCGGGGCTGGGGGTTTTTCCGGGGCGGCTGTCGACGCGGCCGGGAGCCAGGAGGCGGTCGGGGGATCCGGGAAACCGGGAATGCCCAGAGCCGCGTCGGGGGTGCCTGCCGCCGGGACCGGGGCCGCCGGGGCGCAGTCGTACGGCTCGCCCGAGCACGCGCCGGTCTCCGACGGCTCCGTGCCGCCGCCCGAACAGCCCGTTGGTGGGGGGCACACCCCGGTGGATCACCTGCCCACCATGATCGCGGGGCAGGTGCCGGCGCCGGGCCCGGCGCCCGCTCCCGGGCCGTACGGCTACCCCCAGCAGCACCCGCAGCCCGCCGCCTACGGCTACCCGCAGCAGCCCGGCGCCTGGGGCGCGCCGCCCGGGCATCACCCGTACGGCGGCCCGGGCCCGACCCCGCCGTACGGTCCGCCCCCGATCGGCTCGACCCCGCCGCACGGCCCGAGCCCGCTCCCGGAGCGGGAGCCGCGCCGCCGCGGCCGGTCCACCGCGGCGCTGATCGCGGTGGCCCTGGTGGTGGCGCTCGGCGCGGGCGGTTCCGTGTACGTCCTGATGCGGGGCGGCGGCAGCGACGACAAGGGCGGCGGGTCCGGCGTCACGCCGGCCGTCAGCGTGCCCACCACGCACGACGCCACCGGCCCCGACGGCTCCGACCCGTCCCCGGCGGCCTCGCAGCCGAAGTCCCCGTCCCCGGCCGACGGCGTGGTCCCGGCCGGCTACCTCGGCAGCTGGAAGGCGACGATCGACAACGCCTACGGCGCGAACAGCCGCCGGCTCATCCTCACCCAGGGCAACGTGGGCGACACCGTGCTCACTCTCGTCGCCGACGGCCCCACCGACAGCGGGAGCACCTACCACTGCGTGTTCGAGGCCCGGCTCGTCCGGCGGCCGAGCGACGGCGGCCCACTGGAGATCGGCCCCTCCGTCGTCACGAGCGGGCGGCAGAGCGAGGGGTGCAACCCGGGCGCGGCCACGGAGGTCACCCTGCTGCCGGACGGCAGGCTCCAGCGCCTGAACACCGGCAGCGGGGAGAAGCTGACGTACACCAGGCAGTGACCGGCGTCGGCGCCACCGGGCACCGGCGTCAGCGCGGCTCCGGTGGCCGCTGCCGGGGCATGTTCGGCCGTGCGGCGCCCGGTGGCAGCGGCAGGCGCCCGTGCCCGGCGCCCATCTCGGACCGCCCGGCGGCCCCCGGCCCCACCGCCTGAAGGCCCACCGGCGCCGAGCCGATGCGGAACTCCACCATCCAGTCGGCCGTCTCCGAGCGCACCAGCTCGGTCACGTCCTCCGAGAACCGCCGCAGCACCCCCAGGCACCGCTCGGCGGCCTCACCGGCCGTTCCCTCCGCCGGGCCCAGGACCTCCCGCACGCTCTCCGACGCCCAGTCGAACTGCAACGCCTGCAACCGGCGCTGCACGGCCTGCGCGGTCGCCACGTCCCGCATCCACCCGGCCGTCACCCCGAAGTACCGGTCGATCCCGACGCACGCCACGCCCAGCAGCAGCGCCACATACCCCCACGGCGCCACCCCGTCGGCCGCCCCGGTCAGATCGAGCAGGGGCAGCGCCGCCCCGGTCACCGCCCCCGCCGCGGCCCCGATCCGCAGCGCACGCGCCCCGCGCCGCTTCCACACGCGCTCCCCGAGATACCAGGCCACGGTCTGCAGCGCCCCCCGCTCCACCCAGCGGTACAGCTCGTCCAGCCGCTGCGCCGGCTCACCCCAGTCGCCGAGCGGGAACGGCCGCCCGGTCAGATCGCCCGGCCGCAGCCCGGCCGCCCCGTCACTCCGCCCGTCCTGCGGCGGACGCTCGGGCTGCATCTCCGGCTGACCCACCCGGCACTCCCTACTGATCACGATCCGTGACGCTGGCTGACAACGCCGGCCCCCTTCCTACCCCCCAATGGGTGGCGAGGCGCTGGGAAGCACGGCTTTTCCGCCCGTAAGAGGGCCTTGATCAGGTATAGGGCTCATCCAAGACTCACTCGAAAGAGTGGCGGGGCGCTGCCTGCCCGGACCACGTAGGCTCGTGCCAGCGGGAAACCGGTGCATCGGTCCCCGCCCGGACAGCCGTATGAAAGCAGGAGCTGATCGTGATTCCCGGTGGTGGCCAGCCCAACATGCAGCAGCTGCTCCAGCAGGCCCAGAAGATGCAGCAGGACCTTCAGCGGGCCCAGGAGGAGCTGGCGCGGACCGAGGTCGACGGGCAGGCGGGCGGCGGTCTGGTGAAGGCCACCGTCACCGGCGCCGGCGAGCTGCGCGCGCTGAAGATCGACCCCAAGGCGGTGGACCCGGAGGACACCGAGACCCTCGCCGACCTGATCGTCGCCGCCGTCCAGGCGGCCAACGACAACGCCCAGGCCCTCCAGCAGCAAAAGCTCGGCCCGCTGGCCCAGGGCCTCGGCGGCGGCAGCGGAATCCCGGGGCTGCCTTTCTGAGGCGGGCACCGGGCAACTACCGTACGTACCGAAGCGACCCAGGAAGGACGGCAGTCCGTTGTACGAAGGCGTGGTCCAGGACCTCATCGACGAGCTCGGGCGGCTGCCCGGCGTCGGTCCCAAGAGCGCGCAGCGGATCGCCTTCCACATCCTTCAGGCGGAACCGGCGGACGTACGGCGGCTCGCCCAGGCCCTGCTCGAGGTGAAGGCGAAGGTCCGCTTCTGCGCGACCTGCGGCAACGTCGCGCAGGAGGAGCTGTGCGGGATCTGCCGCGACAGCCGCCGCGACCCCTCGGCCATCTGCGTGGTCGAGGAGCCGAAGGACGTCGTCGCCATCGAGCGCACCCGCGAGTTCCGCGGCCGTTACCACGTCCTCGGCGGGGCGATCAGCCCCATCGAGGGCGTCGGCCCGGACGACCTGCGGATCCGGGAACTCCTGGCCCGTCTTGCGGACGGCACGGTCACCGAGCTGATCCTGGCCACGGACCCGAATCTCGAAGGCGAGGCGACGGCGACGTACCTCGCCCGCATGATCAAGCCCATGGGTCTGAAGGTCACCCGCCTGGCCAGCGGCCTTCCGGTGGGCGGAGACCTGGAATACGCGGACGAGGTCACCCTCGGCCGCGCCTTCGAGGGGAGACGACTCCTAGATGTCTGACGCCACGCTGCACGCCACCAGCCAGAACCCGGACGACTTCGCGGTCCAGATCGCCGACCAGGTGGAGAGCTTCCTGGTCGCGGTCACCGAGATCGCCAAGGGTGACGAGCCGGACTCGGCGGTGCCCTTCCTGCTGCTGGAGGTCTCCCAGCTGATGCTGGCCGGCGGCAGGCTCGGCGCGCACGAGGACATCGTCCCCGACGAGCGCTACGAACCCGACCCCGGTCCGGAGCAGGACGTGGACCAGCTCCGCGAGAACCTCGCGCGCCTGCTGGAGCCGATCGACGTCTACTCCGAGGTCTTCGACCCCTACGAGCCGCGCCGGGCACCCGTGCCCGCCCGCATCTCGGACGACCTGGCGGACGTCATGGCCGATCTGCGCCACGGCATGGCCCACTACCGTGCGGGCCGCACCACCGAGGCCCTGTGGTGGTGGCAGTTCTCCTACTTCTCCAACTGGGGCTCCACGGCCTCCGCCACCCTGCGCGCCCTCCAGTCCCTGGTCGCCCACGTCCGCCTCAACCAGCCCCTGGAGGAGCTGGACGGCCTGGACACCGACCAGGGCATGGGCGACGAGACCCTGGAGTTCGAGGCCGGCAAGGTCATGGCACAGGAGATCGCGGACCCGCTGGGACTGCGCCGGGTGCGTTGACCGCCGGGTGTGACCCGGCGCACTTTTCCGAGTGGTGTTCCACTGCTTGGGCATGAGCCGTTCTGACCAACGGGCGCCGGGTATCTCACCATGCGATATCGCGAAAGGGAAATTCGGACGCTCGATAGACTGAGCCGACCGCACCGCATATTGCGTGAGTGCGATGGACACGGACTGAGCGAGGAGCGCACGTGGGCCTTGTCGTGCAGAAGTACGGAGGCTCCTCCGTAGCCGATGCCGAGGGCATCAAGCGCGTCGCCAAGCGAATCGTGGAAGCCAAGAAGAACGGCAACGACGTGGTTGTCGTGGTTTCCGCGATGGGCGACACGACGGACGAGCTGATCGATCTCGCCGAGCAGGTTTCCCCGATGCCTGCCGGGCGCGAGCTCGACATGCTGCTGACCGCCGGAGAGCGGATCTCCATGGCCCTGCTGGCCATGGCGATCAAAAACCTGGGCCACAAGGCACAGTCGTTCACCGGCAGCCAGGCAGGCGTCATCACCGACTCGGTGCACAACAAAGCCCGGATCATCGACGTCACGCCAGGCCGTATCCGGACCGCGCTGGACGAGGGCAACATCGCCATCGTCGCCGGCTTCCAGGGCGTCAGCCAGGCGGGCAAGGACATCACCACGCTGGGGCGTGGCGGGTCCGACACCACCGCCGTCGCGCTCGCGGCCGCCCTCGACGCCGAGGTGTGCGAGATCTACACCGACGTCGACGGAGTGTTCACCGCCGACCCGCGGGTGGTGGCGAAGGCCCGGAAGATCGACTGGATCTCCTTCGAGGACATGCTGGAGCTGGCGGCGTCCGGCTCCAAGGTGCTGCTCCACCGCTGTGTGGAGTATGCGCGCCGGTACAACATCCCGATCCACGTCCGCTCCTCCTTCAGCGGGCTGCAGGGCACGTGGGTCAGCAGCGAGCCGATTCAGCAAGGGGACAAGAAGGTGGAGCAGGCCATCATCTCCGGTGTCGCACACGACACCTCCGAGGCCAAGATCACGGTCGTGGGCGTGCCCGACAAGCCCGGCGAGGCGGCCTCCATCTTCCGGACGATCGCCGACGCCGAGATCAACATCGACATGGTCGTGCAGAACGTGTCCGCCGCCGCCACCGGCCTGACGGACATCTCCTTCACGCTGCCGAAGGCCGAGGGCCGCAAGGCCATCGACGCGCTGGAGAAGAACCGGTCCGGCATCGGCTTCGACTCCCTGCGCTACGACGACCAGATCGGCAAGATCTCCCTGGTCGGCGCGGGTATGAAGACCAACCCCGGGGTCACCGCCGACTTCTTCACCGCGCTGTCCGACGCGGGCGTGAACATCGAGCTGATCTCGACCTCCGAGATCCGTATCTCGGTCGTCACCCGCCAGGACGACGTGCCGGGGGCCGTGCGCGCCGTGCACAGCGCCTTCGGGCTCGACTCCGACAGCGACGAGGCCGTCGTCTACGGAGGCACCGGGCGATGAGCGACCGACCGACGCTCGCGGTCGTGGGAGCGACCGGAGCCGTCGGCACGGTGCTGCTCCGGATCCTGTCCCAGCGCGCGGACATCTGGGGTGACATCCGCCTGCTCGCCGCTCCCGCGGGCTCACCTCCGGGTCCCCGCCCCGGTGCGAGCGGCGGGGAGCCCGAGCGCGCGGTCGGCCGCAGGCTGACGGTGCGCGGCGAGGAGGTCGAGGTGGCCGCGCTCGCCGAGGACGCCTTCGACGGGGTGGACATCGCCCTGTTCGACCTGCCCGACGAGGCCACCGCGCACTGGGCGCCGCTCGCCGCCGCCCGGGGCGCGGTGGTGGTCGACAACTCGGGCGCCTTCCGTACGGACCCGGACGTGCCGCTCGTGGTGCCCGAGGTCAATCCGCACGCGGTGCGGCGGCGCCCGCGCGGGATCGTCTCCAACCCCCACTGCACCACCCTGTCCATGATCGTGGCGCTGGGCGCGCTGCACGCCGAGTTCGGCCTGCGCGAGCTGGTCCTCTCCTCGTACCAGGCGGTGAGCGGAGCCGGGAACGAGGGCGTGGAGACCCTGCGCCGGCAGTTGTCCCTGGTGGCGGGCACAGACCTGGGGACCAGCCCCGGTGACGTGCGGCGGGCCGTCGGGGACGACACCGGTCCGTTCCCGGAGCCGGTGGCGCTGAACGTCGTGCCGTGGGCCGGGGCGCTGTGCGACGAGGGCTGGTCGTCGGAGGAGATGAAGCTGCGGGAGGAGTCCCGCAAGGTGCTCGAGCTGCCGCGGCTGCCGGTCGCCGTGACCTGCGTGCGCGTCCCGGTGGTCACCACGCACTCCCTGACCGTGCACGCCCGCTTCGAGGACGAGGTCACGGTCGGCAGGGCGCGGGAGATCCTGGCCACCGCGCCCGGCGTGGTGCTGTACGACGACCCGGCCGCGGGCGAGTTCCCCACGCCCGCCGATGTGGTGGGCACCGATCCGACGTGGGTCGGGCGGGTGCGCCGGGCGCTGGACGATCCGACGGCGCTGGAGCTCTTCGTGTGCGGTGACAACCTGCGCAAGGGCGCGGCGCTCAACATGGCGCAGATCGCGGAGCTGGTGGCGGCCGAGGCGCCGTGACTTCTGTCGTGTGAGGGGGCCGCCGCCGGAAATCCCGTGGCCAGGGGCCTGTCCGTTGGCCGGATCCGTGGGAGAATCATGGTCCGGCCGACGGGCTTGGCCACTTGATCCATGCCGTTCGGCGGCTGATGATGTGCCTCCCCGTCCTGTGCAACCGCGCGAAGGGCGGGGAGCGTCTTTGCGGTCGCCCTTCGGGGGGCGTGGGGACGCTGCGGGACGTGGGGACGTCCCGGCGATTCAGGCATAGGGGATGAGCGGGACGTATGAGGGCATACAAGGCGCATTCGGTTGTGCCGCCTGCCGCGAGAACGTTGCCGGACGTGTCACATGGCGCAAATGTCCTGCCCGGCACGTACAACCTCGGTGGGGGGAGACGTGTCCAACTGGCGTGGCAGAGGTTCTCGAGTTGGCCCCCAAGTTCTTCGAGCGGGGGCAATCCCCGGCGGCGGCCCGTGGCACGGCCCTGCGGCCGCCCCGCGCGGCGCGCTCTCCGCGCCTGCCCGGTGGCATGCCGGTGATCGCGCCCATGCCCGCCGCGCGGCCCGCCCGCATACCCAGTCAGCGTGAGGCCGCCGAGGAGACCGTGGCGGCCGGCACCACCGTCGACCACCTCACGGACACCTACCGCACGCACTACCGGTCCCTGCTGGGCCTGGCCGCGCTGCTCCTCGACGACACCGCCTCCTGCGAGGACGTGGTCCAGGAGGCGTTCATCCGGGTCCACTCCGCGCGCAAACGCGTCCGGGACCCGGAGAAGACCCTCGCCTATCTCCGGCAGACGGTCGTCAACCTCTCCCGTTCGGCCCTGCGCCGCCGCATCATCGGCCTGAAGCTGCTGTCCAAGCCGATGCCGGACATGGCCAGCGCCGAGGAGGGCGCCTACGACCAGCTGGAGCGCGACTCCCTGATCAAGGCGATGAAGGGCCTCCAGCGCCGCCAGCGCGAGGTCCTGGTGCTGCGCTACTTCGCGGACATGACCGAGGCGCAGGTCGCCGAGACCCTCGGGATCTCGCTGGGCTCGGTCAAGGCGTACGGCTCGCGCGGCATCGCGGCGCTGCGGGTGGCGATGGGGGCGTCCGCATGAGGAAGCACGAAGAGGACCGCGCCGCGGACGAGCCGGACGAACCCGACGCGTCGCGCGAGCCGGACCACCAAGAGCACATGTCATCGCACGCTGGGAACGGAACCGTGAACCACAGCCCCGACGAACTCGGCCTGGAAGGGCTCGACTCGGACGAGCTGGCACTGCGTAGGATGCTGCACCAGGCGGTCCAGGACGTCGAGCCGCGGGACGGCACGCTGGAGCACCTGCGCCGCGCCGTCCCGGCGCGGCGGGCCCGCAAGCGGCAGGCCGCCGTCGGCATGGCCGCCGCAGCCCTGTTCATCGGCACCGCAGTTCCCGCCCTCGTGCACGTGTCCCACACCGGCGACTCCGACGCCAACCCGGCCATCGCCGGCCAGGCCTCCCAGGCCCAGGGCGGGGCGAGCCAGGGCAAGGACCCGGAGGGCGGCGAGAGCGGCTTCGGCGGCTCCTCGGGCAAGGCCACCGGCGGGGGTGCGGAGAACCGGAAGGACGACCCCGAGAGCAGTCCGGGCAGCGCCGCCGACAGCGGACCCACCGGCGACCCGGACAGCTCCTCGTCCCCCTCCGGCAGCGACGCCCCGGTGTGCACGGCCGCCCAGCTCGGCTCCGCCGCCGCCACGGTCGACACACCCGACTCGGCCGGTGTCGTCTACGGCACCTTCCACGTCGCCAACGTCTCCACCGGCAGCTGCCGGGTCGGCGGCGCCGGCTCGGTGAGCACCCTGGCGCAGGGCGAGGCCGACGCGGGCCGGATCACCGTGGTCGCGCACACCTCCGGCGACGCGGCGGCCGGGCTGCCCGACCCCTCCACCGAGGCGCCCGGGCTGCTCCTGCCGTCCGGCTCGGCGTACGAGGTGAAGTTCGCCTGGGTGCCCGCCCAGGCTTGTCCGACCACCGGCGGCGGCAGCACCGGCGGCAACGAGACCGGCGCACCCTCGTCCGATCCGTCCCCCACCCAGGGTGTGACCACCACGGGTGCGACGAGCCCCGGCACCGACTCCGGCGTCACCACCCAGATGCTCCAGACGGACGGCACGGCAGACGGCAGCGTCGTGGTCTCCCACACCCCGGAGGCCGGCTCGCCCTCGGCGTCCGTGACGGTGCCGAACGCGTGTGCGGGGACGGTCTACAGGACCGGGGTGCTCCCGGAGTCGTAGCGGCTGGTCAGGCGCCGGACGCGCTGCTCGACGCGGACGCCGGCACCGGGGCCTCCTCGGGCGAAAGCCCCAGCTCCGCGTCCCGTACGGCCTCCACCTCGCGGCGCAGCAACCGGAACCACATGAAGACCACGAAACCGGCGAAGACGAACCACTCGCCGGTGTAGCCGAGGTTCTGGAACGCCTTCAGGTCAAGACCGGTGTTCTCCGGGGCCTTCGCCGGCACCGCCTTCATCCCGGAGTCGGCGTGGTCGAGGGTGATCCAGGCGTCGTACACGCCGTACGGCACGAGGTTCACCAGTGAGGCCGCGCTGATCGCCGCGGTCTGCCCGGACGGCAGTCCGCCCTGGGCGCTGACCCCGTTGTCACCCGGCGTCTCCGAGGCCTGGAGCGCTCCGGTGACCGTGACCTCGCCCGCGGGCGGCGCGGGGGCCCTGGCCGGGTCGGGGGTTCCGGGCAGCCAGCCGCGTACGACCGGCAGCGCCTTGCCGGAGGCGGTGCGCAGCAGGGTCAGCACGTAGTACCCGGTCTTGCCGTCCAGCTCGCGGTCCGGGACCAGCAGCTGCTCGCCGTACCGGCCGGTCGCGGTGGTCTGCATGCCGGACGTGCGCTTGTCCACGGGCAGCAGCCCGTCAAGCGGGCGCGGTGCCTCCTCGCGGTGGGAGGCGGCCTGCTCGGTCGCGGTCCGGTGGTCCTGCACCCGCGCCTCGAACCGGCCCAGCTGCCAGGACCCCATGAACACGCAGAAGGGGATGGCGAGCAGTACGAAGACGTTGATGCCCCACCAGCGAGGTGTCAGCAGAAACCGGTACACGCCCTCAACGGTACGGTGCCGCCCGCCGTGCGCCCGGCGCGGGGTCGGCCCGGCGGGGCTTTCGGCGGGCGGGGCGCGGGACGCCCGGTGGGCGGAAAGGGAGCGGGAAGGGAGTGGGAGGGTCGGGAAGGGTGTGGAAAAGGCAAGAGGATGCGAAGGGTCCGGGTGGAGTTGTCCACAGGCTGGGGAGACCGGACAGCGCCATGTCGGCGGGACCGTGCAGTATGGGGTCATGACTGAGAGCAACGGGTCCGACTCGCCGCAGCAGCTCGACCGGCGGGCACTCATCGAGGAGATGCCGGACTGGGAGAAGCGCTTCCGCGCGCCCCGGGTGTCCCTGCCCGACTGGGCGGAGGACTCACCGGAGCGCTCCCTGTTCGTGTCGAACGCGACCGGGACGTACGAGCTGTACGCCTGGGACCGGACGACGGACGGGCAGCGGCAGGTAACCGACCGGCCGAACGGCACGACGGACGGTGTGCTCTCGCCGGACGGGCGCTGGATCTGGTGGTTCGACGACAAGGACGGCGACGAGTTCGGCGTCTGGCGGAGGCAGCCCTTCGAGGGCGGCCCGGACGAGGAGGCCGTGCCCGGCCTCGGGGCGTCGTACCCGGCGGGACTCGCACTCGGCCGGGACGGCCGCACGGCGGTCGTGGGGCGCTCCACGGACGAGGACGGCACGACCCTGCACGTGGCCCGCGCCGGCCAGGTGACGGAGATCTACCGCCACCGCGAGTCGGCGGGCGTGGGCGACCTCTCGCACGACGGCTCGCTGATCGCCCTGGAGCACACCGAGCACGGCGACGCGATGCACTCGGCGCTGCGCGTGCTGCGCCCGGACGGCACGACGGTCGCCGAGCTGGACGACACCAAGGGCGGGACGGTCGAACTGGGCCTCGAGGTGCTGGGCTTCGCCCCGGTCGACGGGGACACGCGGCTGCTCGTCGGCCACCAAAGACGCGGCCGGTGGGAGCCGCTGGTGTGGGACGTGGCGACGGGCGAGGAGCACGACCTGGCGCTCGACCTGCCCGGCGACGTGAGCGCCGAGTGGTGTCCGGACGGCCGCGGCCTGCTCGTGGTGCACGGCTTCGAGGCCCGCAGCGAGCTGTTCCGCTACGACCTGGCCGCCTGCGAGCTGACGAGGATCCCCACCCCGCCCGGCACGGTCTCCGGTGCGAGTGCCCGCCCGGACGGCAGCGTGGAGTACCTGTGGTCCTCGGCGGCCGAGCCCTCGGCGGTCCGCTCGACGCACGGCGGGGTGGTCCTCGACCCGCCCGGCATGAAGTCCCCGGGTTCGGTGCCGGTGGAGGACGTGTGGGTGGAGGGCCCCGGCGGCCGCATCCACGCCCTGGTGCAGAGGCCCGCGGGCGCGACCGGGCCGCTCCCCACGGTCTTCGACATCCACGGCGGCCCCACCTGGCACGACAGCGACTCCTTCGCCGCGGGCCCGGCCGCCTGGGTCGACCACGGCTACGCGGTGGTCCGGGTCAACTACCGCGGCTCGACGGGCTACGGCCGGGCGTGGACGGACGCGCTGAAGCACCGGGTGGGCCTGATCGAGCTGGAGGACATCGCGGCGGTCCGCGAGTGGGCCGTCGGCTCGGGGCTGGCCGACCCGGCCCGCCTGATCCTCACCGGCGGCTCCTGGGGCGGCTACCTCACCCTGCTCGGTCTCGGCACCCAGCCCGACCTGTGGGCGCTGGGCATCGCCGTGGTCCCGGTCGCCGACTACGTCACGGCGTACCACGACGAGATGGAAGCGCTGAAGGCCATGGACCGCACCCTGCTCGGCGGCACGCCGGAGGAGGTGCCGGAGCGCTTCGAGGCCTCCTCGCCGCTGACCTACGTCGACCAGGTCGAGGCGCCTGTCTACATCTCCGCGGGCGTCAACGACCCGCGCTGCCCGATCCGCCAGATCGAGAACTACGTCAGGCGCCTCGAGACGCGCGAGGCCGTCCACGAGGTGTACCGCTACGACGCCGGCCACGGCTCCCTGGTCGTCGACGAACGCATCAAGCAGATCCGTCTGGAACTGGACTTCGCGGAGCGGCACCTGCCGAGGTAGCCGAAGCGGGGGCCGCGGGGGCGCGGGTGACCCAGGACCGCGTCCTGAGCCGCCCGTCCGCTCCGCACGGTCCCTCACGGGCTCCGCACGCCCCCGCACCTCTACGTTCCCTGCGTCCCCGTTCCTGTCCGCCCCGTCCGCTCCCGCGACCTGCGGCCCAGCAGCTCCGCCAGCCCGCGCCGGGTCGCCGCGAGCACCACCCGGTCCTCCTTCCGCAGGACATAGGTGCCGGGCAGGTTCCACACCAGCCCCGAGACCCGGTCGGGGTGCTCGGCCGCCGCCTCCGGAGCGGCCGGTTCCCGCCGTTCGCCCGCGATCATCCCCACGTCCAGCGCCAGCACCCGCCAGTACCCCGGCCGGAAGGCCTCCGCGACCGTCCTGCCCTCCAGCTGCGGATGCCCGCCCACGCCCACGGACGCGAACAGCAGCACCCGCCGCTCCACCGGGATCGCCCCCAGGATCTGCCGGCCGAACATCGCACCGGCGAACGCGGGCGCCGCCAGGTGCGTCACGCTCCGGCTGCGCGTCAGGGCGTGCGGGTGCGCGGCCCGCAGGGTGCGGTACACCGCGGTGGCGAAGTCGTCGTCGTACAGCCGCAGCACCACCCGCAGGTCGGGGCGCACGGACCGCGCGTACAGCACGGCCTCCAGGTTCGTGGTGTCCGCGCTGGTCACGGCGAGCAGCGCGTGCGCGCGGTGGATCTTCGCGGCCTCCAGGACGCCCTCCTGCGTGACGTCCCCGAGCACCACCGGCACCCGCAGCCGCCGCGCCGTGGCCACCCCGCGCGCCTCCGGGTCCGACTCCACGCACACCACGGGAATGCGCAGCTCCCGCAGCCGTGTCAGCACCCGGGTGCCGATCTTGCCGAGTCCCAGCAGGACGACGTGCCCGCCGAGCCCCCGCGGCGGCCTGCGCAGTGCGGACGCCGAGCGGAACGTGCCCAGCGCCTCGAGCACCGCGGCCAGCACCACGGGCAGCAGCAGCACGCCCACCAGCCCGGTCAGCAGTTGCAGGAGCTGCCGTCCGGCCGGCTCGCCGAGCGCGGGGTCGTCGATGGCGAACAGGTCGAGCAGCGTCAGGTACACCGCGCCCAGCGGATGGACCCCGGCCACCAGCCACAACGCCACCGCGAGCGCGACCACGCACGCCGCCAGACCCGCCACCGTCCACCGCAGCCGCCGTGAGAACAGCGACGTCAGCGGCGGCACGGCGGCCGCCACCACGCGCCGCGCGGACAGCGGCTCGGCGGCGTAGGAGACCTGCTCCAGCACCACGGTCCCGCGTCCGGTGGCCGCCCGTACCGCCGCCTCGTCCGGCAGCAGCTGCGGCCGCTGGTCGCCGCTGTCCTCGGAACCGTCCGCGCCGGCCGGGTCGCTGGCAGTGGCGGACAGCAGCGCCAGGGTGCACAGTCCGGGGTCGGCGACCTGCCCCGGCGCGGGCGGCGGCCGTTCCACCGCGCGCAGCAGAAGCGCGTCGGTCTGGACGACCTTGCTGGTGCCGACGACGGCACTGGCGGCCAGCGCGGGCGCGGCGGTGTCCGCGTCGGACAGCACGGTCGTGGAGGCGTCGGCGCCCGCCGCGGCGTCGCCGCCGACCGCCAGCGCTGCGGCCTGGTCGAGGAGCTCCTCGATGTGCTGGCCCAGCCGCCGGTTGTACAGGCGCACCACGAGCCGCAGCCGAGGGTTGAGGCGGCGGGCGGTCAGGGCGGCGCGGATGTTGGTCTCGTCGTCGTCGTACACCAGGGCCAGTGCCGCCGCCCGCTCCACACCCGCCTCCGCGAGCACGGCATCGGTCAGTTCGGCGGCCTCCACCAGCCGGTCCCCGTCGGCCGGCGGATCACCGCCGCGTGCGCCGCCCGCACCGGGTCCGCTTCCGCCGTTGCCCGACGTCCGGTTGACGGCCGCGCTCACCACCCGGTCCAGCAGCGCCGAAGCCGTACGGACCCGGCCCGCCCCCGGCGGCTGGACCCTCCGCTCGGAGGGCGGCACGACCAGCGTCACCTGTTCGCCGTACACGCCGCGCAATTCCGCGGCCAACCGTTGTGCGAGCCCGTCGTCCCCGCACACCACCATGTGCGCGCCCGAGCCGGCCGGCACCCCACCCTGATACGGAACGCTCCCCACGAGGGAAGAGACTGCCTCAGCGGGACCGGTGGTTCCACCATCCACCCCGGGCCGGCGATCTCTTTGACGGTCCGGTGACACCGCACGACGGGTACGACCGGACGTGGAACCGGTAAGAAAATCGCAGGTCTGCCGTCCGTACGGTCCGACCGACCGGCGGGGGCGGCCGTCTCGCGAGAGAATCGGAGCATGGGATTCCGTTTGGGACGGGCAATCCGCGGACGGGGATGGCCCGTATATACGGATGTGTCACGGTTCCGCTTCCCGGCGGGCCGCCTCCCGGACGAGGCTCTGCTGTCCGGGTTGGCCACCGGGGATCCGGACCTGGCGGTGAGTTTCGTCCGCAGGTTCCAGCACCGGGTCTTCGGTGTGGCCATCGCGGTCACGGGAGATCCGCAGCTTGCCGAGGACATCTCGCAGCAGACCTTCGAGAGGGCGTGGCGTCATGCACAGATCTACGACTCGCGGCGTGGGTCGGTCACCACGTGGCTGACCACCATCGCGCACAACCTCGCCATCGACACCGTACGGTCCCGGCGCCCTGAGCCGGTCGCGCCGGAGGACCTCGACGCGATCCTGGACGTCGTCAGTGAGAGCCCGGAGCGGTACGCGCTGGCCGACGAGGCGTCCTCCCGGCTGCGGGCCGCCGTAGCCGAACTGCCGCCCGAACAGGGCCGTGCCCTGGTGCTGGCGGGTATCTACGGCATGACCGCCCAGCAGGTCGCCGACTGGGAGCAGATTCCGCTGGGCACCGCCAAGACGCGGATCAGGACGGGAATGGGAAAGCTGCGGACCACGCTCGCTTCCTTCCAGCGAGGGGACCATGTCGAGTGAGTTCACCTGTGAGCGCCTGCGCGAGATCGGCGCCGAACTCGCTCTCGGTGTACTGCCGGGCCGGGAGCGGGCCGGTGCCGTCGCGCACCTGGACCGGTGCGCGGACTGCCGTGAGTACATCCGCCAGCTGACCCTGCTCGGCGACCGGCTGATCGGGCTGCTTCCGTGCAGTGAACCGCCGGTCGGGTTCGAGAGCCGGGTGGCGCAGGCACTGCGGCAGCGGGCCGCGGGGCCGGGCCGGCAGGCGTCGGCGCCCGAGGGGCGCCCGCACGACCGCGGGTCACGCGTCACGCGCCCGGGGCCCTTCGGCCGGATCAGGCCCCAGGTCGCCGCCGCCTCGGGCGCGCTGGTGCTCGCGATCGGTTTCGGCGGCTGGGCCATCGGTACGGCGATCGAGGACACCATGACCGGTCCCGCCCCCGCGGTCGCTGCCGGGGCGGGAATGCTGTGGGGCGGGCTCGTCTCCGCCGACGCGGGCAAGCCGTCCGGCGAGGTCTACGCCCACCGTGGGTCCCCGGGCTGGGTCTACATGACCGTCGAGCTTCCACCTCAGGCCGGAGACTCCCCCTACGACGGCAAGGTCACCTGCGTACTGGTGCGCAAGGACGGCAGCACCGTCCGCCTGGGCGACTTCACGTTGCACGGTGGCCGCGGCTCCTGGGGCGGTCCGGCCGCCATCGACCCCGCGACCCTGGCCAGCGTCCGGGTGACGGCACCCGACGGCACACCGCTGGCCAGGGCACATGTCTCCACGGGTACCGCCGTGTCATGACAGTCCCGTCATGACACGTCCCGTTATGACAGCACGGCGCCGTTCGGTGGTATGCCGGTCTGCCCGGTCTGCGGGGGAGAGGCCGCCTGCAACCGGTGCAGCTGCGTGTACGCACCACCGCGCAGGAACAGCTCGTCGTGGGTTCCGGACTCGACCACCCGCCCGTGGTCGAGGACCACGATCCGGGTGGCGTCGCGGACCGTGAGCAGGTTGTGGGAGATGACGATGGTCGTCCGGCCGGACATGAGCCGGCGCAGCGGTGCCATGATCCGGTGGCCCGACTGGGCGTCCAGGCCGGTGGTGGGCTCGTCGAGGAGCAGCACGGGCGCGTCCCTGACCATCGCGCGGGCGATGGCGAGCCGCTGGCGCTGCCCGCCGGACAGCATCCGGCCGCGCTGGCCGACCACGGTGTCGTAGCCCTCCGGGAGCAGCCGGATGAACTCGTCGGCGTCGGCGGCGCGGGCCGCCTCCACGATCTCGGCGTCGGTCGCGTCGGGCCGCCCGTAGGCGATGTTCTCCCGCACCGTGCCGTGCAGGACGAGCGTCTCCTGCAACACCACCGCGACGTTGTCCCGTACGTCGGACAGGACCAGCTCCCGCAGATCGGTGCCGTCGAGGCGGACGGCGCCCTGGTCGGGGTCGTAGAACCGCAGGAGCAGTTTGGCCGCTGTGGACTTCCCGGCGCCGCTCGCCCCCACCAGTGCGAGGGTCTCGCCGCGGCCGACACGGAACGACACCTCGGACAGTGCCCAGCGGGAGGTGTCGGGGTAGCGGAAGGACACGCCGTCGAACTCGACCTCGCCGCGTGCCCGGCCGGTCCGCCGGGCGTCCGGCGCCTCGTGCACCTGGGGCCGCTGGTCGAGCAGCTCGGCGATACGTTCGGCGGAGGCGGCCGCGGAGAAGAAGGCGGGGCCGAGGTGGGAGAGGCCGCGGACCGGGGTGTACAGCTTGCCGATCAGGGCCAGGAAGACCAGCAGTCCGCCCAGCGTGAGCTGGCCCTGGGCCAGTTTCCAGGTGCCCAGGCCCATGACGGCGAGGCCCCCGCACACCTCGATGAGCTCCACGAGCGGCTGGTAGACGGCCCGGATCCGTGTCGAGGCCATCGTGGCGCGGAACTGGCCCAGGTTCTCGCGCTGGAAGCGGTCCTGCTCCCAGACCTGACGGTTGTACGCCTGGACCAGGGTCACGTTGCCCAGCGACTCCTCGGCGACCGCGCTGAGCGAGCCGCTGCGCCGCGTGCGTTCCCGCGACGCCTCCTTGGTCAGCCGGGCGAAGTGACGCGCGGAACACCAGAACAGCGGCACGATGACCATCGCGAGGAGAGTGAGGTCCCAGCGCAGGTAGAAGAGCAGGCCGAGGAAGACGCCCAGCTGGAGCACGTAGTAGAGCACGTCCGCCAGACCGGAGAGCAGGAGCGTCTCGACGGTGTCGACGTCCTCGGTGAGCCGCGCGAGCACGTCTCCCAGCCGCCGCCGTTCGAAGAATCCCGGCGACAGCCCCTGGACGTGCCGGAAGGTGTCGGCGCGCAGGGCCACCATGAAGCGTTCGCTGACATAGGCGGAGATCATGTCGTCGGCGAAGCCGATGATGCCGGACAGGACGATGAGCCCGACGTACGTCGGCGCGATCCAGAGAAAGGCGGAGAGGTCCCGCGGGACGAGTACCTCGTCCACCACGATCTTGAACAGCCACAGTTCGGCCGCGGCGACGAGGGGCTCGAGCAGACTGAGCAGGATCACCGGTACCAGCCAGCCGCGGAGCCCGCGTGTGTAGGGCCAGAACCGTCGGAAGGTCTCGCGCGCGGGCAGCGGCGGCGCCGCGTCGACCACGGCGTCCGTCTCGTCGCTGTCGACGGACAGCAGCCGCACGACGAGCCGACGAAGCGGACCGGCTCGCTCAGACACCGGTCCGCTCCGTATCACTTGTCGTGGCCAAAGCCGGTCGCCCTAGTAGCGCCCGCCGCGTCCGCCACGTCCGCCGCGTCCGCGTCCGCCACGTCCGCCGCGCCCGCCGCGTCCGCGTCCACCGCGTCCACCGCGTCCGCCGCGTCCGCCACGTCCACCGCGCCCGCCGCGTTCGTCGAGGTCACGGTCGAGGGTCGGGAAGAGAGCGTTGAAGATCGCCATTGAGTCCTCCTGTGGAACATGTCTGAAACATGCCTCGTGAGTAGATACGTCCCGGAGGCGGAATTGGATGGCGTTTTTGGTAAAGGTGGGGCAAATGTGTCTCCCGCCCGGCGCGGCGCGCATCGGGCGGGAGACCTGAGGCCTTACGGCCGACGGGAACGGCGTCCCCTCGTCACAGCCCGCAGGAGCCGCGGTCCAGGTGGAAGAAGCGGGCGTTGGCCCAGCGGCACAGCCAGATGCCGACGGCGACGCCGGCGATGGTCACCGCGGCGGGCAGGTAACCGCCGGCGACCTGGATGATCGGGATCGCCGGGCAGCCGCCCGAGATCGCCCACCCCGTGCCGAACAGCACCGCTCCGGGGATCACACCGGCGTGGATCCGCCCGGGGGTCCGGCGCACCCGCAGCAGGGCGAACGCGAGCACGATGATCACGACGGCGCCCGCGAAGGACAGGAACATCCGCAGGTCCTGGAAGGTGAACATGCGGTTCAGCTCGGCGTAGTCGCCGAAGCCGATGTTGGAGACGGTGAAGCCGAGGGCCAGGCCGGTGATGATGTTGGCGAGCAGGATCGCGCCCCGGGTACGCATCAGATCACCTTCCACAGGAGGAACGACACCGCGACGGCGGTACCGAAGAACACGGCGGTCGCGACGATGCTGACCGGCCGCAGCCGGCCGCAGCCGCTCAGTCCGTGGCCTGAGCTGCACCCGCCGGCCAGCCGGGTGCCGAAGCCGACCAGCACGCCGCCCAGGAACAGCAGGACGACCATGGTGACCGGATCGCCGGTGACCAGCTCCCGGAAACCGGGGCCCATGTCGTAGCGCAGCTCGAACCGCCCGGACACGAGCGAGGCGATCAGTCCGCCCAGGAAGATCGACACCAGCAGGGCGGCCTGGGTGATCAGCGGGGCGGGGCGCTGGCTCGTGACCGAGGAACCTTCGGAGGCCACGGGGCCGGCGTCGGGCGCCGGCGGCTGCGTCGCCCCGTAGGCGGCCGACGGGTCCGCGTACGGGACCTGCTGCCCGTCCGGCGCGTACGGCGACTGCGGGTCCGCGTACGGGGACTGTCCCGGGTACGGGGACTGCGGGCCCGCGTACGGGGAATGGGGCGAGGCCGGTGCGCCGGGCAGCGTTCCGAAGTGCTCCGCGGTGGCCGCGGCGAGCGCTTCGGCGAGCGCCTCGTCGTCGGCGAACTCATCGTCCATCTGTTCGAGACGGCGTTCGCTGCGCCAGTGCAGCACGCGGTCCCAGGCCGAGGACACCCCGAAGGAACGGTCGGTGGTCAGGGTGTAGTTGACGGTGACCAGGGCGAGCCCGACCGCGCCCGCCCACCAGGGCCAGTAGTTCATGCCGGACCTCTCATCCAGTCGGCGAGCCGCCCCAACAAGCCGCGCTTCGCGCTGGCCGCCTGCCCCGACGGCCGGGCGGTGCGGCCCGACGGCTGAGGAGTCGGCGGGTGCGGAGCCTGTGCGTGGAATGACGGCGTGTAGGCAGCGAGTGTGTGGGGTGATGGTGTGTGGGGCGATGGTGCGTGGGGTGACGGCTGGCCGGACGGGGCCGGCGCCGCGGGCGCCGCCCCGAACCAGGCCGCGCTCCCCGGTTGTTCGGGTCCTGGCGAGGCCGGCTCGGGCGGTCCGGCCGGTATCGACTGTGACCACGCGTCGGGCTGCGGCTGCGGCTGCGGTTGTTGCGGCGGCCGCGGAGCCTGCCGGGGTGTCTGCGCGGAGTTGGTCGCGCTGGACCGGCTCGCACCGGACGTGCCTTCGAGGTGCCGCGCGGTCGCTCCGTTGGGCAGCAGGCTGATCGGCACGCGCTCACCGGTGAGCGACAACTGGTAGCGGGCGCAGTCGTGCCACTGGTCCACGCTGTCGCAGTAGTAGTCGCGCCAACCCTGCAAGCTCGCCCTGAGCAGGGGGAAAAGGGGGCATCCCTCGGCGTGCGAGCAACCCACGTTGCTCCCTCCTGACCGGCGCGGACCGCCCGTTCGCAAAGGGGCGGCCGCCGCTTCTGGTTCCTGTCCTTGTCGCGCCCGCTCGACGATCAAAAGCGCCGGGGAATATCGACACAGAGCCGAATTGTGACTGCCAGTCACCGCGTTCAGCCGTGATGGAACCACTTTCCCGGTGCCCCGGGCAACCCGACTGGGTTTTCTGGCCGAACCGCTTGACATTGCTCAGTGAGATGCGCCACGTGATATGCCTGTCCGCCTACCTCAGATGTCCGGATATCTGCCGGTCGCCAGGAGGTCTTGATCGCGATTCGGTCTCATGATCCCGGCCGACGTGGGCGCGTATCAGTTGTTTGTGGAGGGGGTGCGAATGTTCGGCAGGGTTGTGACGGGGCCGTGAAAATTGCAGATCAGCTCGCCATGTGTCATGCGGAGATCAATCACCGCATACGGAATGTGAGCCCCTTTCCAGTGTCTCGCCTGAATCCCGGCCGAAGGCCCGCACGGGGGAATTCGGCATCCGCGAGACTTTCCTGGCCGCCGAATTCACCCGCGCCGCCCGCGGGCTGCCCACCAGGGTCCGAGCGCACGCACCATAGGCACCCGCAGGCACCCACGCGAAGGGTCACGGCTAGGACAGGCGTTCGCATATCGCTGTATATCGAATGCATGTTCGGTCGATTCCGGCTGGGGCGTGGGAAAACAGGCCACATCCCGTCCTGTCTGTTTGCCGGCGCCCGCCTCGGCGGCAGCATGGTCGGGCCTGGGCGGCGTGCTGCGCCGCAGAGTGAGATCGCCGGGGGTGCTGGTGAACCACGCATGGCCGCCGTCCACATTTCTCGGCCGGCTGCGGGACGCGACGCGGGAAGAACTCCTGAGCCAGAGCACCCCGAAGGCCTATCCGCCCCATCGCGCCCTGCTCCAGCAGGGCGAAGACAACCGGCACGTCCTGTTGATCACGAGCGGCGTCGTGAAGGTCGTCGCCAGCGCGGAGAGCGGTTACGACATGCTGCTCGCCGTACGCATAGCGGGCGAACTGGTCGGGGAGATGGCGGCCTTCGAGGAGCGCCCCAGGTCCGGCACGGTGGTCGCGTGCGGTGAAGTGACCGCGCGGGTCATTCAGGTAGGGACACTGGAGGCCTTCCTCACCCACCACCCGGACGCCATGCGGGCCGTCCTCCACATGCTGTGCTCCCGGCTGCGCTGGGCCAACCAGCGCCGGATCGACTTCCAGGCCTACGACTCGCTGACCCGGCTGGCCCGGGTTCTCGCCGAGTTGTGCCAGGCCCATGCGCGGCCTGCGCCGGACAGCGACGGCAAGCGGTGCGACCTGGGCGTGACGCTGACACAAAAGGAGCTCGCGTCGCTGGCCGGCCTCAAGCTCAACACGGCCGAAAAGAGCCTGGCCACGTTGACAGCTCGGGGGCTGGTGGAGCGCAGTTACCGAAACATAACCATCTGTGACGTTCCGAGGCTGCTCGAATTCGCCAAACTTGTTGCTGACAACCCGTACTGATACGGGATCACTTCGGGCGCGTTCTCCTAGCCTCTCGGGCAGCACTTCGTGGGCAGTGTCTGCCCATCGCCTGCCCAGAGAGGAAATGACCGGGTGGCTGCGTGGCCTGACTTTCATCCCTGTACCTGCATAGCCGTGGACGCCCAGGCCTACGGAAGCAACAACGACCGTAGGCAGTCCGAAATCCAGCACGATCTGCCGAGGCTCCTCGACCGCGCCGCCAGGGGCGCCGGCCTGGACCGCTCGCAGTGGCAGATCCAGCACAAGGGCGACGAGCAGCTGGCGGTGCGGCCCGTCGACGGCAAGGAACCGCGTCTGGTCGACGACTACGTCCGCCATCTCGTCGCCGAGCTCCGCGAGTACAACGCCCAGCGAGTTCCCGAGGCCCGCATGCGGCTGCGGGCCGTCATCCATCAGGGGCTGGTGGAGCTGGCCGACAACGGCTTCGCCGGCACGGCCGTTGTGGCCACGGCGCGCCTGCTGAACGCGCGTCCGCTCTACGACGCCCTGGCCGCACACCCCGGGGCCGACCTGGTGCTGCTGCTGTCCGACGAGGTCTTCCGGTCCACGGTGGCGGGCGGTCACACGACCCTGACTCCGGGGGACTTCACCCGCGTCACCGTCCAGGTGAAGGAATACGAGGCCACGGCCTGGCTGCGCGTGCCCGCGCCCGGCACATCGGCCGCCGCCTCGCACGAGCCCGGGACCGCGGAGACGGGGAAGCCCGCGGCCCCGGCATCGGGGGAGCCCGCGGCGGTCCGGCCGGGACCGGCCGCCGCGGGCGGAGCCGGCGGAACGGGGTTCAGCAACGAGTACCGGGCCGACAACATCAGCGTCACCAATGTGGCCGGCCCCGTGGACGCCCGGGGCGCCGTCTTCGGCTTCGGGAGCACCGGTGGCTGACGAACCGGACCGGGACGACGGGCTGTCCGTACCGCCCGTACCCGCTCCCGACGAGGACGCAGCGCCGGCCGGACCGGACGGCGCCGGGGTCGCGCCGGACGCCGGGGAGGACGCCCTCGGCGCGGATGCCGGACCGGACGCGGCTCCTGGGCGGCGGCAAGAGCCGGACGAACGAGAGGAGGTCGACCGGGGTTACGCCGATCTGCGTCGCGTCCACCAGCTCGTCAGCAACAACTTCTACGGCGCCGTCGACGCCACCGGAGCGGCGTTCGGCTTCGGCACCGTCTCGTCCCCCGGTCTTGCCCCGGGCACCATCGAGCCCGAGGAGGCGGACCGCGCCCTGCGGTTCTACGTCCCGCCGCGGCCCTGCTTCGACGAGGCGCTCGGCATACTGCGCGAGCACGCCCTCGTCGTGCTGACCGGTCAGGACAACTGCGGCCGGGGTGCGGGCTCCCTCGCCCTGCTCAGAAAGATCCTGGGTGACAAGGCCGGACTGCGCAGCCTGTCGCCCGCCAACGCCCTGGCCGAGCTGGCCGCGTCACGGGACCTCAAGCCGGGGCAGGGGTACGTCATCCTCGACTACGTCGGCGAGGTGCGTCCCGAAGCCGTACAGGCGTACGAGATCGGGCGGCTGAGCGAGGAGCTCGGCCGACAGGGGTCGTACCTGGTGATCACGGCGGGTGACACGGCCCGCCAGCGGCTGGCGCTGCGCGACCACTGCGTGCCGTGGCAGGCCCCTGATCCCGCAGAACTGTTCGGGTACTGCCGGCGGAAGCTGCCGCACACGGGTCTTGAGCCGGACATCGAGAGGGAACTGCTGGCCCGGGTAGCCGAACAGCGACGGCCGGCGGACGTGGTCGAAGCGGTCCTGGCCCTGTCCCGGCAGGGCGCGGAGGCAGCGCTGGACACTCTGCGGGACCGGCACCGGGAGCGGGTCCAGGAGTGGTTCCGCAAGCGGCCGGCCGCGGGCGACCTGCTCCCGCTCGCCGCCCTGGCCTTCCTGGAGGGCATTCCCGAGCGGACGTTCGAGAAGGAGTGCGCCGCTCTCGCCGCTCATGTGCGCAACTGGGAGCAGAGCGGCGAGACGCCGGTCGCGGAGTCGGACGGCTCGACCGGAGCACCGTTGAGCGGTGCGGTGGCCGACCAGTCCCGGGCGCGATGGCGGGAACGGGCGGTGGGGCTTGTGACCACCGGGTCCCGGCCCGGCCCGAGCCGGGACGCCGGTCGCAGCGAGCGGTGCCTGGTCTTCACCTCGCCGCGCGTCCGCGAGCTCGTCATGGCAGAGCTGCACGAGCTGTACGGCTACGGACTGTGGTACCCACTGCGCCAGTGGCTGGGCGAGCTGGCCCTGCTCGGCGACCTGGACACCCGTACGGAGGTGGCCCGCGGCGTCGCGCTCCTGGCCCGGCACGCGCTCGTCGAGGTCGACGAGAACATGCTCAAGGTGTGGTCCGAAGGGCTCACCAGCCAGCGGGTGACAGCCGCGCTGACCCTGCAGTTCATGTGCGACGTCGAGCATCTCGCGCCGCAGGCCCTGAACATCGCCCTGAGCTGGACGGACAACAGCGGGCCGCGCCGCGCCGTGACGGCGGCCATGGCGCTGACCGGCCGCCTGGGTTCCCTCTACCGCCTGCAGGCGCTCAACTGGCTCTGGCTCATGACGCACAGAGGGGAGCGGATCGCGTTCTCGGCCCGCCGTTCGCTGGTCCTGCTACTGCAGACCGCCGAACAGGACCCGGAACGCGCGCTGTTCATCCTTCGGTACGTACGCACCGTGATCGCCAAGGCGCCGGCGGGATCCCAGGAACGGTCGATCGCGCTCCGGACCGCCGTTCAACTCCTGGAAGCGGCCCGTCTGGAGACCCCCGAACCAGTCGCCGCGGCACTCCTGCGCAGCGTCCCGGACAGTGCCCGCCACCTCGGGTCCCTGTGGGCGGACGTCCTGTACAGCAACAACCGGAGCCGCGCGGTCCGCGCACTGTGCGGGACGCTGGTGCAGTTGCGGGACGACCCGTCCGTCACCAGCGCTGTACACGAAATCGGCGAGGCCATGCGGACCTCCATGAGTGGGCGCCAGTGGGCCCTGCTGTGCCACCACTTGTCCATCGCCCTGAAGCACCCCGACTACGCGATCCCTGGCGCTCACCAACTGGCGCAGGTGCTCCTCGGGTCACTGCGCGACTGGCCGCCGGCGGGCCCCCGGCGCTCAGCGGAGTCCCTCATACCCACTCCTCCCCTCACTTCTGCTCAAGGAGGACGAAGCAAGTGAACTACCCGGTCATCGACGAGCGCATCCTGGCCACGGTCCAGAGCACCTGGTGGTCTCGGCGTCGTCACCGCGGGGACGTGCCGCCGCTGCCGCCCGGTGCGGTCTACGTCTTCAGGGTCGGCGGGAACTACTGCCTCTTTCCCGAGGGCATGGTGTTCGACCCGACCCACCCCGACGTGCTCGACGCCTCCTCGGTCAGCTTGGTGGACACCCGTGCACGCCTCGTCGATGTGGAGCGCCCGCTGCCGTCGGTGAGCGAGGCGGACAACTTCACCGTGCGGGCGTCCTTCACCTGCCAGGTGACCGACCCGGTCGTCATCGCCCGGCAGGGCATTATTGACGTCACCGTCCCGCTGCGCGCATACCTGATGGGCGACGGTGACCTCCCGAGGGTGAGCGCCGCGTACCGCGTGGAGGAGGTCAACGCGGTACGGACCGAGGTCAGCCACCGTATGACCGCCTACAGCACGATCGTGCCGCCGCGGGTCGCGGGCATGAGCGTGGAGTTCGTCAGCGCCGAGGTGCACGCGTCGGACGACCTGCGGGACTGGGAGCAGAAGATGCGCGACGAGCGGCGCTCCTGGGAACTCCAGCGGGGTCAGCGCGACTTCGAGACCCAGGACGCCCTCCGGATCGCGGAACTGCTCTCCCAGGGCTCCGACCACGTGGACGCCTTCGGCATCGCCCGGAAGGAGATCGACATCACCGCGGCGGCGGCCCGCATCCACCGGACCACCGAGCAGGAGTCGGCCCACCGCCACGAGGCAGAGACGTCGAACCGGGCCCACGCGCAGGCGCGGGAGGCGGCGGACGCGCAGATGCGCCGCGACACGGTGCTGACACTGCTGCGGCAGATGGGTGGCAGCGAGTACGTCGACTATCACCAGGTCCTGGAACAGGTCCTGCGGGAGACGGGCGGCCGGGGCGCGCCCGGTGTGGGAACCGCCTCCGATGCCGCCCGCATGCTCGAGTCGGGGACGGCACGCCCCGGTCGCACGGAAACGGGCCGGAACGGCTCACACGACCCGCAGGGTGGTTTCGTCAAGGACGAGGACGATCTCGTTGACTGACTTCCTGACGAATCCTGTGACGGCCCCCGGCACGGCGGACGGCCGAGGTACCGGCGACTCGGCTGCCGCGCGTACGGCGAACGGCCGGGCCACCGCTCCCCGTTCCGAGGACCGAGCCGCGGCCCGCGCCACCGGTGTCGGGTCCGCTGCCCGTACCCCTGGTGCCGGGACCGCTGCCCGCGCCACCCGCCGCCCCTTCGGCTTCGAGGCCGGACGGCGGCTGCGCGCCCTGACCGGCGTCGACGAGGAACTGCTGGCCAGGGTCAGGTACGAGCGGAGCAAGTACACGGCCCTCGGTGGGGTGGTGCTCGGTACCTCCGTCATCGCGGCGTTCTCCATGTGGAACTTCGCGACCGAGGCGCTCGGCAGGTTCTCCCTCGTGGCCCTCGTCCCGACGGTCATCTGGATGCTGTTCGTGCTCAACCTCGACCGCTGGCTGGTCACTCCACAGCCGAACGCGCGGCGACGGGTCGGCCCTGTCCTCATGCGTCTGCTGATTGCCCTGTTGCTGGGCGCGGTGATCGCCGAGCCCCTGGTGCTCCGCATCTTCCAGACGGCCGTCGAAGAACACGTCGCCGACGAACGTACGGACGCGCTTGACCGGTTGCGCACGAACCTGGTCCGCTGCAACCCCGTACCTTCCACGGCGCAGACCGTGACCCCACAGGGCTGCGATCGGACGTACGTCCTCTCCTTCGGCCGGACACCCGGCGAACAGGCCGAGGAACTGACCGCCCTGCGCTCGGACGCCGCCGCCCTCCAGAAGCGGGTGGACCAGGACACCACCAGGCTGGAAGCCATCGACTCCGAGGTACGGGACGAGTGCCGCCGGCTGGTCCGTATGGCCGCTACCGGCTTGTACCAGCGGACGTCCGAATGCCTGCGCCTGCGCGACAAGGCCCAGGACTACCGGACGACCCACCGCACCGACGAGAACGAGAAGCGACTGGCCCGTATGAACAGCCGCATCTCGGAGATCGAGAAGGAGCAGACCGCGTCACGCGGCACCTTCCTCAAGGCCCGGGCCGACGGCATCGAGCAGCGGGTGGACCAGGAGCGCGCCAAGCAGAAGGAGATCGGCGTCCTGGAACGGATGCGGGCGCTCGATCAGCTCGCGACCGGGAACCCGGTGCTGTTCGTGGGCATCTGGCTGGTCCGCCTGCTGTTCGTCCTCCTCGACGTACTCCCCGTGCTGGTGAAGTGCCTGAGCGGCGAGTCGGCGTACGACCGGATGCTCACCAGCGCGAGCAACAGCGCGGTCAAGGTCCACGACGAGGAGGTCCGGCTCGCCGAGCGCCGGGCCCTGGCGAACTTCGAAATCGCCCAGGGGGCCATCGAGCAGGAGATCCGGCGTCACCGTGCCGAGTCGGACGCGGCGTTCCGGGAACACACGGCAGCGATGAACATCCGGGTCCGGCAGGCGGTGAACGCGCTGGAGGACGAGATCCGCCGCTCGTCGACGGTCTGACGCACCCACCTGCACCAGGAGGACTGCACTACGGCCGCCCCGCACGCCGGGGCGGCCGCCTGACACCGACGGAGCGGAGGGGAAGCATGACCACACCCGAAGGCCACGCCGACACGAACCCGGATATCGACACCGCAGCAGACCACGGTGCGGAACTCGCCAGGGCCCTGTTGTCCGAGGCCCGTGAGGAGCTCTTGAAGGCCGACAACAAGGCTGCCCTCATGTTGGCGTCCCTGGGCGCCGCCCTGACCGCCCTGCTCGGCGCGATCGGCAGCGGCGCCCTCGCCCTGCGACAGTACGCCGTCGTCCCGCAACTCCTGCTCTGGGTGGGCTGCGCCGCCTGTGTACCGGCACTCGTCCTGCTGGGTCTGGCCGTGACCCCGCGGCTGGGAAACCCCCGTCGCTCCCGCACCCACTACTTCGGCGACGCCAGGCTCGCGATGTCGGTCGCGCATCTGGAGCGGACGGTCCGCCGCACCGACCCGGTGTCCCGGGACCTGAGCCAACTGGCCGCCCTGTCCCAGATTGCCTGGACCAAGTACCGCTGCATACGCCACGCCCTGGCCTGGAGCACAGCCTTCTTCGCGCTCACGCTGCTGGGCATAGTCACGGGAGCGTCGGCTTAGCGGCGTACCGGCTGAGAGAGACATCGGACGCTCCTCCAGGACGGAAGCACAGATGGCGCGGCGGCCGCCGCGAAGTAGACAGGAGACGTCACGGACCGGGACCGGGTTTCACCGTCATGGCCAGGTGCGCTCGACACGGTCTCGTCTTACCGCATAGGCGGCTGGACCGCCTCGGTCCACCGCGCGGTGAATCGCCTCGCGGTGGGCGTAGAGCCGTTCGACCATCTCGGCACTGCGCAGCTGCTGGTTGTCCAGGTAGAAGAGCACCGCCTTCCGCTCAAGTACGGGGCGGATCTCCAGGTCGCGGCTCTTGATCCGGCCGTCCTTCGACAGTGGCACCCATGACTGGGCGAGCCCGTGAGCGATCCACTCCTCGTCGGCGACGTCCTGTCCGTCGTCGGGGAACACGTCCCCGATGCGGTGAACGGTCCAGCCGTATGCCCTCAGCCCTTCCGCGACGCGCCGTCCGAGGTTGCGGTCGAGGAAGAACTCAGGCGGCAAGGCGCACCACTGCCCGGCAGAGAGCGTCGACCTGCTCGGGCGTCATATCGAAGTCGTACGCGATGTCCTCGACGCTCTCCCCGGCCTCCCAGAGGTCGGTGATTGCCTTGACCGCGACACGGTTGGCGGCCACGACGGGCCTGCCTTGCCCGAACCTTGGGTCGATCACGACGGGTACGGACTCCGGGTACTGCCTGAGCCGCAGGCTGGAGGGAAAATCGTCGTCAGGCTTCCAGTTCAGGTAGCGGAGGTAGTCGGATACCACCTCGTGGATGGGGGCCTGACCGTCCCGGGCCCTGCGAAGGTCGCCGAGACCATGCTCGATGAAGATGTCCACGCCGTCCGTGGCGATCCGCTTGGACACCAGGCCGTAGGGCGTGTCGAAGGCTTCTCGCACTGCGGCTGCCGCCTCCCGGATCTCGCTCATACGGAGCCCCAGGGAGCGCAGCGAACGGAGAACGTGTGCCTCGGCCACCGCGATGAACGGCACGGAGGGCTGACCCTTGCCGGTCGGCTCCACCTGGTGGACCAGAGGCGCCCCGGCGGCCTGGCCCCTCAGCCACGAGACGAGTGTCGACTGCGGAATTTCCAGGTAGGAGGCTGTTTCCGTGGGAGTCAGGAGTCCGTCCCTGAACCTGTCGATCACGACCCACCTCCTCCTGTAGTGCCCCATACCGGGTTTCGAATCGTCGCACATCAAGCCTCCCACCTGAGCGCCGACGGCACACTCATTCATCGGCTCAAGCAGCCGCACGCCAGCGTTCCCGGCCGAGATGGTCCCGACAGTCACGGCAGTGTCCGGGCGCCGGTGCGCGGAAGGCGCGCTCGCAGCCGTCGCAGGTCTGGAACGGCGGCACGACCGGGCGCTCGGCGGACGGCTGGATCGGTGCCGGGGACGGTGCGGGCAGGGGCGTTTCCCGGAGACGGAAGGCGAGGACGCTCGCCGGGCGGGCCCGGAAGCGGTCGGGGAGCCGTACGGTCAGCAGTTCGGTGATCTCGCGCGGCCCGACCCCGGCCGCCAGCCACTCGGCGACGGCCGGCGCCAGCCGGGAGGCCTCCTGCGTGGACAGGACGAGCCTGGGGTCGACCCGGCGCAGAGCGGTCAGTAGGGCGATGGCTGCGGGGTCGGCGTCTGTGAGTACGGCCCCAGGGTCTGGGGTGGCGACGACGGTCTTCGAGCCGGCGTCGGCGAGTGCGGGCGCCGGGCTCTCCGGGACGGCGAGCCGTTTCCTGGGCCGAGGCGGCTTTGGCGGCTCGGGCGGGCTGTCCGGGGCCGGACTGCCGCCGGGTACGTCGGAGAAGTACGTCCGGGTGCGGACCTGCCCCGTGGGTGTGCGCTCGCGGCGCCGCTCCAGGTATCCGGCGGCCTCCAGCTCCCGCAGCGCTCGTGAGATCAGGATCTCGCCCTCGGCGAAGTGCGCGCACAGGGCGTTGATGGTGACGGCAGAACCGTCGGGCAGTGAGGCGATGTACGCCGCGACGCCGATCGTGACCGCGCTGCCGGGGCGTTGCGCGAGGGCGTTGGAGATCACGGTGAAGTCGGCCGTGAGCCGGGTGCGGACGTGGATCACACCGGAGGTCGGAGTACCGGCGTCGGCGCGCAGGCGCGCGTTAGACTGCGAGTCAGCCATCGGGAAGGGGTTCACTTCCTGATCGGTCAGGCCCTCGATCGGGATTGCCGTCCCGGCCGGGGGCCGTCGTCTGTGTGCGGTTGTTGCGGCGAACGTAACCGTCCGTATCCCACCCTCGCAAGCTGGTCACCCGGACGGGTGACATGGGCCGGGAGGGTGGGTGGGCGGGTAGTTCTTTCCCTGGTTCTTTAGGAGGTCAGTGGCCCACCGGACCCTCGCGGACAAGGACCCGGCGGACCCGGAGGGCGGCCCCTGACCAGGGCCCGGCCGGCTCAGACGCGGTGACGGCCGACCTTCAAGTCGCCTATGAACGCCGCCCAGGATCCGGCCTCGAAGGCCAGAGAGGGACCATGCGGGACCTTGCTGTCACGGACGGGCACGACGTCCGTGACCGCGTCCGCGACCTCCACGCAGTCGCCCCCGGCCTGATTGCTGTAGCTGCTCTTGCGCCAAGCGGCGTCGTTCGGATCGGGAAGGGACTTTCGCTCCACGGTGGTTGCCCTCCATCACGCATCGGATCATGTCGAGCGACATGAGAGGGGGCAGGGCAGCTGCCCGTAGCCGATCGTAAATCACCGTGTAGCGACTGACGTTGGGCGGTTCCTCAATAAGGCGGCCATAGTCCGAGCCCTCTGTGTAGGCGGCCTCTGAACCGTCCGGAAGCGCCAAAAGTGTCAGTGACCCGCCCATCGCTTCGTGTCCGCCCTGGTCGAATGGCAGCACTTGCACGGTGGTGTGACAGTCCGCTGCCGCATTGATCAACTGCTCCAACTGCTCGTGGTCAACGACCACCCCCGGGACACCTGTGGTGTCGCAGTTTCGATGGACTCCGTGTGGGTGACGTCGTCAGCGAACCGCATCCCCTGCGAGCTGATGAATGCGGAGGTGCGTGCTGCTGGTGATCAACCGATCCGGTGGCCGATTTCGTGGTAGGTGTGCTTTTCCTGTGATGCAGACATACCGTCCGGGCGCGCAGCCAGAACGAACGGGCGGCCAGCGTCGTCCAGTGTGTAGTGGGTAAGTCTTCCCGAGGTGTTTCTGACGGTCACTTCGATGGTGAAGTGGTATTCGACGTTCCTGGGGCCCACCGCCTTGATGCCGAAGAAGAAGGCGTCTGTGGCAACGGCGTTGGGAGTTTCACGGTAGAGATTCACGGGCTCTGTGGCGAAGACGGGCAGACCAGAGTCGTCGCGGAGGAACTGGACTGAGGTTCGCTCGTATTCCCTGTTCATCTGCAGGGCCCAGTCGTCGGGGTAGCAGCCGTAACCTGTTGGTTCGGGCCCCATCCGTTCCACCCTTTCGACGCGGAGGGAGACGTCTGTGAGCTCTTCAGTATTGACGAGGGGGGACCCGTCGGCGAGCTGGATGACGTAGGTGTCGTAGCCCGCCGGACGGCCATCGGCGGCTATGAGGGCTCGCTCCACGCGCTCGCAGACGCGGCCGGGGACATCCAGGTTGGCGGTGAACCGCCTAACGGTCGGTACCTCTTGATCCGTCACCATCCACATTTCCTGGGTGTCGTCTGCTAGCAGCCGCGTGGCACTCACCGAGAGACCCTTCGATGCACGGGTCGGTGTGTCTCCCCGGCGGGCGAGGGCGATGTTTGGCGTGGCCCACTTCTGCAACTCGTCCTCGGCGTGGGTGCCGATTCTGGGAACCGGAGCAGCGATGGTGAAGGGCTGTCCGGCGTTGCCGATCCGTACGGTCCGTTGCGAGTCGCCCTCCATCACCTCCAGTTCGATCCACCACTCGCAGGAGCAGTCGACAGTCCTGGTCTCGACGACTCCTCCAATGACGCCGCCGGGCCGCACATAGCGGTTCAGCTTCAGGGCCTGCGGATTGTCGAGGCTCAGCTGTCCCCACCTGCCCATTCCCTGCGAGACGGTCCGATCGACCGCTCCCACACATTCCACGTCTCTTCCTTCCGGCACGGGGATCGTCCGTCCCTTGACGATGCGCAGTGAGCGCACCAACACCTGACTGCCTTCGGGTGCGGTCAGGGTGAATGCAGCGGCGGCCGTACCGCGGGGAACGGCGGACCGGGCGGTAGCCCAGTCGTAGAGCGCGTTGCAGCGCCCGGTGCCGAGTGCTTGCTCGGGCACGCTTTGACTCGTCGGCACGGTGGCGGACCAGGTGCTGGACCATGCGATACCCATTACCGGCCTGCCCGTCCCCTTGCTCTGGCCGCTGGCGACCGCGCTCGGCTCGGCCGAGGGAATGGGGCCTGATGAGGGAATGTGGGAGGCCGCATCTCGAGGAAGCTGCGCCGACAGGACGGTCACCAATCCCACCGCCACGACGGTGGTGAGGAGAAAGGCCAGAAAGAAGGCTCGGCGGCTGGTCATCGGATCTTCGCCCACCCAGTCATTGCGCTGTCGCACCGGTACGCAACCTGGGTGTCCTTTTCGGCCGGCGCCAGCACGAAGGGCTTTCCGGAATCGTCCACGACGATCCGGCCCTCCTGCGTGCCTTGTGTGTATTCGATGTCGATCACATAGGAATAGGTGGCCTCGCCGTCCTCGACCCGGACGTCGAAGATCGCGGGCTCGTCCTGTTTCGCCAGCTGCAACACCTGGGTCGGGTACTGGCCAACGATGTCGTCCCCGTCGTACTCCTGCGCGACCTTGTTCGGGCTGGCGAGGTCGATGCGCACGCGCGTGATGTCGATCCCACCCTGAGGGCCACCGCAGGAGAGCAACGCCCCCTCGGATGCCGGCTTCTCGTCGATGGTGCGGGCTCGGACCCCGGTGATCGAGACAGGGACCTTCGTGAAGTTCATCAGGGTCAGCCTGATCCGCATCATGCCGGCGTAGCTTCCGCCGTTCTCGACCAGTCCGTCAAGGGCCGCATCGGCGTCCGGATACTCCTGCTGCAGATCTTCGATATCCACTGGGCTGGCCATCCGTACCCCTTTGACGTCCCGTGTCAGGTCCCACCACACCTCCGCCTCCGCGTGAATTCCGCTGCTGGCAGGCACCGGAGAACGGCTACTGGTCCATACGTCGAAGTAGGCGGTGACGACAGCTGCCAGTAACGTGCTCAGGATGATGCCGAGTGCTGCGGCGGCCATGGTCTTCATCCCGCTGCGGGAGACGGTCGGATCTTGATCGGCCGGTGCGTTTGTCGGGGTGATGTCGTCGCTGTCGGTGGGGGGTTCGCCGTCGGTCGGATCCTGGGGAGCGGTAGTCGATTCGGCGGCAGGCTGGGCCGGGGCGACAGCCTCATCGGAGGACGAGGGTCTTTCGGGGATGGCCATGTTTTCAGCAGCGGCCATGGCGTCTGCGGTTCCTGCTGCGGCGATGCCACTTCCCGAGGCTTCGGTATCTCGCGCCTCACCTGCGACTGCGGTGGCGTCGGGCGACGATAAGCCGTGCGACGCTGCGGTGTCTCTGTCCGGGATATCGGGCACGCATAACTCCGTTTGATCGCTGGGAGGCCGGGCCGGAAAGGGGCATTGTTATCTTGGCATGTACCCAACCTTGAGTGAGGGGATATCTGCAGCGGACAGGGCCAGAGCCTGCCCTTGGGCCGCGCCGACTCAGGTGACGGTTGCTCACAGTCACGCGGAGTCCGGGGCGTACAACTGTGGCCCCGCCTGAGCGGGCAACCTCGCGCGGCCCAGGGACGGCCCAGGATTGCCGGCGGCCTGGCAGCACACGGCTTCCTCAGCGGTAGGCCGGATGCCAGTCCGCCGCGGCCTCCGCACATCGCCGTGTGGCGGTCGGTCCGACGTGGCGGGGACACCATGACGCGGAAGCCCCGGCGCACGTTCGCCCTGCCGGCGCGTTGTGTGGAAGTCCTTTGGGCCCAGTTCGAGGACCAGGGATGGGAACGCCTCGCCGCCGGTGACGACTGGGAGGAGAACGGGCTCGTCTTCTCCTCGGCCGTCGGCAAACCGCTGGACGCGACCGACATCCGACGCGCCTTCCGGATGGCTCTCAAGGATGCGGAAGGGATCAACGCCGACGAGTGGACACCCCGGGAGCTCCGGCACAGCTTCGTCTCCTGCTCTCCGACAGTGGCGTGCCCCTGGAAGAGATCTCCCGACTCGTCGGCCACTCCGAGACCGCCGTGATCGAAGAGGTCTACCGGAAGCAGATCCGGCCCGTGATCCAGACCGGCGCCGTGGTCATGGACGGCATCTTCAAGCGGGCCTCCGAGCGGCATCACTCAGCAGGAGGCATAGTCACGCAGATAGACACGCACGCAGAAACAGGTGAGGCGCCTACCGAATCCGGTAGGCGCCTCACCTGCTGTTTCAACTGTCGGGGTGGCGGGATTTGAACCCACGACCTCTTCGTCCCGAACGAAGCGCGCTGCCAAGCTGCGCCACACCCCGATGTCGCTGCTTGTCGCGGCGACGACGTTTACTTTAGCCCACTGGTGGCCGGAGACGAAATCCGATTCTGGCTCGGCGGCGGATCGGGTTCGGGCGGGTGTGGTCGGCGGCCACCAGGAGGAGCGCCAGGGCGTAGATGGAGAGGCCCAGGAGGAGCGCGTTGGCGAGGACGTGCTTGTAGCCGTGCTCGGAGACGTCCAGGAAGGGGTGGAGATAGCGGTCGGGGGCGTCGGCGGGGAGCAGTTCCCCGCGGATGAGGGAGAAGGCCAGGTAGGCCAGGGGGTAGAGCAGCCACGGCGCGGCCTGGTGCAGGTGGAGGCGGTCGGGTGCGGTGAGCAGGAGCCAGTCCAGGAGGGCGGCGATCGGGGCCGCCGTCAGCAGGATCAGGGTGGCCGTCCTCTGCCAGAGCGGGTGGGTGCCGGGCTCGCCCGTGATCGAGAACGCCGGCGACGTGCGGGTCAGCAGCACGTGGTGCACGAGAGCCGTGATCACCGTGTAGAGCACCGCCGCTCCGGTCAGCCAGGCCGGTAGGGGCTGGCGGGCCGTCCAGGCCCGGCGGGCCGAGAGGAAGAGGACCAGGGCCAGGAGGATGCTGCTCTGGATCGCGAACGCGCTCAGGACGCGGGGTGGGGAGCCGAGGTGCAGTTCCACCGCCACGGCGGCTGTGATCGCCGCGGCGGTGAGGAGGCGGTAGATCGCGGCCCCGAGGTGGCGGGTGGGCGCCATGACGGCGGTCGGGGGGACGAAGGAGGGGGGCATCAGCTTGACGATGCCCGGGATCACGGGGAGCTCCGGTATGTCCCGAGGCAGGGAAGGCGTCGGAGGTATCTCCGGCACCTCGGGCAGTTCGGGGGTCTCGGCGGCCATTCCCTCACGGTAGGGAGGGCGGACATAGGGGGCGATTCGGGTAACCCGTTCGGGTTATGGATTCCCATACCGGGGGAGGGGGCCGTTCCCGGTGTCGAGGGCACGGAACCGGGCCCGGTTCCGAGGACACGGTTCCGAGGACACGGTTCCGGGCCGTACCGGCCCGTGCCCCCGTTGGAGACCGCCCCCCGTCCCGCCCGCTACCGCGTCAGTCCCGCTCCACCAGCGTCAGCAGGGTCGCCTCCGGCGGGCAGGCGAAGCGGACCGGGGTGTAGCGGTTGGTGCCGCAGCCGGCCGAGACGTGCAGGTAGGACGTGCGGCCCTCGGCGGTGTGGGTGGAGAGGCCCTTCACGCGGTCGGTGTCCAGGTCGCAGTTGGTGACCAGGGCGCCGTAGAAGGGGACGCAGAGCTGGCCGCCGTGGGTGTGGCCGGCCAGGACCAGGGGGTAGTCGTCGGCCGTGAAGGCGTCCAGGACGCGCAGGTACGGGGCGTGCACCACGCCCATGGAGAAGTCCGCCGAGGTGGACGGGCCGCCCGCCACCCGCGCGTAACGGTCCCGCTTGATGTGCGGGTCGTCCAGGCCCGTCAGCTCCACCGAGAGGCCTTCGAGCTTGAGCGTGCCGCGGGTGTTCGTCAGGTTGACCCAGCCGGCCGCGTCGAAGCCGTCGCGCAGGTCCTCCCACGGGTTGTGGATCGCCCCCACGGCGGGCGCGTTGCCGTTCAGACCGTGCCGGCCGTGGGCCTTCTCCAGCAGGTAGCGGGCGGGGTTGCGCAGCTTGGGGCCGTAGTAGTCGTTGGACCCGAAGACGTAGGCGCCGGGGAACTCCATCAGCGGGCCGAGGGCGTCGAGGACCTCCGGCACGCCTTCCGGGTCGGACAGGTTGTCGCCGGTGTTGATCACGAAGTCGGGGCGCAGCCCGGCCAGCGAACGCAGCCAGCGCTGCTTCTTGCGCTGGCCGCCGACCATGTGGATGTCGGAGACCTGGAGGACACGCAGGGGGCGCATTCCGGAGGGCAGGACCGGGACCGTCACCCGCCTCAGGCGGAAGGAGCGGGCTTCGAACCCCGCCGAGTAGAGAAGACCGGCGGCCGCGACCGCCGTGATGCCCAGGGGAACTCCGTATCGCGCGCGCATGTGTCCATCGTCTCAGGCCGGTGCCGTGCGGCGGAAATCGCCGGTGGTCGGGTACGGCGCCAACGGGCGGGCCCCGTCCGGAGATCCACGTTCCCCCGGGCTCCGTAAATCGGCGCGCGGGTGCCTTGCCGTACCTGCGACAATCAGACTCATGACCACGCTCAAGTCGAAGCTGCACGATGACCTCAACGCCGCGATCAAGAAGCGTGACGAGCTCCGCTCCTCGACGCTCCGGCTGACGCTCGCCGCGATCACCAAGGAGGAGGTCGCGGGCAAGGAGAAGCGTGAGCTCTCCGACGACGAGGTCCTCAAGGTGATCACCAAGGAGGCCAAGAAGCGCCGGGAGGCGGCCGAGGCCTTCGCGCAGGGTGGTCGTGCCGAGTCGGCCGAGCGGGAGAAGGCGGAGGGCGAGGTGCTCGCCGCGTACCTGCCCAAGCAGCTGTCCGACGAGGAGCTGGACCGGATCGTCGCCCAGGCCGTGGAGGAGGCGAAGGCCGCCGGTGCGGAGGGGCCGCGGGCCATGGGCGCGGTCATGAAGATCGTGAACCCCAAGGTCGCGGGCCAGGCCGAGGGCGGCCGTGTCGCCGCCGCGGTCAAGAAGCTCCTGGCCGGCTGACCCGGCGGGTCCTCGGGAGGGACCCGGGTACGGACCTGGCAGGTTCTCGGGACGGACCGGATACACGTATGCGTACGACGAAGGGGCGCCGGCGATGGCCGGCGCCCCTTCCCTGTGGGCGGGGCGCGGAACCGCGCCCCGCCGTCTGCCCGTCAGCCGCGTCCCCCGTTGCCGTTGCCGCGCGGTCCGCCGTTCTGGCCCTGGAAGAGGCCGTCCGGGAGGGAGAAGGTCGGGTTCGGGTGGGGACCCTGGCCGTTGTTGCCGCCGTTGTCACCGCCGTTCCCGTGCCCGTTTCCGTGGTCCCTGCCCTTGTGCTTGTCCTGGTCCTTCTTGGGGTCCGGGATGTCCACGAGGTTGAAGGTCGGGGCGTCCTTGCCGGCCAGCGCACCCGACATCATGTCGCGCCAGATCGGGCCGGGGACCTGGCCACCGAAGACCTTCGCATAGGGGACGCCGCCGATGGTGATGTCGACCATCTTCCGCTTGTGCGCCGGGTCGCCGACCCAGACCGCGCCGGCCATGTTCGGCGTGTAGCCGACGAACCAGGCCGCGAAGCGGAAGTCCGTCGTACCGGTCTTGCCCGCGCTCGCACGGTCACCGAGGCCGGCCTGCGTGCCCGTACCGTCCTCGACCACGCCCTTCAGCAGCGTGTTGATCGTGTCGGCGGTGGTCTCCGACATCGCGCGCGAGCAGGTCGACTTCGGGACAGTCAGGGACTTCTTCTGGTTGCCGGTGGTCCGAGTGATCGACTCGATGGCGATCGGGGTGCAGTACGTGCCGCGGGAGGCGAACGTGGCGTACGCGCTCGCCATGGTCAGCGGCGACACCTCCTGGGTGCCGAGCGCGATCGACGGGTTCTGCTCGATCGGCCCGCCGTCCGCGCGCCGCACGCCCATCTTGCCGGCCATGGTCGTCACCGGGCAGATGCCGATGTCGCTGATCAGCTGCACGTAGTAGGTGTTGACCGACTTGGCGGTCGCCTCCTTCATGCCGTACGGGCCGGCCTCCGACTCGTTCTCGTTGGTGAGGTCGTAGCCCTTCGTGTTCACCCAGTTCTTGCCGTCGCAGGCGGCGACCGGGCTCGGGTACGCCATCTTGTAGGGCGACGAGTACTCCTGGGTCGCGGGCTTGCCGCCCTCGACGGCGGCCGCGGCCACGATCGGCTTGAACGTCGAACCGGGCTGGTAGCCCGCGCCACCGCCCATGGCCTTGTCCACCGAGAGGTTGATCTGGGTCTCGTTCTTGCCGAAGCCGTACGGACGGGACTGGCCCATGGCGAGGATCTTGCCGGTGCCGGGCTCGACGATGGTCGCGGCGGTGGCCACGGCGTCGCTCGCGTTGACGTGGTCGTGGACGGACTTCTCCAAGGAGTCCTGCGCCTGGGGGTCGAGCGTCGTGCGGATCGTCAGACCGCCGCGGTTCCAGATCTTCGCCCGGTCCGTCCGGGTCTTACCGAACACCGGCTCGTTCAGGAACACTTCGCGGACGTAGTCGCAGAAGAAGCCCGCGCCCCTGACCGCCGTGATGCAGCCGTTGCGCGGCTGGGTGACCTTCAGGCCCAGCGGCTGCTTCTTGGCCTTGTCGGCCTCCTCCTGCGAGATGTCGCCGACACTGGCCATGCGTTGCAGGACGGTGTTGCGCCGCTTGATGGCCTCGGCCTCGTCGTTGACCGGGTCGTAGCGGCTCGGGGACTGGACGATGCCGGCGAGGAGCGCCGCCTCGGGCAGGGTCAGGTCCTTGGCGTGCTTGGAGAAGTAGCGATCGGACGCGGCCTCGACGCCGTAGGCCTGCTGGCCGAAGAACGTGATGTTCAGGTAGTTCTCGAGGATCTTGTTCTTGCCCAGGTCCTGCTCGAGCTGGATCGCGAACTTCAGTTCCTTGATCTTGCGCCCGATGGTCTGCTGGGTGGCCTGCGCGACCTTCGTCGGGTCGTCGCCGGCCTCCTCGATGAACACGTTCTTGACGTACTGCTGGGTGAGCGTGGAGGCGCCCTCGGAGACCCCGCCGCTCTGCGCGTTCTTGTTGAGCGCGCGCAGCACGCCCTTCAGGTCGATCGCGCCGTGCTCGTAGAAGCGCGAGTCCTCGATCGCGACGAGCGCCTTCTGCATGTACGGCGAGATGTCCTTCAGCGGGACCACCGTGCGGTCGCGGGAGTAGACCTGGGCGATGGGCTCGCCCTTGTTGTCCAGGATCGTGGTCCGCTGGCTGAGCGGCGGACGCTTGAGGTTGGCCGGGATGTCGTCGAACCCCGTGGCCGATCCCTTGGCGGCCAGGCCCAGTGCGCCGGCCGCGGGCAGTGCGATGCCTGCCATCACAGCTCCCGCGAGCACACTGACACCGAGGAACTTGGCGGCCTGCTGCGTTGGCGACAGACCACCGCCCGAGCGCTTCTTTGGCATGGGGGCAGCCTAATCCGTAGTGATGAACGTTCCGACGGAGTGGGCCTTCTCGGAATGTTCGAATACAGGATCGTGACATCCCGGGCGGCCCGGTGGGTGCGCCGGTGCCGCGAACCGTTGGTGAGGCGGCGGGCCGGCCGGTGCCCGCGGCGAGCGACGTGAGGTGTCTACGTTCTCATTCGCCGGACACGCGTATAGGCCTTGGCCTAAGCTGCTCTCGACTGTCACAGCGGTGCGGACACGTATCCGTACGTCCGGCGGCTCCAGAACGTTCCGGCTCCGTTCGGCTTTTCTGCCCGGGTGGTCCGGATGGTGAGGGGCGCGCGGTCGGGGCGTGTGGGATGCGTGCCTGAATTCCCCCTGTATGTCACTCGGTGTCCGTTGTGGCACACGGTAACTGCCCTGCTTTGCCGGGAATGTCGCGCATGTCGCCAGCTCACTCCCCCGGGTGATCTGCCGCTTCCCCATAGTCCGTTCGGACCATTCAAGATTGGGCCCGCTGGGGGTGTTGCGCTGTGCCCACCTTCCGTAACGTCCTCAACTGGCGGCGGTGAATATGCCGCTGCCGCCGTGGGGGAGCCTCGATTTCGGGAGAGGACGGCGCCGGTATGGGCTGGGTAACCGACTGGAGTGCGCAGGCGGCCTGTCGCACTACCGATCCGGATGAACTGTTCGTTCAGGGAGCAGCGCAGAACAGGGCCAAGGCGGTGTGCACCGGATGCCCGGTCCGCACCGAATGCCTTGCCGACGCGCTCGACAACCGCGTCGAGTTCGGCGTCTGGGGGGGAATGACGGAGCGTGAGCGCCGCGCACTGCTGCGCCGGCGCCCGACCGTGACCTCCTGGCGCCGGCTGCTGGAGACCGCGCGCATGGAGTACGAGCAGGGCGCGGGCCTGGTGGCCCTCGCCGACGACCAGGTGTACGAGGACTACGCGGCGGTGGGCTGAGAAACGGGCTGGGGCGTCGTCCTTCCTGGGCGGTCCGCCTTCCTGCTTCCTGGGCCGCGGGCGCGCGTCAGGCGCCCGGCTCGGGCAACTCGCGGCGGTGTTCCGCGAGCCGGTTTCCGATGTCCCGGAGCCCGACGAGGTCGTGCACGTCCCCGGGCAGCGCGGCCACTTCGGCCACCGCCACCTCGGGATGCAGGGCGGTGAAGCGGTCACGCGTGCGCTGCTCACGGGAGAGCAGCTGCATGCGTTCGGCATGCAGCCTCAGCAGGCCCGCGGTGACCTGGTCGACGGACGGCTCCGGCTCGAAGTCGTCGTCGGCGGGCGTCTCGGGGTCCGCGGAAGGCGCACCGGGATCGGGATGAGCGACGGGAGAGTCGGAACTGCCGTACGTTTCGGGGGAGTTACGAAGTCCAGCTTTCCCGTCCTGCTGATCCACAATGCGGGACTCGTCAAGATTTTCCGCGGCGGCGAGCGCCCGCTCGGCCGACAGCTCACCGGCACCGCTGCCGTGCACCCGGTTGAGCACCAGACCGGCCAGCGGCATCCTCTCCGAGGCCAGTCGCTGCACGAAGTACGCGGCCTCGCGCAGCGCGTCCCGCTCCGGGGCCGCGACCACCAGGAAGGCGGTTCCCGGCGCCTGGAGCAGCTTGTAGGTCGCGTCCGCGCGGGTACGGAAGCCGCCGAAGGTCGTGTCCATCGCGGCCACGAACGTCTGGACGTCCTTGAGCAGTTGGCCGCCGAGCAGCTTGCCGAGCGTGCCGGTCATCATCGACATCCCGACGTTCAGGAACTTCATCCCCGCGCGCCCGCCCAGCTTCGCCGGGGCCGTCAGCAGCCGGATCAGCCGCCCGTCGAGGAAGGAGCCGAGCCGCTTGGGCGCGTCCAGGAAGTCCAGGGCGGAGCGGGAGGGTGGGGTGTCGACGACGATGAGGTCCCACTCGTCCCGGGCTCGCAGCTGGCCCAGCTTCTCCATCGCCATGTACTCCTGCGTGCCCGCGAAGCCGGCGGAGAGCGACTGGTAGAAGGGGTTCGCCAGGATCGCGGCCGCCCGCTCGGGGTCCGCGTGCGCCTCGACGACCTCGTCGAAGGTGCGCTTCATGTCCAGCATCATGGCGTGCAGCTCGCCCTCGCCCTCGGTGCCCTTCACCCGGCGCGGGACGTTGTCCAGGGAGTCGATGCCCATGGACTGGGCGAGCCGGCGGGCCGGGTCGATGGTCAGGACGACCACCTTGCGGCCGCGCTCGGCGGCGCGCAGGCCGAGGGCCGCCGCGGTGGTGGTCTTGCCGACCCCGCCCGAGCCGCAGCACACCACGATCCGCGTCGTCGGGTCGTCGAGCAGCGGATCGACCTCGAGCACGCGCGCGGGTGCCAGATGACGGGCGCCGTCGTACGCCTGGGCGGAGGTTCGCGCGGTCTCCCTCGCGGGTGCCGGGTCCGGGCTCATGACATCCCCTGCTTCCGCAGCTCGGTCGCCAGTTCGTACAGGCCCGCCAGGTCCATGCCCTCGGCGAGCAGCGGCAGTTCGTGCGGGGGCAGACCCAGCTCGCTCAGCACCGACCGCTGTTCCTCCTCCAGCGTGTAGCGCTCGGCGTATTCCTCGGCCTGCTCCAGCAGCGGACCCACCAGCCGCTCGGCGTTCTGGCCGCGGCCTGCCCCGCCGAGCCCGGCGGAGGACAGCGACCGGGCGAGCGCGGTGCGCGAGGCGGTCCGTACGAGTTCCAGGTCGCCCGCGTCCAGCACCCGCGGGCGCACCATGTTCACGATGATGCGCCCCACCGGCAGCCGGGCGGCGCGCAGTTCTGCGATGCCGTCGACGGTCTCCTGGACCGGCATCTCCTCCAGCAGCGTCACCAGGTGCACGGCCGTCTCGGGCGACTTGAGCACCCGCATCACCGCCTGGGCCTGGTTGTGTATCGGGCCGATCTTCGCCAGGCCCGCGACCTCGTCGTTGACGTTGAGGAATCGGGTGATGCGGCCGGTGGGCGGCGCGTCCATGACGACGTAGTCGTAGACGAACCGGCCGCTGCGCTCCTTGCGCCGCACCGCCTCGCACGCCTTGCCGGTCAGCAGGACGTCCCTGAGGCCGGGCGCGACGGTGGTGGCGAAGTCGATGGCGCCGAGCTTCTTCAGGGCCCGGCCGGCACCGCCCAGCTTGTAGAACATCTGGAGGTAGTCCAGCAGGGCCAGTTCGGGGTCTATGGCCAGCGCGTACACCTCCCCGCCCCCGGGAGCGACCGCGATCTTCCGTTCCTCGTAGGGCAGCGCTTCCGTCTCGAAGAGCTGTGCGATGCCCTGCCGGCCCTCGACCTCGACGAGGAGCGTCCGCTTCCCCTCCGTGGCCAGGGCCAGCGCGAGGGCGGCGGCGACCGTCGTCTTTCCGGTCCCGCCCTTGCCGCTGACGACCTGGAGCCTGCTCACGTATTCGAGACTAACCAGTCCGCGCTCGGGTCACGCGGGAGGCTGTGGACAACCGGCGTCGTGGTCGGCCGCACGACCCTGTGGACGCAGGGATACAGTCGCCCACATGACCAAGTGGGAATACGCAACCGTGCCGCTGCTCGTCCATGCCACGAAGCAGATTCTGGACACCTGGGGCGAGGACGGCTGGGAGCTCGTCCAGGTCGTGCCCGGGCCGAACCCCGAGCAGCTGGTGGCCTACCTGAAGCGGGAGAAGCAGGCATGAGCGCGGTCGAGGCGAGGCTGGCGGAGCTGGGCCTGAGGCTGCCGGAGGTCGTGCCGCCGCTGGCCGCCTACCAGCCCGCCGTGCGGTCCGGTGTGTACGTCTACACCGCCGGCCAGCTGCCGATGGTGGACGGCAAGCTCCCGGTCTCCGGCAAGGTGGGCCTGGAGGTCACCGCGGAGGAGGCCAAGGAGCTGGCGCGCACCTGTGCGCTGAACGCCCTGGCGGCCGTCAAGTCCGTCGCGGGCGACCTGGACCGCGTCGCGCGCGTGGTGAAGGTCGTGGGCTTCGTCGCCTCGGCGTCGGACTTCACCGGCCAGCCCGGGGTCGTCAACGGCGCCAGCGAGCTGCTGGCCGAGGTCCTCGGGGACAAGGGCGTGCACGCGCGCAGCGCGGTCGGTGTGGCGGTGCTGCCGCTGGACGCGCCCGTGGAGGTGGAGATCCAGGTCGAGCTGGAGCCGTAGTCCGAGCCCGGAGCCGGGCCTGACCTCGGCCACCTCTCGAACATTCGCTCACCAGGGGATAGCCTCCGCCCATGGCGAATGGGCAGTGGTTTCCCCCGGACTGGCCGGACCGTATCCGCGCACTCGCGGACGGCTCCCTCACACCGGTCACGCCGAAGCGCGCGGCCACCGTCATGCTCCTGAAGGAGACCGGTTCCGGTCCCGCGGTGCACATGCTGCGCAGACGCGCCTCCATGGCCTTCGCCGGAGGCGCGTACGCGTACCCGGGCGGTGGCGTCGACCCCCGTGACGACGACCACCACGTCCGCTGGGCGGGGCCCTCGCGCGCGTGGTGGGCCGACCGGCTCGGCGTCGACGAGCAGGCGGCCCAGGCGATCGTCTGCGCGGCCGTGCGCGAGACCTACGAGGAGGCCGGCGTCCTGCTCGCCGGCCCCGACGCGGACTGTGTCGTCGGCGACACCACGGGCGGCGACTGGGAGGCCGACCGCGCCGCCCTGGTCGCCCGTGAGCTGTCGTTCGCGCAGTTCCTGGACCGCCGGGGCCTGGTCCTGCGCTCGGACCTGCTGGGCGCCTGGACCCGCTGGATCACCCCCGAGTTCGAGCCCCGCCGCTACGACACCTGGTTCTTCGTGGCCGCCCTGCCCGAGGGCCAGCGCACCCGCAACGCCTCCACGGAGGCCGACCGCACGGTGTGGACCACCCCCGCCAAGGCGGCGGCCGCGTACGACCGGGGCGAGCTGCTGATGATGCCGCCCACCATCGCCACCCTGCGCCAGCTGACGTCCTGCGGCAGCCCCGCCGAGGCGCTCGCGGCCGCACCGTCCCGCGACCTGACCCCTGTGCTCGCGCGGGCCCGCCTGGTGGACGGCGAGGTGGTCCTGACCTGGCCGGGGCACGACGAGTTCACCCAGCACATCCCGAGCGGCACGGCACGCCCGTGAGCCGCCGCCCCGGCCCGGCCGACGTCCAGGAAGGCCTCCTCGCATGACGGACGCAGCAGCGCTCCCCGGGCAGCCCCGGGGCGGCGTACTGGCCGGCCCCGCCACCGTGCGGGCCGTCAACGTCCTCGCGCCCAACGCGTCCCCCATGACCCTGGACGGCACCAACACCTGGATCGTCTCGGAGCCCGACTCCGACCTGGCCGTCGTGGTCGACCCGGGGCCGCTGGACGAGGGTCACCTGGCCCGTGTGGTCGCCACCGCCGAGGAGGCGGGCAAGCGGATCGCGCTGACCCTGCTGACGCACGGCCACGCCGACCACGCCGAGGGCGCCGCCCGCTTCGCCGAGCTGACCCGCACGCGCGTGCGTGCGCTCGATCCGGCCCTGCGGCTGGGCGACGAGGGCCTGGGCGCGGGAGACCTGATCACGGTGGGCGGGCTGGAGCTGGCAGTCGTGCCGACCCCGGGTCACACCGCCGACTCCCTGTGCTTCCACCTGCCGGCCGACCGCGCCGTGCTCACCGGCGACACGATCCTGGGCCGCGGCACCACCGTCGTCGCGCACCCCGACGGCCGTCTGGGTGACTACCTGGACTCGCTGCGACGGATCAGGTCCCTCACGGTCGACGATGGCGTCCACACGGTCCTGCCGGGCCACGGCCCCGTCCTGGAGGACGCCCAGGGCGCCGTCGAGTTCTACCTCGCCCACCGGGCCCACCGGCTCGCCCAGGTCGAGACGGCCGTCGAGTCAGGCCACCGGACCCCGTCCCAGGTCGTCGCCCACGTGTACGCGGACGTGGACCGCTCCCTGTGGCCCGCGGCCGAGCTCTCGGTACGTGCCCAGATGGAGTACCTCCGGGAGCACGGGCTCATCTGACGGCCGACGACGGAGGTGCCGCCCGACGGTCGCCGAGGGCCCTGTGCGGACCCCGTGCGAACGGCCGACGACGAAGGCCCCGTCCCGGCCGGGACGGGGCCCACAGATGTCGCGGACGGGTCAGCGCGAGCGCTTGGCGAGGCGCTCCACGTCCAGCAGGATCACCGCGCGGGCCTCCAGCCGGAGCCAGCCGCGCTGGGCGAAGTCGGCCAGGGCCTTGTTCACGGTCTCGCGGGACGCGCCGACCAGCTGGGCCAGCTCCTCCTGGGTGAGGTCGTGCACCACGTGGATGCCCTCCTCGGACTGCACGCCGAAGCGGCGGGAGAGGTCCAGCAGGGCACGGGCGACACGGCCCGGAACGTCGGAGAAGACCAGGTCCGACATCTGGTCGTTGGTCTTGCGCAGGCGCCGGGCGACGGCGCGCAGCAGGGCGCCGGCCACCTCGGGCCGCGCGTTCAGCCAGGGCTGGAGGTCGCCGTGGGCGAGGGCGAGCATCTTGACCTCGGTCAGCGCGGTCGCGGTCGCGGTGCGCGGGCCCGGGTCGAACAGCGACAGTTCGCCGATGAGCTCACCGGGGCCGACGACGGCCAGCATGTTCTCGCGGCCGTCCGGGGACGTGCGGTGCAGCTTGACCTTGCCCTCGGTGACCACGTAGAGACGGTCGCCCGGGTCGCCCTCGTGGAACAACGAGTCGCCTCGTGCGAGTGTCACCTCCGTCATGGAGGCGCGAAGCTCCGCGGCCTGCTCGTCGTCGAGCGCCGCGAAGAGCGGATTGCGCCGCAGAACGTCGTCCACGAGTTCTCTCCTTGTCGACCTGCTCAGAGGATCTTGCTCCCCTGCGTGCCAGGGGTCCGTGTTCCCCATTTTGCCGGACGGTCCAAACAGTGTGATCTGTCACAAGGATGCCGCACAGGTGTGCCCGCATACGCGGCAGGGGGCCAATCGGGGGCCGATCCCCGGGGCCCGGAGCGGATGTCGGTGTTGGGCTTTAGGCTGGCCGGGTGTCCAAATCGCCGGTGAGAGCGCAGGCCGAGGGGGCTGGGCGGGTGGTCGCAGGTCAGGATTCCGCTGTGGGCGAACAAGGGCCCGATGATGGAACGAACATGGCAAAACCGGCGAAAAGGGCACCCGTGAAGAAGGCGGAAGCCGCGCAGAAGGCGGCACCTGCGAAGAAGGCGGCCGCGAAGAAGACGGCACCCGTGAAGAAGGTGGCCCGCGCCAAGAAGGCGGCCTCGGCCGGGAGCGCGCCCCCCGTCGGAAAGGCCGTGGCTCCCCGGAAGGTGGCGGTCGCGCCGAAGAAGGCCACCGCCGCCGTCAGGAAGGTCGCGCCGGCGAAGACGCTCGCCCCGAGGGCGCCGAAGAACGAGTCGCGCACGGCCCTGGTCCGCCGAGCCCGCCGTATCGACCGCGAGCTCGCCGAGGTGTATCCCTACGCCCACCCCGAGCTGGACTTCGAGAACCCCTTCCAGCTGCTCGTCGCCACGGTCCTTTCGGCCCAGACCACGGACCTGCGGGTCAACCAGACCACGCCCGCGCTGTTCGCCCGGTACCCCACCCCCGAGGACCTCGCCGCCGCGAACCCCGAGGAGGTCGAGGAGATCCTGCGGCCCACCGGCTTCTTCCGGGCCAAGACCAAGTCGGTGATAGGCCTGTCCAAGGCGCTGGCGGAGGAGTTCGGTGGCGAGGTCCCGGGGCGGCTGGAGGATCTCGTCAAGCTCCCCGGCGTCGGCCGCAAGACCGCCTTCGTGGTCCTCGGCAACGCCTTCGGCCGGCCCGGCCTGACCGTGGACACGCACTTCCAGCGGCTGGTGCGGCGCTGGCAGTGGACCGAGGAGACCGACCCCGAGAAGATCGAGGCCGCCGTGGCCGCGCTCTTCCCCCAGAGCGACTGGACGATGCTCTCGCACCACGTGATCTTCCACGGCCGCCGCATCTGCCACGCCCGCAAGCCCGCGTGCGGCGCCTGCCCGATCGCCCCGCTCTGCCCGGCCTACGGCGAGGGCGAGACGGACCCGGAGAAGGCGAAGAAGCTGCTGAAGTACGAGAAGGGCGGCTTCCCGGGCCAGCGCCTCAAGCCGCCGCAGTCCTACCTGGACGCGGGCGGCAGGCCCGCACCCCCGCTGGGGGCCGGATGACGCCGGCGGAACGATCCCGGTGCCGTCGGGCGTTGGACACGGCAGGACGGCGAGGGGAACGGCAGGGCGCCGAGGGGAACGGGGGGCGGCGATGACGCGGGCGAGTGAGGTGAGCGGGGCGCAGGGCGGCTCGGCGGCACTCAGCACGGAAGGGCTGCCCGGCTGGCTCGAGCCGGTCGCGCGCGTGGCCGAGACGGTCCGGCCGGTCCAGCTGAGCCGCTTCCTGCCGCCCAAGAACGGCGCGGGGCGCCAGTCCGCCGTCCTGATCCTCTTCGGTGAGGCCGACCGCGGACCCGAGCTGCTGCTCATGGAGCGGGCGAGCTCGCTGCGCTCGCACGCCGGCCAGCCGTCGTTCCCCGGCGGGGCGCTCGACCCCGAGGACGGCGATCCGCAGGGGGACGGCCCGCTGCGGGCCGCGCTGCGCGAGGCCGAGGAGGAGACCGGGCTCGAACCGGGCGGCGTCCAGCTGTTCGGCGCGCTGCCCCGGCTGTACATCCCGGTCAGCGGCTTCGTCGTCACGCCCGTGCTCGGCTGGTGGCGCGAGCCCAGCCCGGTCGGCGTCGTCGACCCGGCGGAGACCGCACGCGTGTTCACCGTGCCCGTGGCGGATCTCACGAACCCCGACAACCGGGCCACGACCGTCCATCCCAGCGGTCACCGAGGCCCGGCATTCCTGGTCGAATCGGCCCTCGTGTGGGGCTTCACCGCCGGGATCATCGACCGCCTGCTCCACTACGCGGGCTGGGAGCGTCCCTGGGACAGGGACAAGCAGGTCCCGCTCGACTGGCGATCATGACAGGGTGGGCACCGCGGCGGTGCAGCCGGGGGCGGAACCCCAGTCCGACGCAGGCCGGCCCGGGGTGATCGGAACATGATGAGGCGAGGCTCGACGCGGTGAACGTGCTGGACATCCTGCTGCTGATCGCCGCCGCGTGGTTCGCGGTCGTGGGCTACCGCCAGGGATTCGTCGTAGGCGTCCTGTCGGTGATCGGCTTCCTGGGCGGCGGGCTCCTCGCCGTGTACACGCTCCCGGTCATCTGGGACGCGGTGACGGACAACACACCGGTCAGCACCACCGCGGCGGTCGTCGCGGTCGTCGTGGTGATCGTCTGCGCCTCGATCGGCCAGGCGCTGACCACCCACCTCGGCAGCAAACTGCGCGTGTACATCACCTGGTCCCCGGCCCGCGCCCTGGACGCGACCGGCGGCGCCCTCGTCAACGTCGCCGCCATGCTGCTGGTCGCCTGGCTGATCGGCTCGGCCCTCGGTGGCACGACGATACCGACGCTGGGCAAGGAGGTGCGCAACTCACGGGTGCTGCTCGGGGTCTCCGAGGTGCTGCCCGCGCAGGCCGACACCTGGTTCGCGGACTTCACCTCCGTCCTCGCGCAGAACGGCTTCCCCCAGGTCTTCAGCCCGTTCGCCAACGAGCCCATCACCGACGTCCAGCCCCCGGACCCGGCGCTGGCGAACAGCGCCGTCGCCCTGCGCGCCAAGCAGTCCGTCGTCAAGGTCGTGGGCACGGCGCGCAGTTGCGGCAAGGTGCTGGAAGGCAGCGGCTTCGTCTTCGGGGACCGCCGGGTCATGACCAACGCGCACGTCGTGGGCGGCGTCGACGAACCCACCGTCCAGATAGGCGGCGAGGGACGCAAGTACGACGCCAAGGTCGTCCTGTACGACTGGCACCGCGACATCGCCGTGCTCGACGTGCCGGACCTGAAGGCGCCGGCCCTGAAGTTCACCGGCACGGAGGCGCGCAGCGGCGTCGGCGCGATCGTCGTCGGCTTCCCGGAGAACGGGGCGTACGACGTCCGTGCCGCGCGGGTGCGCGGGCAGATCACGGCCAGCGGCCCGGACATCTACCACCGCGGCACCGTGCGCCGTGACGTCTACTCGCTGTACGCGACCGTGCGCCAGGGCAACTCCGGCGGCCCGCTGCTCACGACCGACGGCAGGGTGTACGGGGTGGTGTTCGCCAAGTCCCTCGACGACGCCGACACCGGCTACGCGCTCACGTTCGACGAGATCCGGCAGGACATCGCGCAGGGTCGTACCGCGAACCAGCAGGTGGGCAGCGACGACTGCGCGCTCTAGGCCCTGTCGTCAAACTCCTGTCTGCCTCGCGACGCCATGCACGCTCCCCCAAGCTCTTCGAGCAGGGGGGACCCCAGAGCACGCACCTGACGCCGCGAGGCCCGCCCTCCGGGCGGACGACGGGAGTTTGACGACAGGCCCTAGGCCGTGCCGGACGGCGCCGGGTCAGCTGCGGCTGTGACGCAGGCGTACCGAGACCCAGCGCGCTCGGCGGCGCAGGATGCGGGGAATGCCCACCCGTGGGTCCGTGTCCGTCAGCTGCGGAGTGCCGCGCTGGTGGGAGTTGGGACCGCTCGCCGAACGGCGGGTGCGTGCTACGTCGTTGTAGTCGTGCGTCCAGCCCATACCGGGACGTCTGCCCCCGCCGCATGGTCGATAACCGCCCGCGCACTCTCCAATTGGCCTATGCGCCGGGCAAGTGGCAGTTCGCAGGACAGCTGTTCACGTTCGGATACCGGGCGCGTCGTCCGAGTCACCGATCCGGGTCACCGATCCGGTTCGGGGTCCTTCAGCCAGTTGACCAGCTCCGCCGAGAAGGCCATCGGGTCCTCCTCGTGCGGGAAGTGGCCCAGACCGTCGAAGAGGCGCCAGCGGTACGGGGCTTCGACGTACTCGCCCGAGCCGGCCGCGCTGCGGGTGCGCTGGACGGGGTCGAGGGAGCCGTGCAGGTGCAGCGTCGGCACGCGCACGGGCCGCTTCATCCGGCGGTAGAACTGGATGCCGTCGGGCCGGGCCAGGGAGCGCACCAGCCAGCGGTAGGGCTCGACGGAGCAGTGTGCCGTCGAGGGGATGCACATGGCGCGGCGGTACGTCTCCACCGCCTCGTCGTCCGGCAGCCGCGGCCCCGACCAGTCCCGTACGAGCCGGGCCACCAGGGCACCGTTGTCGGCGGTGAGCTGCCGCTCGGGGATCCAGGGCCGCTGGAACCCCCAGATGTACGAGCTCGCGGCCGTCTGCCGGACGTCCCCGAGCATCGCCGAACGCCAGCGCCTGGGGTGGGGCATCGACGCGACCGCGAGCCGCCGTACCAGCTTGGGGCGCATCGCGGCCGCCGTCCACGCCAGGTAGCCGCCGAGGTCGTGGCCGACCAGCGCGGCGTCCGGCTCGCCGAGCGAGCGGACCACGCCGGTGATGTCGAGGGCGAGGTTGGCCGGGTCGTAGCCGCGGGGGGTACGGTCGCTGCCGCCCACGCCGCGCAGGTCCATCGCGACGGCCCGGAAGCCGGCGTCGGCGAGGGCGACGAGCTGGTGCCGCCAGGTCCACCAGAACTGCGGGAAGCCGTGCAGCAGCAGGACCAGCGGTCCGTCGCCGAGCTCGGCGATGTGGAAGCGGGCGCCGTTGGCCGCGACGTCCCGGTGTGTCACCTTCCTGCCGCCGGGCAGGTCGATCCGGACGACCGGCGTCGATTGGGCCGAAGGGGTGGGCTCCGTCATGAGGTCGAGCGTGCCACAGCCTCGATGGCCGCGGGGGAGCGGTCCTCCAGGGCGGCCGGCTCCGGGCGCGGGTGCGGCTTGGCGTTCTGGAGCACCCCGGCCGTCTCCTTCATGGACGCGGCGACCTTCTGCGGGCCCTGGCTCTTCTTCGTCTTCTTCATGAGGAGGAGGCCGATCAGCGCCAGTACGCCGGCGATCAGGAAATTGGCCGCGAAGGACAGCAGGAAGCAGAGGGCGAGGTTCCACTTGCTCCAGGTGTGAATGCCGTACGCCAGCGCGAAGTTGAGCATCGGCAGCGAGAACAGCAGCAACGCACCGGCCAGGCTGAACACCCCGCCGCTGGTCGCGCCGCGCCTGACGTCCTTCTTCAGCTGGGCCTTGGCCAGCGCGATCTCGTCGTGCACCAGCGCCGACATCTCGGTGGTCGCCGAGGCGAACAGCTGGCCGATGCTGCGTTCGGCGCCGACCGGGCTGCCGTCGGGTGCGCTCATCGCGGTCTTCCTCTCCTGCCTGACTTCGGACTGCGTTCCGTCGGCCTCTGCCCGGCCGGTGTCACTGCCTGACTTCTGCCTGACTGGAACGCTCCTGTCATTTGTACCGTCCCGTCAGATCATGCCGGACCGCCGTCCTCCTCGCCTGCCCTGCCCGGCACTTCGGTAAGCCCCCCGGAGCGTTCGGCGGTCTTCGCCTCGGCGAGTCGGCGGTGCTCGGCGGCCTTCCGCTCGAGCATCTCGGCCATGCGCAGGTGGTAGGCGGGGTCGTCCTGCTCGTAGACGTCCGGGATGCCGTCGAGGTCCTCGTCCCGCTCCTCGGACTCGCACAGGTTCCGGTACCGGGCATTGCGGATCTTCAGCAGGACGGTCGCCAGAATCGTCGCGATGAGGGAGCCGGCGAGCACGGAGGCCTTGACCTCGTTGGTGAGCGCCGTGTCGCCGGCGAAGGCCAGTTCGTCGATGAGCAGGGAGACGGTGAAGCCGATCCCGGCGAGCGTGGCCACCGCGAACACGTCGGCCCAGGCGAGGTCCTCGCTGAGGGAGGCCTTCGTGAAGCGGGCGGTGAGCCAGGTCCCGCCGAAGATGCCGACCGTCTTGCCCACGACCAGTCCGAGTACGACGCCGAGCGTCTCGGGCCTGGTGAACACGTTCGCCAGCGCCCCGCCCGAGACGGCGACGCCCGCGCTGAACAGGGCGAACAGCGGCACCGCCAGGCCCGCCGAAAGAGGCCGTACGAGGTGTTCGACGCGCTCGCCGGGGGAGGCCTTTTCGCCCTCGTGGGGGGCGCAGCGCAGCATCAGGCCCATCGCGACGCCCGCGATGGTGGCGTGCACGCCGCTGTTGTACATCAGCGCCCAGATGACCAGGCCGAGGGGCACGTACACGTACCAGCCGCGCACGCCCGTGCGCAGCAGCACCCAGAAGACGACGAGGCCCGCCGCCGCCCCGCCGAGCGCGGCGAAGTTCAGATGGCCGGTGAAGAAGACGGCGATGATCAGGATCGCGAACAGGTCGTCGACGACGGCGAGCGTCAGCAGGAAGGCGCGCAGGGCGCTGGGCAGCGAGGTGCCGATGACCGCCAGCACGGCGAGCGCGAAGGCGATGTCCGTCGCGGTCGGCACCGCCCAGCCGCCGAGCGAGCCGCCGTGGACGAGATTGGTCAGGGTGTAGACGGCCGCCGGCACCGCCATGCCGCACAATGCGGCGATCACCGGCAGCATCGCGGCTCTGGGGTCTTTCAGGTCCCCGGCGACGAGTTCGCGCTTGAGCTCGATCCCGGCGACGAAGAAGAAGACGGCGAGCAGGCCGTCGGCGGCCCAGTGCTCCACGGAGAGGTTCAGGCCGAGGGAGGCGGGGCCGAGGTGGAAGTGTCCGAGGCTCTCGTAGCTGCCGCGCAGGGCGGGGATGTTCGCCCAGAACAGGGCAGCGACCGCGGCGAGGAGCAGCAGCATGCCGCCGACGGTCTCGGTGCGCAGCGCGTCCGCCACGAAGTTCCGCTCGGGCAGGGACAGGCGTCCGAGGAACTTACGAGCAGGGGAGTCGGTGCGGGGCGCGGCCACGGGAACCTCCGGTCGGTGGGCAGGACGGAACACATGCCGACCAGACTTCCCGGCGCACCTGAGGGTCTCCTGTTGTGTTGTCCCGCCTACCTTACCCAAGGCGGGTCGTACGGTCCGGCGTCTTCGGGGGCGCCTTCCCGGGGTGCGGAAGGGGCACCCGGCGTGTGTCCGCCGAGTGCCCCTTGACGCGTTGCTGTCCCCGCCCGCCCGGGGGCGTTGGCCGCTCAGTCCTCGCTGGGCGACGCGGGGAGCTTGGCCTGGATGAGGTGCATGACGGTGGAGTCGGTCAGCGTCGTGACGTCTCCGAGCTGCCGGTTCTCCGCCACGTCACGCAGCAGGCGCCGCATGATCTTCCCGGAGCGGGTCTTCGGCAGCTCCGCCACCGGCAGGATCCGCTTGGGCTTGGCGATCGGGCCGAGCGTCGAGCCGACATGGTCGCGCAACTCGCCGGCCAGGGCCTCGGTCTCCGTGACCGTGCCGCGCAGGATCACGAAGGCGACGATCGCCTGTCCGGTGGTCTCGTCCGCGGCGCCGACCACGGCCGCCTCGGCGACCGACGGGTGGGAGACGAGGGCCGACTCGACCTCGGTGGTGGAGATGTTGTGCCCGGACACGAGCATCACGTCGTCCACGCGGCCGAGCAGCCAGATGTCGCCGTCGTCGTCCTTCTTGGCACCGTCGCCGGCGAAGTAGCGGCCCTCGAACCGCGACCAGTAGGTGTCGATGAACCGCTGGTCGTCGCCCCAGATGGTGCGCAGCATCGACGGCCACGGCTCGGTGAGCACCAGGTAGCCGCCGCCGCCGTTGGACACCTCGTTCGCCTCGTCGTCCACCACGGTCGCCGAGATGCCGGGCAGCGGCCGCTGGGCCGAGCCGGGCTTGGCGTCGGCCACACCCGGCAGCGGGGAGATCATCATGGCGCCGGTCTCCGTCTGCCACCAGGTGTCGACGACCGGGGTGCGGTCGCCGCCGATGTTCTTGCGGTACCAGATCCACGCCTCGGGGTTGATCGGCTCGCCGACCGAGCCGAGGACGCGCAGGGAGGACAGGTCGAACTTCGCGGGGATGTCGTCGCCCCACTTCATGAACGTACGGATCGCGGTCGGTGCCGTGTAGAGGATCGTCACGCCGTGCTTCTGCACGATCTCCCAGAAGCGGCCCTGGTGCGGGGTGTCCGGCGTGCCCTCGTACATCACCTGCGTGGCGCCGTTGGCCAGCGGTCCGTACACGATGTACGAGTGGCCGGTGACCCAGCCGACGTCGGCCGTGCACCAGAACACGTCGGTCTCCGGCTTGAGGTCGAAGACCGCCCAGTGCGTGTACGACGCCTGCGTGAGGTAGCCGCCGGAGGTGTGCAGGATGCCCTTCGGCTTCCCCGTCGTGCCCGAGGTGTAGAGGATGAACAGCGGGTGCTCCGCCTCGAACGCCTCCGGGGTGTGCTCGGCGGACTGCCGGTCGACGAGTTCGTGCCACCACAGGTCCCGGCCCTCGGCCCAGGCGACCTCCTGGCCGGTGCGGCGGACCACGAGTACGTGGTCGACGTTGTCCACGCGCTCGACCGCCTCGTCGACGGCCGGCTTGAGCGCGGACGGCTTGCCGCGCCGGTAACCGCCGTCGGCGGTGATCACGACCCTGGCGTCGGCGTCCTGGATGCGGGTGGCGAGCGCGTCCGCGGAGAAGCCGCCGAAGACCACCGAGTGCGTGGCGCCGATCCTGGCGCAGGCCAGCATCGCGACCGCGGTCTCCGGGATCATCGGCATGTAGATCGCGACCCGGTCGCCCGTCCGGACACCGAGTTCGAGCAGTGCGTTCGCAGCCCTGGAGACCTCGTCCTTGAGCTCGGCGTAGGTGATGGCGCGGTGGTCGCCCGGCTCACCCTCGAAGTGGATCGCGACGCGGTCGCCGTGTCCGGCCTCCACATGCCGGTCGACGCAGTTGTACGCGACGTTGAGCGTGCCGTCCTTGAACCACTTGGCGAACGGCGGGTTCGACCAGTCGAGCGTCTCCGTCGGCTCCTGGGCCCAGGTCAGCCGGCGGGCCTGCTCCGCCCAGAAGCCGAGCCTGTCGGCCTTGGCCTGCTCGTACGCGTCCTCCGTGACGTTGGCGTTCGCGGCCAGGTCGGCGGGCGGCGCGAAACGTCGTTCCTCCTTCAGGAGGTTGGAGAGTGAAGAACGCTCGTTGTCTGCCATCGTCGCACACCGTCCCAGTGGTTTAGACCATTCAATGCGCCCGATTCTCCGAGGGGCCCAGGGTGTCGGTCAACCCCTCCCATCCTGACACCCGCTCATCCACGGGTCACGCACGGCTATCCCGGGAGGTTCATTCCCGGAACGCTTCCCTACTCAGAGTGTTCGCCATGTCGCGCACTGTGGGAAAAGGTGCCGTCACCTCCCACGGTGCGCGGGTCGCCGAGTCGTGAACGGGGCAGTGCGTCACCTCGTTGAGTGAAGTGGGCCTTCTGTCGGCTTGTCATGCTAATTCCTTCTCCTGTCCGTGCGATCTTGACGGCGCTGTCGGCCGTCCGGCACATCGCCGGCACACGCCGTCCCGGCGTGGGACGAGAGAAGGAAGAAGGTGGGCGGAACATGGCCGCCAACCGGAGGATCGCCGTGGGAGTCGCCGTGGCCGCGGTCTGCGCCTCGTCGCTCGGCGGTTGCGCGAGCGGCCCCGAGGTGCCGAGGCAGGGCGCGCCCGGCGCGCAGAAGGGTCCGCAGCTGCCCGGGAGTCTCGTCCGCCTGATCGGCGACGGGTCCACCGCGTACACCGGGGCGCAGCCGCACCTGCCCAGGCCGGAACGGCTCAAGGCCGGTGAGAAACCACCTCAGTTCGTCGTGTTCTCCTGGGACGGGGCGGGGGAGGACGGCCAGAGGCTGTTCTCCCACTTCCGCGAGGTCGCCAAGGCCAACAACGCGACCATGACCTTCTTCCTCAGCGGTGTGCACCTGCTCCCGCGGGAGAAGCGGGACCTGTACCGCCCGCCGCGGCACGCCGCGGGCAGCTCCGACGTCGGCTTCAACGACGCCCGGGGCATCGCCGACACGGTCGAGCAGGTGCGTCTGGCGTGGCTGGAGGGCCATGAGATCGGCACCCACCTCAACGGTCACTTCTGCGGTCCCGACGGCGGGGCCGGGAAGTGGTCGGTCGAGGAGTGGAAGAGCGAGATCGCCCAGGCCAAGCAGTTCGTGAAGACCTGGAGGACCAACGCCGGCCTGAACAACGCCGCTTCGCTGCCCTTCGACTACGACAAGGAACTCATCGGCGGCCGCACCCCGTGCCTGGAGGGTCGGAACAACTTCGTCAAGGCGGGCAGCGAGCTGGGCTTCCGCTACGACAGCAGCGGTGTCAACAACCAGGTGTGGCCCACGAAGAGGGACGGCCTGTGGGACCTGTCGATGCAGCTGGTGCCCTTCCCTGGGCACACCTCCGAGCAGCTGACCGCGGACTACCGCTTCATGGGCGACCAGTCCGGCACGCGGACCCAGGGGGACCCCGCCCGGTTCGACTCCTGGGGCGACCAGATGCGCGACGGACTGCTCAAGGGCTTCCACCGGGCCTACGACGGCAACCGCGCCCCGCTGGTGATCGGCAACCACTTCGAGTCCTGGAACGGCGGCACCTACATGCGCGCCGTCGAGGACGTCGTGAAGGAGGTGTGCGGCAAGCCCGAAGTGCGCTGTGTCTCCTTCCGCCAGCTGGCCGACTGGCTGGACGCCCAGAGCCCGGGGACCCTCGCCGAGCTGCGGACACTTCGGGTCGGTGAGGCCCCGAAGCAGGGCTGGGCGTCCTTCCTGCCGGCTCGCCCGGCCCCGGCTCCCAAGGGCGCGCCCGGAGCGCCCGGGGCGTAGCGGGACTCCGGGCGTGGCGGGACTCCGGGCGTGGCGGGACCTATGCCGGAGCGGTGACGCCCTCGCCGAGGACGAAGCCGGGGTCGATCTGGGCCGCGAGGTCGGCGCCGGTCCGTTCGTTACCCCACGAGGCGGCGTTCTTCAGGTGGAAGTGCGCCATCTGACGGGTGTAGCTGTCCCAGTCGCGCAGCTCGTACGTGGCGTCGGCGGCCACCTGGAGCAGGCGCAGGGCGCGGCGGTTGACGTCCTCCAGGAACTCGAACCGGGGCGGCCGGCCCTTCTCCATGGCGCGCACCCAGTCGGAGTGTCCGACGGTCACCAGCAGGTCGTCCCCGACCTCGGTGCGCAGGAAGTCGAAGTCGTCCTGGCCCTGCACCTTGTTGCCGACGACGCGCAGGGCGACTCCGTAGTCGCGGGCGTACTCCTTGTACTGGCGGTAGACGGAGACCCCCTTCCGGGTCGGTTCGGCGACGAGGAACGTGATGTCGAAGCGGGTGAACATGCCGGAGGCGAAGGAGTCCGAGCCCGCCGTCATGTCGACCACGGCGTACTCGTCGCGGCCGTCCACCAGGTGGTTCAGGAACAGCTCCACCGCCCCGGTCTTGGAGTGGTAGCAGGCGACCCCCAGGTCGGCGTCCGTGAAGGGGCCGGTGACCATCAAACGTGCGGCGCCGCCGTCGAGTTCCACCGGATGCGCGCAGGCGTCGTAGAGCGGGTTGTGCTCGCGCAGGCGCAGCAGGCGCGATCCCTCGCCCGGCGGGGTCGTCTTGATCATTGTCTCGGCGGAGGTGATGCGCGGGTTGGTGCCGCGCAGGTAGTCCTTGATCAGCGGCAGCCGGTCGCCCATCGCCGGCAGCTCGGCGGCCTGCGCCTCCTCCAGGCCGAGCGCGGCCCCCAGATGCTGGTTGATGTCGGCGTCGATCGCGACGACGGGCGCGCCGGTGGCCGCGAGATGGCGGATGAACAGGGAGGACAGAGTGGTCTTGCCGCTGCCGCCCTTCCCGACGAAAGCAATTTTCATGTTCACAAAGCGTAGCGCTCCGATTGCTGAGAGTGGAGGTGTGCGTGAAGAAGACCACTCCTTCGTGGGGCGAAGCGCCCGGCCCCGTAGGGTCGTACTCATGAGTACGACAGGCGCGACCGCCGAACCTCCCCCGGGCTCCCGAGAGAGCTCGAGTGGGGCGGACCCCCTCGCGGCCCTGGGCGCGCTGCCCGGTGTGGCCGAGTCCGTGGAGTCCGTGCGCAAGGCCGTGGACCGGGTGTACGGGCACCGGGTCATGCGGCGCCGGAGCAACGAGGTCACCTCCGAGGCGGCGCTGCGCGGCGCCCGTGGCTCCGCGGCCCTGTCCGGTGCGGACTGGGCCCTGGAGGAGGTGCGCCGGCGCTCCGACTTCAGCGGTGACGACGAGGCGCGGGTGACGGGCGCCGCCCTGAGGCTGACCGCCGAGGCCGGTCAACTGCTGTCCATCTGGAGGCAGTCGCCCCTGCGGGTGCTGGCCCGGCTGCACCTGGTGGCCGCCGCGAGCCGCGAGGACGCGGTCGGACGGCCGCGCCAGGAGGGTGAGGGAGTCGCGGAGCCGCTGATCGAGCTGCCGCCGCCGAGCGCCGAGGAGGTCTCCGGGCGCCTGGAGGGCCTGTCGGACCTGATCATCGCCGGGAGTTCCGCGCCCGCCCTGGTGATCGCGGCCGTGGTGCACGGTGAACTTCTGGCGCTGCGCCCCTTCGTCTCCCACAACGGACTGGTCGCCCGGGCGGCCGAGCGCATCGTCCTGGTCGGCGGCGGCCTCGATCCCAAGTCGGTCTGTCCCGCCGAGGTCGGCCACGCCGAACTGGGTCGCGCTGCCTACCTGGCCGCCCTCGACGGCTATGTCTCGGGCACTCCGGAGGGCGTGGCGGCCTGGATCGCCCACTGCGCCAGGGCGGTGGAGCTGGGGGCGCGCGAGTCCACGGCGGTGTGCGAGGCGCTCCAGCGCGGGGCTGCGTGACGGGCCCGGACACAGGGTTGCGGCGGTACGAGGACTCGTACCGCCGCTGGCATGACCACCGAGTTACCAAGCGTCCTCGATATGTTGCCCATCAGGTGGGGATCTTTGCCCGTCACCTGGTGCGGCTGGCCCGTAATCGACGGGTCGACGTCGCGTGGGTGCTCAGTGTTCATACTCGGTCCGTGGGGCCAATTGCGCTCTAAAGGTGATCCTTTCGGATGTCCTTCGGTCTCGCGGGCCGTCGAGTCCTTTGTACTGCAAGCGGGGGAGTAAGCGGAACCCCCGGCTGCACTTCTTTACTTTCCGGTTCAAACAGGAGCGGAACGGGCGCATGAGGGCCGCGCGGGATTTTCCGGCGGCCGAGTGACGGATCAGGTGACCGAAAGGCGGATCAGACAACCGAGTTCCGACGCCGGGTCGTGTACCAGACGAGCCCCGCGGTGGCCGCCGCCGCGCCTATGGCAGCCGCCGCGACCAGAGCCGGACGCGGCGGTACGGAGAAGGCGGGCAGCCGCTGCTTCAGTCGCACCGGCCGGTGGAAGTCGAGAACCGGCCACGCGCGCCCGACGGCCTCCCGGCGCAGCGCCCGGTCGGGGTTCACGGCGTGCGGATGCCCGACCGACTCCAGCATCGGCAGGTCGGTCACCGAGTCGCTGTAGGCGTAGCAGCGGCTGAGGTCGTACCCCTCGGACTCGGCCAGCTCGCGGATCGCCTCCGCCTTGGTCGGGCCGTAGGCGTAGTACTCCACCTCGCCGGTGAAGCAGCCGTCCTCCCCCACCACCATCCGGGTGGCCACCACGCGGTCCGCGCCCAGGAGTTCGCCGATCGGCTCGACCACCTCCGCGCCCGACGTGGACACGATGACCACGTCGCGGCCCGCGGTGTGGTGCTCCTCGATGAGGGACGCGGCCTCGTCGTAGATGATCGGGTCGATCAGGTCGTGCAGCGTTTCGGCGACGATCTCCTTGACCTGCCGCACGTTCCAGCCGCGGCACAGCGCGGACAGGTACTCGCGCATGCGCTCCATCTGGTCGTGGTCGGCGCCGCCGGCGAGGAAGACGAACTGGGCGAACGCCGTCCGCAACACGGCCCTGCGGTTGATCAGTCCACCTTGGTAGAAGGACTTGCTGAAGGTGAGCGTGCTCGACTTCGCAATGACCGTCTTGTCCAGATCGAAGAAGGCCGCTGTGCGGGGCAAGGAGTGGTTTTCCACGCTCCTGAGCATAGGGGCAGCCCATTCGGCGTAAGGTGGGCGCGTGGGTTTGCCTGAGAAGGCTCTCGGGTACACCATGGAAGTCACGGATCGTTCGCGACCGTGCCAACCCGGTCCGACTCCTCCCCCCCCCGAGTCGGCCGTGGAGACGACCCCCGCTCTCCCCCCCGGCGGGGGTCGTCGCATGTCCGGGTGGGTTTTTCCCCCTCCGTCCGTGGGCGCCGAGCCGGATCGGCCGCGCCGCGCGGGATGCGGGCGCTTTCCCTGATCTGTCACGGTGCGTAGTCGTGGCGCTGCTCTGTGGAAGTCGTACGGGAACCAGTACACGGGTCACCGGTATGGGTGACGGCGATATTCACAGCCATCGAGTCGTCCACAGTTTTTGACCAAGATCCACACGATTTTCCGGATCACTGCACCGTGATTCCTGCGCGCACCGCTTCCGGCGAGTTCATGGCCGGTTCCGATTGTCCGGGCGCGCGCGGCCGGTTCGTATCGGCCGCTCAAAGGAAGACCGCTCGCCGGTACTTCCCACGTTCGGGATTTGCGGGGCCGCACGGGCCGCGCGCAAGAAGCAGCGAAGGGGGTTCGACCCGTGGCCGGAACCGTCACACACGATCCACCGCCCGATGCCGGAGGACTCCAGGGCAGACCGTTGATCGTCACCGAGGACGCCGCACTCCTCGACGACCTGCTGCGCCTGTGCGCGGCGGCGGGCGCCACACCCGAGGTCCATCACGGCCTGCCCGAGCGCGGAGGCGGCTGGGAGGCGGCGCCGCTGGTCCTGGTCGGCGACGACGCCGCCCGGCGGGTGCGCGGGGCGGTGCGCCGGCGCGGAGTGGTGCTGGTCGGCCGCGACCAGGACGACTCCGGCATCTGGCGGCGCGCCATCGAGATCGGCGCCGACCACGTGCTGGTGCTGCCCGACGGCGAGCAGTGGCTGGTCGACCGGATCGCCGACGTCGCCGAGGGCGTCGGACGCCCCGCCCTCACCGTGGGTGTCATCGGCGGCCGCGGCGGAGCGGGCGCGTCCACGCTGGCCTGCGCGCTCGCCGTCACCTCCGCTCGGCAGGGCCTGCGCACCCTGCTCGTGGACGCCGACCCACTGGGCGGCGGCCTCGACGTCCTGCTGGGCGGGGAGACGGCCGAGGGGCTGCGCTGGCCGGCGTTCGCCGCCTCCCGCGGGAGAGTCGGCGGCGGCGCGCTGGAGGAGTCGCTGCCCGAACTGCACTCGCTGCGCGTGCTCAGCTGGGACCGCGGCGACTGCGTGGCCGTCCCGCCGCAGGCCGTCCGGGCGGTGCTGGCAGCTGCCCGGCGGCGGGGCGGCGCCGTGGTGGTCGACCTGCCCCGCCGCGTCGACGAGGGGGGCGCCGAAGCGCTCGCCCAGATCGACCTCGGCCTGCTCGTGGTCCCCGCCGAACTGCGTGCCGTGGCGGCCGCGGCACGGGTGGCCTCCGCGGTCGGCATGGTCCTGCGCGACCTGCGGGTGGCGGTCCGGGGGCCGTACGCGCCCGGGCTCGACGACCGCGAGGTGGCCCGCCTGCTCGGTCTGCCACTGGCGGGTGAGGTGCCCGTGGAGTCGGCGCTGCGGCGCCCCGGCGAGGGCAGGACCCCGCCCGGCGCGGTGGCGCGCGGACCGCTCGCCCGCTTCTGCACCGCGTTCTGGGAGCGGGCCCTGATCGAGGCGGCCGCCGCATGAGGACGGTCGCCGAACACCTGCGGACGGACCGGCGCGCGGCATCGGCGGACGCGCTCCGCGAACCCACGCCCCCCAACGGGCCCCGGATGCCCGCCGAGTTGCTGGACGGCGTACGGCGGTGGCTCGCCGAGAGCGGGTCCGAGCCGACGCCGGCGCGGGTCGCGCAGGCCCTGCGCGAACAGGGCCGCGTGCTCGGGGACGCCGAAGTGCTCGGCGCGGCCGAGCAGTTGCGCTCCGAGCTGATCGGCAGCGGTCCGCTGGAGCCGTTGCTGGCCGACCCGTCGGTGACCGACGTCCTCGTATCGGCCCCGGACCGGGTGTGGGTGGACCGGGGCGGCGGACTGGAGCGAGCCGCGGTCGCCTTCCCCGACGCGGCGGCCGTACGGCGCCTCGCGCAGCGCCTGGCCGCCGTGGCCGGCCGCCGGCTGGACGACGCCCGGCCCTGGGTCGACGCCCGGCTGCCCGACGGCACCCGGCTGCACGCGGTGCTGCCTCCCGTCGCCGTCGGCTGCACCTGCCTGTCCCTGCGGGTCGTACGGCCGCGCGCGTTCACCCTGGAGGAACTGGTCGCGGCGGGCACGATGCCGCCCGGTGGGGACCGTGTGCTGCGGGCTTTGATCGAGGCCCGGTTGTCCTTCCTGATCAGCGGGGGAACAGGAACCGGCAAGACCACGCTGCTCAGCGCGCTGCTCGGGCTGGCCGGGCCCGGCGAGCGGATCGTCCTCGCCGAGGACTCCGCGGAGCTGCGCCCCGACCATCCGCACGTCGTCCGCCTGGAGACGAGGCCCGCCAACCAGGAGGGCGCGGGTCTGGTCACCCTCGAGGACCTGGTGCGGCAGGCCCTGCGAATGCGGCCGGACCGGCTGGTCGTGGGCGAGGTGCGCGGCGGTGAGGTGGTCCATCTGCTGGCCGCGCTGAACACCGGCCACGAAGGCGGCTGCGGCACGGTGCACGCCAACGCGGCGGCCGACGTCCCGGCCCGGCTGGAGGCGCTGGGCACCGCCGCCGGGCTCGACCGGGCGGCGCTGCACAGCCAGTTGGCGGCCGCGCTGTCGGTGGTGCTGCACCTCGTGCGGGACCGCTCCGGACGGCGGCGGATCGCCGAGGTGCGGGTGCTGGAGCGGGACGAGTCGGGACTGGTGCGGACCGTGCCGGCGCTGCGCTGGGGCGCGGAGGCGTTCCTGGCGGAACGGGGGTGGGAGCGGCTGCGGAGGCTGCTCCGGGGGGAGAGCGGGAGGGACGGTGCCGACCGCGATGGATGAAGGGTTCTCGGGCTCCGCCTGCGCGGCCGTGGGCGCGGTGTGTGCCGGGGCGGCCGTGTGGCTGCTGGGCGGCCGGCACTCCGCGGCACGGCGGGCACGGTCGTTGCTCGCCGGCGGCGGACCGCAGGGCACGGGACGGCCACTCCCGGACCGGGTCCTTCGCGGACTGGCCCGGGCGCGGGGGCGGTTGCGCGCCGAGTACTGGGCGCCGGCCGCCGGGATGGTGCTCGCGGTGCTGGGCGCCTCGGTGCTGCCGGTCGTCGCGGGGGCGGTCGGGGTGCCGCTGCTGCGCCGCACCCGGCTCGCCCGGACGGCACGCCGACGGCGGGAACGGCGGGCGGACGCGGTGATCGCCCTGTGCGGGGCGCTCGCCGGAGAGGTGCGGGCCGGGCGGCAGACGGGCGAGGCGCTGCTGTGCGCCGCGCGGGACTCGGGCGGGCTCGGCGACGCCCAGGCGGCGGTGGTGGCTGCGGCCCGGTTCGGCGGTGACGTGCCCGCCGCGCTCGCCGCGGCGGCCCGGCAGCCGGGCGCGGAGGGCCTGCGCGGCCTCGCGGCCTGCTGGCGGGTGGCCGTGGACCAGGGCGCGGGCCTGGCGGCCGGGCTGGACCGGCTCGAAGGGGCGCTGCGCGCGGAGCGCGACCAACGCGCCGATCTGCGAGCCCAGTTGTCGGGGGCCAGGGCCACGGCCGTCATGCTCGCCGGCCTGCCGGTCCTCGGACTGCTGCTGGGCACCGCCATGGGGGCCGACCCCTTGCGGGTGCTGCTGCACACGGGAGCGGGACTGGGCTGCCTGGTCGTCGGTGGCGTGCTGGAGGGCGCGGGGCTGTGGTGGGCCCTGCGGATCGTGCGAACGGCGGAGGCGATGTGAGCGCGGATGACGTTGTCCACAGGGTGGGGATGGCCGCGGGGGTGGCGGCGTTCCTGTGGCTGTCGGCGGGACGGCTGGAGGCGATGGGCCGGGAGCGGAGCGCTCGGCGGCGGACGGCAGCGGTGCTGGGGACGGAGCGGACACCGCGGGAGGCGCGGCGCTCGCGCTCACGGATCCCGGCGGCGGGTGCCGTGCGGCGCTGGCTGCCGGCGGTGGGTGTGGCCGGGGCCGGGTGGGTGCTGGTCGGCGGGCTCGGAGGGCTCGCGCTCGGGCTGGCCGGCGCGGCCGGGATGTGGCAGTGGCGGCGGCGGACACGGAGCTGTCCCGAAGCGGAGTCCGACGCGACCGAGGCCGCCCGTCAACTCCCGCTCGCGGCCGACCTGCTGGCGGCCTGCATCGCGGCCGGTGCCGGTCCGGTGATCGCCGCCCAGGCCGTCGGGGAGGCCCTGGGCGGCCCCGTCGGGGACGCACTGGCCCGGGGCGCCGCTCAGGTCCGGCTCGGCGGGCAGCCGTCCGACGCCTGGCGCGGACTCGCCTCGATACCGGGGGCCGCGGCCCTGGCACGGCTGCTGGAACGCGCCGACCAGTCGGGCCTTCCCGCCGCCGGACCGGTCGCCCGGCTCGCAGCCGACGTCCGCGCCGACCGGGCGCGCACCGCGACGGCCCGGGCACGCAGGGCCGCCGTGCTGGTCACCGCGCCGGTGGGGCTGTGCTTCCTGCCCGCCTTCGTCGCGGTGGGCGTGCTGCCGGTGCTGATCGGCCTCGCGGGCGGAGTACTGGGCGGAGGGGGTGGCTGACGGCGCCGGATCGGACGCAGGAGCAGTGAGTCGACAACCAACGGACCACAACCAACAGGGCACAACCAACAGGCAACAACCAACGGACCACAGCCAACAGGCCAAGACCTCACGGGGGTTGAGATGTACGGGAAGGTGCGGGCACGGCTGCGTGCCCTGGCGCGCAGGGACGCGGGAATGGTGACGTCGGAGTACGCGATGGGGATCATCGCAGCGGTGGCGTTCGCCGTGCTGCTCTACGAGGTGGTGACGAGCGGCCAGGTCAAGACGGAGTTGCAGGACATCGTGAAGCGAGCGCTCAGTGCGCGGACGTGAACGGGCACGGGCGCACCGGGCCGGACGGGAAGGCGCCGACGCGGGGTTCGTGACGGCGGAGGCCGCCATGGTCCTGCCCGTGCTGGTGCTGGTGGTGACGACGCTGGTCTGGGTCCTGCTGGTCGTGCTCGCGCAGATCCAGTGCGTGGACGCGGCTCGGGCGGGGGCCCGGGCCGCCGCCCGCCAGGACCCGGACGGCGCGGTCACCCGGGTGACCCGGGATGTGGCACCGCACGGGGCGAAGGTCACGGTGACCCGCCGGGGAGACCACGTGCACGTGGTCGTCGAGGCCGACCCGCCGGGGCTGGGCGTACTGCCCTTCCGGCTGAGGGAGGAAGCCGTCGCGGAGGCGGAGGACACGGTCGGGACGCGCGCACAGCCGGGGACGGGGACATGAACGGTGGCGGGAGCATGGGGCGGGGGACGGGGACATGAGGCGGTGGCGGGAGCATGAGGCGCAGAGCGGGGACATGAGGCGCCGCGTCTCGGGCTTCCGCGGCTTTCGCCGGCTCATCGGTGGCGGACGTGGCGGACGCCGGCCCTCGGACCGGGGTTCCGCCACCGTGTGGAGCGTCGGGGCGATCGCCCTGCTCTGCGTGGTGTTCGGCATCGGTCTCGCCTTGGGGCAGGCGGTGGTCGACCGTCATCGCGCGGCCGGGGCCGCCGACCTCGCCGCGCTGGCGGCGGCGGGCCACTGGGCCGAGGGCGGCGACGCGGCCTGTGCCCGGGCGGACGAGGTGGCCCGGGCGCACGGCACCCGGCTCGTCCGGTGCGCGATCGTGGGCGACACCTCGGACGTCACGGCGGCGGTGGAACGGGGGCCCTTCACCGCGAAGGTGAGGGCGAGAGCGGGACCGGCGACCCCGGCGGGATCCACACAGGGGCCCACGTCAGCAGGGCCCACCTCCTCCGCGGGGTCCATGGCACCGGCACCTTTCACCCGTGCGGGCTAAGCCTCCAACGCCGCTTCCCCTTCCGCGTCAGCCTCTGCCTCCTTCTCCTCAGGGGCCGCCTTCAGCAGCACCGTCAGCAGACGCACGGCGCCCCTCTTGTGCAGCGGGTCGTTGCCGTTGCCGCACTTGGGGGACTGGATGCAGGACGGGCAGCCGGAGTCGCACTCGCAGGAGGCGATGGCCTCGCGGGTGGCGGAGAGCCAGGCGCGCGCGGTGTGGAAGGCGCGCTCGGCGAAGCCCGCGCCACCCGGATGGCCGTCGTGGACGAAGACCGTGGGCAGCAGCGTGTCGGGGTGCAGCGGGACGGACACGCCGCCGATGTCCCAGCGGTCACAGGTCGCGAACAGGGGCAGCATGCCGATCGACGCGTGCTCGGCGGCGTGCAGGGCGCCGCCGAGGATCTCCGGGTTGATCCGGGCCTCGTCGAGCTGGTCCTCGGTGACCGTCCACCACACCGCGCGGGTGCGCAGCGTACGAGGAGGGAGGTCGAGTTTCGTCTCGCCGAGCACCTCACCTGTGATGACACGTCGGCGCAGGAAGGAGACCACCTGGTGGGTGACCTCGACGGAGCCGTAGCACAGGCGGGCGTCGCCCCAGGGCACCTCGACGTCCGTCTCCAGGACGGAGATGGACGTGGTGTCGCGGGCGGCCGTCGTGTACGGCGGGGCGGCCTCCTCGACCAGGGCGACCGAGTCGTCCAGGTCGAGGGAGCGCACCAGGTACGTACGGCCCTGGTGCAGATGGACCGCGCCCTCGTGCACCGTCGTGTGCGCGGCGCCCGCGTCGACCGTGCCGAGCAGCCGGCCGGTGCCGGCCTCGACGATCTGCACCGGCCGTCCGCCCTCGCCGCGGATGTCGGTGAGGTCCGCGGCCCGTTCCCGGCGGGTCCAGTGCCAGGCCTTCGTCCGGCGGCGCAGCAGCTTCGCGGCCTCCAGCTGCGGCAGCAGCTCCGCGCAGGCCGGGCCGAACAGTTCGGTGTCCTCCTCGGTGAGCGGCAGCTCGGCGGCGGCCGCGCACAGGTGCGGGGCGAGGACGTAGGGGTTGTCCGGGTCGAGGACCGTGGACTCGACCGGCTGGTCGAACAGGGCCTCGGGATGGTGGACGAGGAAGGTGTCCAGCGGATCGTCGCGGGCGACCAGCACCGCCAGCGCGCCCTGGCCGGAGCGCCCCGCGCGGCCCGCCTGCTGCCACAGGGAGGCGCGGGTGCCCGGGTATCCGGCGATCAGTACGGCGTCCAGGCCGGACACGTCCACGCCCAGTTCCAGGGCGGTCGTGGCGGCCAGGCCCAGAAGCTCGCCGGAGTGCAGGGCGCGCTCCAGGGCACGGCGCTCCTCGGGCAGATAGCCGCCCCGGTAGGCCGCGACGCGCCGGGACAGCGGCCGGTCGATCTCGGCCAGCCGCTCCTGGGCGATCACCGAGATCAGCTCGGCGCCGCGCCGGGACCGTACGAAGGCGACCGAGCGCACTCCCTGGAGGGTGAGGTCGGTCAGCAGGTCCGCCGTCTCGGCGGTGGCGGTACGCCGGACGGGCGCGCCCCGCTCGCCCCGCAGCTCGGTCAGCGGGGGCTCCCAGAGGGCGAACACCAGTTCACCACGGGGCGAGGCGTCGTCGGCCACCTCCACCACGGGCACGCCGGTGAGGCGGCGGGCGGCGACCGCGGGCTCCGCGGCGGTCGCCGAGGCCAGCAGGAAGACGGGAGAGGCGCCGTAACGCGCGCACAGCCGGCGCAGGCGGCGCAGCACCTGGGCGACGTGCGAGCCGAAGACGCCCCGGTAGGTGTGGCACTCGTCGACGACCACGTACTTCAGGGCCCGCAGGAAGGAGGACCAGCGCGGGTGCGAGGGCAGGATTCCGCGGTGCAGCATGTCGGGGTTGGTCAGGACGTGGTTGGCGTACTGGCGGATCCACTCGCGTTCCTCGGGCGGGGTGTCGCCGTCGTACACCGCGGGGCGCACGGCCTTGCCCAGCGGCCGGGCGAGTTCCTTCACCGCACGGCACTGGTCGGCCGCGAGGGCCTTGGTGGGGGCCAGGTACAGGGCGGTGGCGCCGCGGCCGTTGGCCGCCTCGGAGCCGTCCAGCAACGTCGAGAGCACCGGGACGAGATAGGCCAGCGACTTGCCGGACGCGGTGCCCGTGGCGACGACGACGGAGTCGCCGTCGAGGGCGTGCTCCGCGGCGCGCGCCTGGTGCGCCCACGGGTGCTCGATCCCGCACTCCTGGACCGCCGCGATCACCTCCGGCCGAATCCGGTCGGGCCAGACGGCATGGCGCCCCGCCCGCGGGGGCAAGTGCTCCGTATGAGTGATGCGCGCAGCCCTGCTCTGCCCCGCGGCGAGCCGGTCGAGAACCGCGCCCGGCGCCAGGCGGGTTGCGGGGGCGGCCGGGGATCGGTCGGGTCGGTGATTCTTGGCCATCGGCACCGAGTCTGTCACCGACGTGCAGGACAATGAGACCAAGGCGTCGTGCACGCCTGCCGGTAAGTGATTGAATGCCATCGCGGCTGGCGAACCGTCCCGGGGGCTTCAAGCCGAGGTGTCCCGAGGGGCGACCGCTCGATAGCAAGGTGCTGGAGGATCCGTGGACCTGTCCCTGTCGACCCGTACCGTCGGCGATCGTACGGTCGTCGAGGTCGGTGGCGAAATCGACGTATATACCGCGCCCAAGCTGCGCGAGCAGCTGGTCGAGCTGGTGAACGACGGGAATTTCCACCTCGTCGTCGACATGGAGGGCGTGGACTTCCTCGACTCCACCGGGCTCGGCGTACTGGTCGGCGGTCTGAAGCGAGTGCGCGCCCATGAAGGCTCGCTGCGCCTGGTGTGCAACCAGGAGCGCATTCTCAAGATCTTCCGTATCACCGGTCTCACCAAGGTGTTCCCGATCCACACATCGGTCGACGAAGCGGTGTCGGCCACAGACTGACCGCCGGCCCCGGGCCGGTGACCGGGGCGGCAGAGTCCCAACGGGGGGCCGGGCATTTCGGCGGCCCGGTCCCTCGACAGCACGCCCGTAGCTCCGAGGGGGATGCATGGCCACCGTCGAACTCCGCTTCAGCGCGCTGCCCGAGCACGTCAGGACCGCCCGTCTGGTGGCGGCAGCGGTGGCGCGCAGGGCCGGAGTGGACGAGGCCGTCCTCGACGAGGTCAGACTCGCCGTCGGCGAGGCCTGTTCCCGGGCGGTGGGACTGCATCGCAATGGCGGGATCTCGGCACCGGTGAAGGTGATGCTGACCGAGGAGGAGAAGCAGTTCTCCATCGAGGTCGGCGACGAGGCCCGGCACGCGCCGTACCACACCGGGGACGCCCCGGGCGCGGCGGACGAGGCGGAGGCCGAGGAGGACGAGATGGGCCTCGCGGTCATCAGCGGTCTCGTCGACGACGTGGAGGTCTCGGCAGGGGAGCACGGCGGGTTGATCAAGATGACCTGGCCGACCACACCGCCAGTCGCGGCGCTTCCCTGACGTACTCCACCCGTTCGGCGCAACACATGAGGGCCCTGCTCCGCAGGGCCCTTCTTGTTGCGCCGGCGTTCCCACCAGGTAGATTTGATTTCGTGAACGAATTCACGACCGGTCGGCAGATCATTTGATCAAGCATTGATCGAGGGTCAATGGTTTTGAACCATTACCCCTTTCGGGTTCCGTGGCGTGACGGCGATCATTTGCTGAAGAGCAGGTGAAGGGCAATTCGGTTCGCCGCGCTCTGTTTTGATCAGGTTCCGCTACCTACAATCCGTCCACATCTTGAGCTCAGCCCAAGCGTCAAGGAGGACGAATGGCGGGGCTTTCTACCCCTCATCAGTTGGGCCACCCCACAACCTTCGCAGCTGCAGTGCTGACCAACGACAATCGGATCATCGTGGCGGTCATCGGGGCCGTCGCGCTGGCCGCGCTCGTGGTCGCAGGCGTCCTGGTGCGCCAGGTGCTCGCGGCAGGCGAGGGCACCAGCAGCATGAAGAAGATCGCGGAAGCGGTCCAGGAAGGCGCGAACGCCTATCTGGGCCGCCAGCTGCGCACCCTCGGCGTATTCGCCGTGGTCGTGTTCTTCCTGCTCATGCTGCTGCCCGCGGACGACTGGAATCAGCGCGCCGGACGATCGGTGTTCTTCCTGATCGGCGCCGCCTTCTCGGCGGCCACCGGCTATATCGGCATGTGGCTCGCCGTGCGCAGCAATGTACGTGTCGCCGCGGCGGCCCGGGAGGCGACCCCTTCGGAGGGTGAGCCGGAAAAGGATCTCACCGCTGTCTCGCACAAGGCCATGAAGATCGCTTTTCGCACCGGCGGCGTCGTCGGCATGTTCACGGTGGGGCTCGGCCTGCTCGGCGCCTCCTGTGTGGTGCTGGTGTACGCGGCCGACGCGCCGAAGGTGCTGGAGGGCTTCGGCCTCGGTGCCGCGCTGATCGCGATGTTCATGCGTGTGGGCGGCGGCATCTTCACCAAGGCCGCCGACGTCGGCGCCGACCTGGTCGGCAAGGTCGAGCAGGGCATTCCGGAGGACGATCCGCGCAATGCCGCGACCATCGCCGACAACGTGGGCGACAACGTCGGCGACTGCGCGGGCATGGCGGCCGACCTCTTCGAGTCGTACGCCGTCACGCTGGTCGCCGCGCTGATCCTGGGCAAGGCGGCCTTCGGCAACGACGGGCTCGCCTTCCCGCTGCTGGTACCGGCCATCGGCGTGATCACCGCGATGATCGGGATCTTCGCGGTGGCGCCGCGCCGGGCCGACCGCAGCGGCATGAGCGCCATCAACCGCGGCTTCTTCATCTCCGCGGTGATCTCACTCGCCCTGGTCGCGGTCGCCGTCTTCGTCTACCTGCCGTCGTCGTACGCCGGTCTCACCGGCGTCACCGACGCGGCGATCAGGGGCAAGGACGGCGACCCGCGGATCCTCGCCCTGGTCGCAGTCGGGATCGGCATCCTGCTGGCCGCCGTGATCCAGCAGCTGACCGGCTACTTCACCGAGACCACCCGGCGTCCGGTCAGGGACATCGGCAAGACCTCGCTCACCGGTCCGGCCACCGTCGTCCTCGCCGGTGTCTCCGTGGGCCTGGAGTCCGCGGTCTACACCGCCCTGCTGATCGGCCTCAGCGTGTACGGGGCCTTCCTGCTCGGCGGTACGTCGATCATGCTCGCGCTGTTCGCGGTGGCGCTGGCCGGTACCGGACTGCTCACCACGGTCGGCGTGATCGTCGCCATGGACACCTTCGGCCCGGTCTCCGACAACGCCCAGGGCATCGCCGAGATGTCGGGCGACGTCGAGGGCGCGGGCGCGCAGGTGCTCACCAACCTGGACGCGGTGGGCAACACCACCAAGGCCATCACCAAGGGCATCGCCATCGCCACCGCCGTCCTCGCGGCGTCGGCGCTCTTCGGGTCGTACCGGGACGCCATCACCACCGGCGCGCGCGACGTCGGGGAGAGACTGACCGGTTCGGGTGTGCCGATGACCCTGATCATGGACATCTCGCAGCCCAACAACCTGGTCGGCCTCATCGCCGGCGCGGCGGTCGTCTTCCTCTTCTCGGGGCTGGCGATCAACGCGGTGTCCCGGTCGGCGGGTTCGGTGGTGTACGAGGTGCGCCGGCAGTTCCGTGAGAAGCCCGGGATCATGGACTTCAGCGAGAAGCCGGAGTACGGCAAGGTCGTCGACATCTGCACCAAGGACGCCCTGCGCGAGCTCGCCACACCCGGGCTGCTCGCCGTCATGGCGCCCATCTTCATCGGGTTCACGCTCGGCGTCGGTGCGCTCGGCGCGTATCTCGCGGGCGCGATCGGCGCGGGCACGCTGATGGCGGTGTTCCTCGCCAACTCCGGTGGCGCCTGGGACAACGCCAAGAAGCTGGTCGAGGACGGCAACCACGGCGGCAAGGGCAGCGAGGCCCACGAGGCCACGGTGATCGGGGACACGGTGGGCGATCCCTTCAAGGACACCGCGGGACCCGCGATCAACCCGCTGCTGAAGGTGATGAACCTGGTGTCGCTGCTCATCGCGCCCGCGGTCATCAAGTTCTCCTACGGCGCCGACAAGAGTCTCGGTGTGCGGATCGTGGTCGCGGTGCTGTCGCTGGCCGTGATCGTCGGCGCGGTCTACGTCTCCAAGCGGCGCGGTATCGCCGTGGGCGACGACGACGACAACGCCGAGCGGGTGTCCAAGCCGGCCGATCCCGCGGTGGTCTCGTAGGCGGTCTCATCCCGGGCACGGCTCAGGAAACGGGCGGGCGGCGCGTACGACGCGTCGCCCGCCCGCCGCGTGTGCGGATGCCCGTGAGCCTTCTCTCGCTTGGTGCAAATGGCCGCAAAACACCACACAGGGGGCTAGTGACTCCCGAGTGTGGCGGGCGCGACGTGTATGTTCCGGGGCCGAGAGCCATGGAAGGGACCCATCCGGTGAACAAGAAGCTCGCGGCCGCACTGTCCGGCGGTGCGGTACTCGTACTGGCACTGACGGGCTGCACCAGCAGCGCTGCCGACAGCAAGAACGACGCGCTGAACACCTGGGCCAAGCAGGTGTGCGACGCGGTGCAGCCGCAGGCGAAGAAGATCGAGGCCGCCAACACCGCCATCCAGAAGGAGACCTCGGACAACAGCGCGCCGGCCCAGGTCCAGAAGACCGACGCGCAGGCCTTCCAGGACATGGCCGACGCCTACAAGGCGATCGGCCTGGCCGTGAAGACCGCCGGCGCGCCCGAGGTCGACAACGGCAAGAAGAAGCAGCAGGACGCGGTCAAGGAGCTCAACGGCCTCGCGGCCTCGTACACCTCCCTGAACGAGCAGGTGGACAAGCTCGACACCAAGGACCAGGCCAAGTTCGCCGACGGGCTCAAGGGCATCGCCACCCGGCTGGACAAGCTGAGCCGGACCGGGAACGACGCGTTGAAGAACCTCGAGGAGGGCGACGTCGGCCGGGCGATGGCCCAGCAGCCGAGCTGCAAGTCCGCCTCCGCCGCCCCGTCCGGCTCGGCCTCGTCTCCGGCGGCGAGCGGCTGACCCACGCGGGTACACGCGCGTGTGCGCTGTCGGAGTGAGCCGACACAATGGGGGCGTGAGTGACACCAGCCTGCCCGCACTGCCCGCCTCCGACCGACCGGACGTCGCCGCCCGGCTCAGGGACGCCCTGCTCGGCGCCTCCTTCACCGCCGACGGACTGCTCGAACTGCTCGGCGCGCCCGCGTACGCGGCGCTGGCGCGCAGCGAGACCGTGCCCGCGCTCCGGGCCACGCGCGGCGACACGCCACTGGAACTGCTGGTCCGGCTGTTCCTGCTCCAGCAGCCGGTGCCCTACGCGCGCGTGGCGGGCGCCCTGCCCGTCGAGGCGTGCCTGGAGACCGGCTGGCTGGTGCGCGTCGGCGCGGACGAGGTCGCCGCGACCGTGGACGTCCGGCCCTACGGCGGACTCGACGGCGAGGACTGGTTCATCGTGTCCGACCTGGGCTGCGCGGTCGGTGGAGCGGGAGGTGTGCGCGCCGGCGCCCGCCGGCGGGACGACGACGGGCGGCAGGCGGACGGGACCGACGGCCGTGACGAGGGGGTCGTCCTCGGTGTCGGCGGCGCCTCCACGACCCTGGCCGGCATCACGGTCCGCACGCCGGTCGGCTCCGCGCTCGACCTCGGCACCGGCTCCGGCATCCAGGCGCTGCACGCGGGCCGGCACGCCACACGCGTGACCGCCACCGACGTCAACCCGCGCGCGCTGCACATCACCGCCCTGACACTCGCGCTGTCCGGCGCGCGGGCCGCCGATCTGCGCCAGGGCTCGCTGTTCGAGCCGGTCCACGACGACGAGCGGTTCGACCTGATCGTGTCGAACCCGCCCTTCGTGATCTCCCCGGCCGCCCGGCTGACGTACCGCGACGGCGGGATGAGCGGGGACGATCTGTGCCGCACGCTCGTCCAGCAGGCGGGGGAGCGGCTGAACGAGGGCGGGTTCGCGCAGTTCCTCGCCAACTGGCAGCACGTCGAGGGGGAGGACTGGCAGGACAGGCTCAGGTCATGGGTGCCCCGCGGGTGCGACGCGTGGATCGTGCAGCGCGAGGTGCAGGACGTCACGCAGTACGCCGAGCTGTGGCTGAGGGACGCGGGTGACCACCGCGGTGACGCCGCGGAGTACCAGGCGCGGTACGACGCCTGGCTGGAGGAGTTCGAGGCGCGCAAGGTCAGGGCCGTGGGCTTCGGCTGGATCACCCTGCGCAGGACGGGATCCGCGACGCCGTCGATCACCGTGGAGGAGTGGCCGCACCCGGTGGAGCAGCCGCTCGGCGACACCGTCCGGGCGCACTTCGCCCGCGTCGACTACCTGCGGGACCACGACGACGCGGCCCTGCTCGACGGTCACTTCCGGCTTGTGCGCGAGGTGGTCCAGGAGCAGGTCGGGCTGCCCGGCGCCGAGGACCCCGAGCACGTCGTGCTGCGCCAGAACCGCGGGATGCGCCGGGCCACCGCGGTGGACACGGTGGGCGCCGGCTTCGCCGGTGTCTGCGACGGCACGCTGAGTGCCGGCCGCATCCTGGACGCCATCGCCCAGCTGATGGGCGAGAACCCGCTTCTCCTGCGCGACCGCACACCGGCCCAGATCCGGCTGCTGGTGGAACAGGGTTTCATCGAGCCGGCCCAGGAACCGGCTCGAGACTCGGCGGAAGAACCCGCCCAGTGACTGGTTCGGTGACCGGTCCGGTGACCGTTTCGCGCGACCGATGAGGCCGGTGCGCCCCTAGCGTCGCCCGGGCCGGCAGGGGCGGCGGGGGCCACCGGGGCCGCCGGGACGTCCGTGGCGGCGGCGAGTTCTCGTCGTTCTCGGGGCGTGTGGGTCGTTTCGACGGCGCTCGGTCAAGGCGTTCGATCTTTGCCGGGGGCCGGGCGGGAAAACACCGGAAAAAAAGCGGAGAGCTTGATTCCGGTCACCTCGCGGAGGCTGTCGGAGCGCCGCCCCCGGGAGCGGGACGACACGAGTTCACCGCGGGTTGGTGTCCTCGTCGCCCGTGGGTGTCAGCCTCCCCTACCGGGGCATCCGGGGAGCGGAGGGGCGGACATGGAGAGCGTTCCGGCGATCTTCACGGGAACGGTGTTCTTCCTGTTCGGAGCAGCCTTGTTGGGATGGACGACGGTCCGGGTCCGGCACCGGGAACCCGTGGCCCTCGGCCTGCCCCGCATCGTGTCGGCGACCGTCGCGACCCTGGCCGCCGTGACCGCCCTGACCGTCGGCGTGTGGTGCTTCGGGCGCCTGTGACAGCCGCCGCACGCGTGCGGTCTCCGTAACTGAGAGAGCACCCTCCGCATCAGCCCGAACGGCCTGGTGAGCAGTCCGGGCGGCAGGAAGGGGGGTAGTCGGGTTACCGTTCGAGTGGCCGTTGCGGGCTTTTCCCGTTTGACACGGGGGCGGGATGTACCGTCACACTCCGCAGCGTCACCACCACCCGACCCCCGGGAAATCAAGGCCTGGGGAGGCCCAAGCGTCGACCGGAGAGAAGAGCGAAGTTGTCCCCGACCAGCGAGACCGCACAGGGCGGCCGCCGACTCGTCATCGTCGAGTCGCCTGCCAAGGCGAAGACGATCAAGGGCTACCTCGGCCCCGGCTACACCGTCGAGGCGAGCGTCGGGCACATCCGCGACCTTCCCAACGGTGCCGCGGAGGTCCCTGAGAAGTACACCGGTGAGGTGCGCCGCCTCGGTGTGGACGTGGAACACGACTTCCAGCCGGTCTATGTCGTCAACGCGGACAAGAAGGCCCAGGTCAAGAAGCTCAAGGATCTGCTGAAGGAGTCCGACGAGCTCTTCCTCGCCACCGATGAGGACCGCGAGGGCGAGGCCATCGCCTGGCACCTCCAGGAGGTGCTCAAGCCGAAGATCCCGGTCAAGCGGATGGTCTTCCACGAGATCACCAAGGACGCCATCCGGGAGGCGGTCGCCAACCCGCGCCAGCTCAACCAGCGGCTGGTCGACGCCCAGGAGACCCGGCGCATCCTCGACCGCCTCTACGGCTACGAGGTCTCGCCCGTGCTGTGGAAGAAGGTCATGCCGCGCCTGTCGGCGGGCCGGGTCCAGTCCGTCGCGACCCGGCTCGTGGTCGAGCGGGAGCGCGAGCGCATGGCGTTCCGCTCCGCCGAGTACTGGGACCTGACCGGCACCTTCGCGACGGGCCGCGCGGGCGACGCGAGCGACCCGTCCTCCCTGGTCGCCCGCCTGCAGAGCGTCGACGGCCGGCGGGTCGCCCAAGGCCGCGACTTCGACTCCCTCGGACAGCTCAAGAGCGCGAACACCCTCCACCTCGACGAGGCGAACGCCCGCGCCCTGGCCGCGGCCCTCGAGGACACCAGCTTCTCCGTCCGGTCGGTCGAGTCCAAGCCGTACCGCCGCTCGCCGTACGCCCCGTTCCGTACGACGACGCTCCAGCAGGAGGCCAGCCGCAAGCTCGGCTTCGGCGCGAAGGCGACCATGCAGATCGCTCAGAAGCTGTACGAGAACGGCTACATCACGTACATGCGTACGGACTCCACGACCCTGAGCGACACGGCGATCGCCGCCGCCCGCGCCCAGGTCACCCATCTGTACGGCGCCGACTACCTGCCGCCGCAGCCCCGTACGTACGCCGGGAAGGTCAAGAACGCGCAGGAGGCGCACGAGGCGATCCGTCCTTCGGGTGATCGTTTCCGCACGCCCGCCGAGACCTCCCTGACCGGCGACCAGTTCAAGCTGTACGAGCTGATCTGGAAGCGGACGGTCGCCTCCCAGATGAAGGACGCGACCGGGAACAGCGTCACCGTGAGGATCGGCGGCACCGCGACCGACGGCCGGGACGTCGAGTTCACCGCGTCCGGCAAGACGATCACCTTCCACGGCTTCCTCAAGGCGTACGTCGAGGGCGCCGACGACCCGAACGCCGAGCTCGACGACCGCGAGCGCCGGCTGCCCCAGGTCGGCGAGGGCGACGCGCTCACGGCCGAGGAGATCACGGTCGACGGCCACGCCACCAAGCCCCCGGCCCGTTACACCGAGGCCAGCCTGGTCAAGGAGCTGGAAGAGCGCGAGATCGGCCGCCCGTCGACGTACGCGTCGATCATCGGCACGATCCTCGACCGCGGCTACGTCTTCAAGAAGGGCACGGCCCTGGTGCCGTCCTTCCTGTCCTTCGCCGTGGTCAACCTCCTGGAGAAGCACTTCGGGCGGCTCGTCGACTACGACTTCACCGCCAAGATGGAGGACGACCTCGACCGCATCGCGCGCGGTGAGGCGAAGGCCGTGCCGTGGCTGAGGCGCTTCTACTTCGGCGAGGGCACCGGCCACGGCGGCGCCGCCGAGGCCGGCAACGGCGACGGCGACCACCTCGGCGGCCTCAAGGAACTGGTGACCGACCTGGGCGCGATCGACGCGCGCGAGGTGTCGTCGTTCCCGGTCGGCAACGACATCGTGCTGCGGGTCGGCCGCTACGGCCCGTACATCGAGCGCGGTGAGAAGGAGACCGACACCCACCAGCGCGCCGACATCCCGGCCGACCTGGCCCCCGACGAGCTGACCGTCGAGCTCGCGGAGGAACTGCTCGCCAAGCCGAGCGGCGACTTCGAGCTGGGCGCCGACCCGGACACCGGCCACACGATCGTCGCCAAGGACGGCCGCTACGGCCCGTACGTCACGGAGGTCCTCCCCGAGGGCACCCCGAAGACCGGCAAGAACGCGGTCAAGCCGCGCACGGCCTCGCTGTTCAAGTCGATGTCCCTGGACACCGTGACCCTGGACGACGCCCTGAAGCTCATGTCGCTGCCGCGGACCGTCGGCACCGACGCGGAGGGCCAGGAGATCACCGCGCAGAACGGCCGCTACGGCCCGTACCTGAAGAAGGGCACGGACTCGCGTTCGCTCCAGTCCGAGGACCAGCTCTTCACGATCACGCTGGAGGAGGCGCTGGCGATCTACGCCCAGCCCAAGCAGCGGGGCCGCGCGGCCGCCAAGCCGCCACTGAAGGAGCTGGGCGAGGACCCGGTCAGCGGAAAGCCGGTCGTCGTCAAGGACGGGCGTTTCGGCCCGTACGTCACCGACGGCGAGACCAACGCCACCCTGCGCTCCGGCGACAGCGTCGAGACGATCACCCCGGAGCGCGGTTTCGAGCTCCTCGCGGAGAAGCGCGCGAAGGGCCCGGCCAAGAAGACCGCGAAGAAGGCCGCCGCCAAGAAGGCGCCCGCGAAGAAGACGGCGTCCACGGCCGCGAAGAAGACCGCGGCGAAGAAGACCGCGGCGAAGAAGACGACCACCGCCAAGAAGACGACCACCGCCAAGAAGACGGCCGCCAAGAAGACCACCGCGACGGCAGCCAAGGCGGCGGAGGACTGACGCGGGCGGATCCTCCGCGGATCCCCGCGGATTCCTCGCGGCTCCTTTGCGAAAGGCACGCCCCGGCATCACTTTGGTGTCGGGGCGTGCGCACCCCCGGATCGTCACGCCGTGCTGTCCGTGCGTCCCGATAGGCTGAACGCATGACGCGAGCCGAGCAGCCAACGGCCCACACCTCCACCTCCGACGACGCCCTCCTGGTCGACTCCCGGGAGCGCGCCGTCCGCGCCCTGCTGCGGCGACCGCAGGTGCGGCGGCTGTGGAGCGCCCAACTGGTGGGAGGCGTGGGGGACACCCTCGCGCTCCTGGTCCTGGTCGTCCTCGCCCTCCAGGCGGCGGTCGTCGCGAGCCCCTTCGGCGGCGGCTACCGGGGCGTGGCCTTCGCAGTGGCGACGATCTTCGGAGTGCGCATCCTGGCGACGCTGCTCTTCGGCGCGGTCCTTCTCGGACCGCTCACCTCGCTCACCTCCCAGGAGGGCCCGCTCGACCGGCGCTGGACCATGGTCGGCGCCGACGGTCTGCGGGCCGCCCTGCTGATCGTCGCGCCGCTGTGGATCGACTGGACGCCGAACGACGCCCTGGCCTTCCTCCTGGTCACCGTCTTCGTGACTGGGGTCGCCGAGCGTTTCTGGAGCGTGTGCCGGGAGAGCGCGGCCCCCGCGCTGCTGCCCGCCCCGCCCCCGGAGGGCGCCACGGTGCGCCCGCTGCCGGACCACATGGACGCCCTGCGCCGCCTGTCGCTGCGGACCACCTTCCTGGCGGTCCCGCTGGCGGCCGCGGCCCTGGTCGCCGCCTCCCTGCTCAACAACCTGCTGGGCACCGGCGTCGTCTGGTTCGACCAGCACCAGGCCGCTCTCGGCGCGTACGTCGCGGCCGGACTGTTCGCCGGGTCCCTGTCCGTGCTGACCTATCTGGAACTGCCCGGCACACGCACCCCGCGCCCCCGCTCGCCGCTGGAGGGGCTGCGCCGCCCGAAGACGGGCACCGGGGTCGACAAGGGCCGCACGGGCGCCGTTCCGCTGCTCGTGCTCGCCTGCGCGTCCGTCGCCGGGGCGATCGCCGCCGCGGTCGCCGTCTGCGTGCTGCACGCCACGGACCTGCACGGTGGTCCCGTGCTGTACGGCCTTGCGGTGCTCGCCCTGACCGGCGGGGTCGTCGTCGGCATCCGTACGGCGCCGAAGGCGCTGGTCTCCCTGTCGCGGCGGCGGCTGCTCGCCCTGACGATCGCTCTCACCGGCGTCGCCCTGCTCGCGGCCGGTCTGGTCCCCGACGTCACCACGGTGCTGCTGCTCCTCGCGCTGGCCGGGGTGAGCGCGGGCGCCGCCGCCAACACCGGGCACACGCTGCTCGACCAGGAGGCCGAGGACTACCGCAAGCCGCGCATGACCGAGCACCTGCACACGGTGGTACGGGTCTTCGTGGCGCTCGGCGTCGTGCTCGCCCCCGTGGTCGCGGCCGGGATCGGCCCGCACCGGCTGGAGGACGGCCGGTTCGTGTTCGCGCACGGCGGCGCCGCGTTCACGCTGATGCTGGTCGGCGCGCTGCTGCTGCCGGTGGCCGCGTTGGTCCTCGCCAAGGTCGACGACCGCTCCGGCGTGCCGCTGCGGCAGGACCTCGTCGACGCTCTGCGGGGTGGCGACGACCCGGTGACGGCCCCCGCGGCGTCCGGGTTCTTCATCGCCCTGGAGGGCGGCGACGGCGCCGGCAAGTCCACGCAGGCCGAGGCGCTCGCCGACTGGATCAGGTCCAAGGGCCACGAGGTCGTCCTCACCCGCGAGCCGGGCGCCACGCCCGTGGGCAAGCGGCTGCGCTCGATCCTGCTGGACGTGTCCTCGCAGGGCCTGTCCCACCGCGCGGAGGCGCTGCTGTACGCCGCCGACCGCGCGGAGCACGTCGACACCGTCGTACGGCCCGCGCTGGAGCGGGGCGCCGTGGTGATCACCGACCGGTACATCGATTCCTCCGTCGCCTACCAGGGGGCGGGCCGCGACCTGTCCCCGACGGAGATCGCGCGGATCTCCCGCTGGGCGACGAACGGTCTGGTGCCGCATCTGACGGTCCTGCTGGACGTCTCGCCGGAGACCGCCCGTGAACGGTTCACGGAGGCGCCCGACCGCCTGGAGTCGGAGCCGGCCGAGTTCCACGCGCGCGTGCGGTCCGGTTTCCTGGCGCTGGCCGCCGCCGACCCCGGCCGTTACCTCGTCGTGGACGCCGGGCAGGAGCCCGAGGCGGTGACCACGGTCGTCCGGCACCGGCTCGACCAGATGCTGCCGCTGTCCGAGGCCGAGCTGAAGGCGCAGGAGGAAGCGCGGAAGAAGGCCGAGGAGGAGGCGCGCCGCAAGGCCGAGGAGGAGGCCCGGCGCAAGGCCGAGGAGGAGCGCCTGGAGCGCGAGCGCCTGGAGCAGCTGGCGCGGCTGCGCGCCGAGGAGGAGGAGCGCAAGCAGCGCGAGCTGGAGGAAGCGCAGCGTCGCGAGGCGGAGCGGCAGGCCGAGGAGGCCCGGCAGCGCGCCGAGGAGGCCCGGCGCAAGGCCGAGGAGGAACAGGCCCGGCTGCTCGCGGAGGAGCGGGCACGGGCGGAGGCCGAGGCGCGCCGCAAGGCCGAGGAGGAGCAGCGGCGCCGGCAGGCCGAGGAGGAGGAGCGACTGCGCGCCGAGGCCGAGGCGCGGCGGCTGGAGAAGCAGCGCAAGGCCGAGGAGGCCCTGCTGCGGGCCGAGGAGGCCCGGCGGGCGGCGGAGCAGGCCGCGGCCAGCGCGCAGGCGGGCCCGCGCCGGTCCACCGAGCCCGCGGCGGTGCCGCCGGAGGAGCTGACCGTGCCGACGCCGGTGGTGACGCCGACGAACGCGCCGGGCGGACCCGCGGACGAGACGGCGGTGCTGCCGCCAGTGCGGGACGAGCGGGGGAGCGGCAGGTCTTCGAGCGAGGGCGCGGGCGAGGGCTCGGGCCGTGGCTCGGGGGACGACTCCCGTGGCGCGTCGCGCGCGTCGGCGGAGTCGCGGCCGCGGACGGCGGGTGAGTCGGAGTCCGAGGTGACCGCGCAGCTGCCGCAGCCCGTGGTTCCGCCGGGGGCCGCCGACGAGACCGCCGTACTGCCCGCTTACACACCGGGGGCCGCGGACGAGACGGCGGTCCTGCCGCCGGTGCGCGGGGAGGACCCCACGGACCGGGTTCCGCCCGGTTTCTTCCGGGACGAGCGGGGCGAGCGGTCGCGGGTCGCGCGGCCCGACCAGGGCGACGACCGTACGCGGGAGCTGCCCCAGGTCGACGCCGAGGCGGTCGCCCGGCGCCGGCCGCGGCCGGACTGGGCCGAGGAGACGCCGCTCGACGATCTGCCGACCCTGGCGGACGAACTGCTGGGCTCGCGCGAGGACGGCGGGAAGTTCGGCGACGGCGGCCGGGGACGGGGCCGGCAGCGCTGAGCCGTGGGCAGAGGCCGATCGAGGCTCCGGTGAGGCCGCCGGAGGCCCGATCGGGCACGGCACCTGAGACGGCCGGACCCGGCAGCGGGCCGCGTCCCGGTGCGCGGGGAGTGCCACCGCGCGCGTCGGTACGGCACGTGCCCGGGCTGGGACCGGACCTCGTGCCGAAGGGGCGCGTCCCGCGTCCCGGAGGCGGTCGGCGTGGGGTCCGGCGGAGGCGCGCACCGCGTTGTCAGTGGCGCCCCGCACAATGGATCCCGCATCACGAACCATGACGAAAGGGCGGCGTGACCCATGAGCGTGTGGGACGACCTCGTCGGGCAGGAGAAGGTCGGCGAACAGCTGAGCGCCGCCGCCCGGGACGCCGACGCGCTGGTCACCGCGGCCGCCGCGGACGCGCCGCCGCCCGAGGCGTCGAAAATGACGCACGCGTGGCTGTTCACCGGACCGCCCGGCGCGGGGATCACGCAGACGGCGCGGGCCTTCGCCGCCGCCCTCCAGTGCGTGAGCCCCGACCGCGCGCTCGGCGGCGTCCCCGGCTGCGGCTTCTGCGACGGCTGCCATACGGCGCTGATCGGCACCCACGCCGACGTCAACACGGTCGCCGCCGTGGGCACGCAGATCCTCGTCGACGCCATGCGGGACACCGTGCGCAAGTCGTTCACCGCCCCGGCGAACGGCCGCTGGCAGGTGATCCTCGTCGAGGACGCCGAGCGGCTGAACGAGAAGTCCGCCAACGCCGTGCTGAAAGCCGTCGAGGAGCCCGCCCCGCGCACGGTCTGGCTGCTGTGCGCCCCCTCGGTCGAGGACGTCCTGCCCACGATCCGCTCCCGCTGCCGCCACGTGAACCTGCGCACACCGTCGGTGGACGCGGTCGCCGACATGCTCGTACGCAGGGAGGGCGTCGAACCCGCCGTCGCGGCCGCCGCGGCCCGCGCCACCCAGGGCCACATCGACCGGGCCCGCCGCCTGGCCACCGACCCGGCCGCACGCGAACGCCGCGCCGCCGTCCTGAAGCTCCCGCTGCGCGTCGACGAGATCGGCGGCTGCCTCAGGGGGGCCCAGGAACTGGTCGACGCGGCGGCGGACGACGCCAAGGCACTCGCGGAGGAGATGGACGCCAAGGAGGCCGAGGAGCTGAAGGCGGCGCTGGGCGCGACCCAGGGCGGCAGGCTGCCCCGCGGTACGGCGGGCGTGATGAAGGACCTGGAGGACAAGCAGAAGCGCCGCCGCACCCGCACCCAGCGCGACAGCCTCGACCTCGCCCTGACCGACCTCACCGGCCTCTACCGGGACGTCCTGGCCCTCCAGCTCGGCTCCCGCGTGGCCATCGCCAACGCGGACGTCGAGGACACTCTGGAGCGCCTCGCCCGTGGCAGCTCGCCCGAGTCCACCCTGCGCCGCATCGAGGCGATCGCCGCCTGCCGCGACGCCCTCGACCGCAATGTGGCCCCGCTCCTGGCCGTGGAGGCGATGACCGTGGCCCTGAGAGCGGGCTGACGAGGACACCGGCGTCGACGGCGTCACTCGTACGGGCAACGCTCCGCACGTATCGCACCTGGCCGATCGCGGAGAGTTACGCTCGCTGGATGCACATCAGGCGCGCCCTTCGTCCGAACAGCAGCACGGGCCCCCGGCCCCGAACCTCCCTCCGCGCGGCTCGCGCGGGCGGCGCCCTCCTCGCGGCCGCCGCCCTGCTGGTCTCGGCCTGTACTCCCGGCACCACGCATCGCCGGACCGAACCGGCGGCGGACGCGGCGCTGGCCGCGCTGCCGCGGGCCACGCCGCCCGCACTGTCGCCGTACTACGGGCAGAAGCCGGCCTGGCGCAGCTGCGGCGTGCCCGGCTTCGAGTGCGCGACGGTGCGGGCGCCGCTCGACTACGACCGGCCCGACGCGGGCGACGTCCGGCTGGCCGTGGCCCGCAAGAAGGCGTCCGGCCCGGGCAAGCGGCTCGGCTCGCTGCTGCTGAACCCGGGCGGACCGGGCGGCTCGGCCGTCGCCTATCTCCAGCACTACGCCGGTGTCGGGTACCCGGACGAGATCCGCGCCCGCTACGACCTGGTCGCGATGGACCCGCGTGGGGTCTCCCGCAGCGAGTCGGTGCAGTGCCTCGACGACCGGGACATGGACGCGTACACGCAGACCGACTTCACGCCCGACGACCGCGAGGAGGTCGACGCGCTCGTCGCCGAGTACCGCAAGTTCGCGGAGGGCTGCGGTGCGCGCTCCGCCCGTCTGCTGCGGCACGTCTCCACCGTGGAGGCGGCGCGCGACATGGACATCCTGCGCGCGATCCTGGGCGACGGAAGACTGAACTACGTCGGCGCCTCGTACGGGACGTTCCTCGGGGCCACGTACGCCGGCCTGTTCCCGGACCGTGTCGGCCGCCTGGTCCTGGACGGAGCCCTGGACCCCTCGCTGTCGGCACGCCAGATGAACCTGGACCAGGCGGCGGGCTTCGACGCGGCCTTCCAGTCGTTCGCGAAGGACTGCGTGCGGCAGAGCGACTGCTCGCTCGGCGGCCGCGCCGCGACCCCGAAGCAGGTCGGCGACCAGCTCGCGGCCTTCTTCCGCAGACTCGACGCCCGCCCGATCCCCGCCGGTGACACCGGTGGCCGTCGCCTCGGCGAGTCCCTCGCCACCTTCGGGGTGATCGCGGCGATGTACGACCAGGCGGCCTGGCCGCAACTGCGCGCGGCGCTCACGTCGGCGATGAAGAAGAACGACGGCGCCGCCCTGCTGGCCCTCGCCGACAGCTACTACGAGCGCGACTCCGGCGGCCACTACTCCAACCTGATGTACGCCAACGCCGCTGTGAACTGCCTGGACCTGCCGGCCCCCTTCACCAGTCCGGAGCAGGTGGAGGAATTCGTCCCCGCCTTCGAGAAGGCCTCCCCGGTCTTCGGCCGCGGCCTCGCCTGGAACACGCTGAACTGCGCGTACTGGCCGGTGAAGAACACCGGCAGGCCCCACCGCATCGAGGCCAGGGGCGCGGCCCCCGTCGTGGTCGTCGGCACCACCCGCGACCCGGCGACCCCCTACCGCTGGGCCCAGTCCCTGTCCCGTCAGCTCTCCTCCGCCCGCCTGCTGACCTTCGACGGTGACGGCCACACCGCCTACCGCCGCGGCAGCCGCTGCATCGACTCCGCGATCAACACCTACCTCCTCCAGGGCACCCCTCCGGCGAACGGAAAGCGCTGCTCATAGCCGCCACTCCCGCCCCCGCGCCCCGTTCCGGGGGCGGCCGGGGGCGTGTACGAAGCACTCCCGGAAACTGTGTAGACTTACGGACGTTGCCGATCGCACCATTGGTGTGGCAGCGCGCCGCTTTAGCTCAGATGGCCAGAGCAACGCACTCGTAATGCGTAGGTCTCGGGTTCGAATCCCGAAAGCGGCTCATCCTGGAACCCCGGGTCGGAATCATTCCGACCTGGGGTTTTCTCGTTCAGTGGACCCGGCGGCGCCAACTGTCGTGGCGCGAGCCGCGGTAGCGGTGCAGTGTGGAAGGCGTGGGCTCCAGGCAGGGACGTGCGAGTCTCGGGCAGCCGTGGCAGCCGAGCCACCTGCTGCTGCTGATTCCTGTCGTGCTCATCGTGGTGATCACTGCCGCGGACATCGCGACGGGGCCGAACGTCGTTCTCGGCCCCCTGCTGGTGGTCGCGCCCACGCTCACCGCGTGGTTCGCGGGCCCCTGGACGACGGGCGGCATCGGGGTTCTGGCCATGGCGGGCGAGGCTGCCAGCAGCTGGCGCACCGGATCAGTGTCTTCGCGGAACGTGGTGGTGGAGGTGATCGCTATCGCGGTGATCACCTTGTTGATCGTGGTCTTGTGCGCGGTGCGGGACCGGCACGCACGCCAGATGGCCCGGGTCCGGTCGGTCGCCGAGGCCGCCCAGCAGGTGGTGATGTGGCCGCTGCCGAGCCGGCTGGGCCCGCTGCGGCTCGCCTGTGTCTATCTGGCTGCCGAGGAGGAGGCCGCCATCGGCGGCGACCTGTATGCCGCCGCCCGCACCGACAGCGCGGTCCGCGTGATGATCGGCGACGTGCGGGGCAAGGGCCTGCCCGCCCTGGGCGAGGCCGCCCTCCTGCTCGGCGCCTTCCGCGAGGCCGCCCACCAGCAGGCCTCCCTGCCCGACCTGGCCGCTTCCCTGGAACGGAGCATGACCCGCTATCTCGCCGACTTCGAACCGGAGGGCGAGGCGGGAGAACGCTTCGTGACCGCTCTTCTGATCGAGATCGCCGACCCGGAGCCCCTGGTCCGCATGACCAGCTGCGGGCACCCGGCACCCCTGCTGCTCGGCCCGGATAACACTGTCCACGTGCCCCGCCTCCACCCCGGGCCCCCACTTGGCGTCGGCATCACGGATCCCGACGACCACGTCGTCGATGTCCTGCCTTTCAGCCCTGGGGACACGCTGGTCCTGTACACCGACGGTGTCATCGAAGCCCGTGACCACAACGGCGCCTTCTACCCGTTCGCGGAACGCGCTGCCCAGTGGACCGACCAACCTCCCGAGGCGCTGCTCCAGCACATCGAACGCGACCTGTTCGCCCACACCGGCGGACGCCTCGGCGACGACGTCGCCCTCCTCGCCATCCGTCGGGCCCACATCCCCCATGACGAAGCGGAAGAAGGCGAAGACCGACAGCGGTACGAGCGGAATGCCGAGCCCTCCCCGGAGGACGTCGGCGCGCTACGGGCGCCGCGGTCTCAGTTCCGGTCTCAGTTCCGGTTTCAGCCCTTGCGTGTTCCGCGGCCCGGCTGGTCCTTCGGCGTTCGCTGGGCCCCGGCCGAGTTCGCCGCCGCGACCGGCAGGCGTACTTTTGAAATCAGGCAAGGGTGACTTCCCGGTCGGAACGTCCAGGCCTCGATGGAGGCCACGAGGGCGCAGGCGAGATCCTCGGGCGGCGGCCCGAGGTCCAGGGCACTGGACCACGGATCCGAGCGGGGTGCGACTCACACAGCAGGCGCGGAGGGGCCATGGCCGAGCTCGGTAAGGCGGGCGACCCGCCGAACCCTGCCACGGTGCTGCGCGAGCCCGCACGGCTGGCCGCGGTGGACGCCGTCCGCGCGGTCGACCAGCTGACCGTGGACGCCTTCGCCCGGTCCGTGAGCCTGGCTGTACGGCTGCTGGACGCCCGTATGGCGCTGATCAGCCTGGCCGGGGCGGACCAGCAGTTCGTCCGGGCCGGGATCGGCACAGCCGTACCGCGGCACGGGGAGCGGGAGCGGGTCGACTGGGGCTTCTGCTCCGAGGTGGTGGTGTCCGGCCGGCCACTGGTCATCGACGACGTACGGAACGACTCCGAGCACCGGTCCGACCTCGCGGTCGCCGCCACCGGCATGCGCGCGTACCTGGGCGTGCCGCTGCTGCTGGAGGAGCTGCCGATCGGAGTGCTGTACGTGCTCGACACCAAGCCGCGACTGTGGGACGCGGAGCAGCGGCGCGCCCTGGAGCAGCTGGGGACGTCGGTGATGAGCGAGATCCGGTTGCGGCTGGACGCGGCCGAACGCGACCGGCTCTACGAGCGGGCCGCCGCCGCCGCCGTGGCCGAGCACAGACGGTCCCGGCAGTTGCAGGACCTGGCGCGGGCAAGTCTGCGGATCAATGCCGCGCCGTCGCTGGAGTACGCCCTCCAGACGGTCACCGAGGAGGCCAGGGCGCTGGTGGGCACGCACCAGTCGGTCACCAGCATGACCAGGAACCTCCGCTGGGCACAGGCGATCAACGCCGTCTCCCTGTCGGACAAGTACAGCGAGTACCGCTTCTTCGACGCACCCCCGGTCGGGGAGGGGATCTACGTCCTGGTGTGCAGGGACAACCAGCCGATGCGGATGACCCAGGAGGAGCTGGAGGCCCATCCGGCCTGGCGGGGCTTCGGTGCCTACGCCCCGGTTCATCCGCCGATGCGTGGTTGGCTGGCCGTCCCGCTGATCGCGACCGACGGTCGCAACCTGGGTCTGATCCAGCTCTCGGACAAGGAGGACGGCGGCGAGTTCACGCCCGACGACGAGGCGATCCTCGTCCAGCTCGCCCAGCTGGCCTCGGCGAGCATCGAGAAGGCCGCGGCGCTGGAGAACCAGTACGAGATCGCCCGCACCCTGCAGAGCAGCCTGCTGCCGCAGCAGCTGCCCGAGCAGTCGGCGGTGTCGGCCGCCTCCCGCTATCTGCCCGCCGCACCCCGTGCCGGGGTGGGCGGCGACTGGTTCGACGTGATCGGGCTCTCCGGTGCCCGGGTCGCGCTGGTGGTCGGGGACGTGGTCGGACACGGAATCCACGCCGCGGCGGCCATGGGCAGGCTGCGTACGGCCGTGCGCACGCTCGCCGATGTCGATCCCACCCCGGAGGAGCTGCTCACCCGGTTGGACGACCTGGTGAACCGGCAGTCCGCGGAATCGGGTGCCGACGACGGCGCCGACCCGGCACACGGAGGCACCGGGGACGTCGGGACCACCTGCCTGTACGCGGTGTACGACCCGGTGACCGGCCGCTGCACGCTGGCCGGTGCCGGCCATCCGGCGCCCATCATGGTGTCTCCGGACGGCAGCGCCGATTTCCTCGACCTGCCCTCCGGGCCCCCGCTCGGTGTCGGCGGTGTGCCGTTCGAGACGGTGGAGGTGGAGGTGCCGGAGGGCAGTCTGCTCGCCTTCTACACCGACGGCCTGGTCGAGTCCCGGCAGCGCGACATGGAAGCGGGGCTGGAGGAACTGCGCCAGGCGCTGACCGAGCCGTGCGACTCGCTGGAAGCGCTGTGCGACCACGTGGTCAAGACGCTGCTGCCCGAGCCTCCGTCCGACGACGCCGCGCTGCTCCTCGTCCGGCCGCACGCCCTGGACGAGACGCGGGTCGCCACCTGGGACATCGCGGCGGAACCGGCCGAAGTGGCCCGGATCCGCGCCCGCGCCGCCCGCCTGCTGGCGACCTGGGGTCTGGAGGAGATCGGCTTCGTGACCGAGCTGGTGGTGAGCGAGCTGGTCACCAACGCCATCCGGTACGGCCAACCCCCCATACAGATGCGGCTCATCTACGACCGGTCGATCATCTGCGAGGTCTCCGACGCCAGCAGTACCGCCCCCCATCTGCACCAGGCCCGCATCTACGACGAGGGCGGACGCGGCCTGATGCTGGTCGCCCGGCTCACCCAGCGCTGGGGCACCCGGCACGCCCGCGACGGCAAGACCATCTGGTGCGAGCAGGCCCTGCCCGGGGAAGGCCCGGCCGGGGAAGGCCTGCCCGTGGGGGGCCTGCCACTGGAGGGGCTGCCCGTGGACGGCCTGTCCCTGGAGGACCTGTCCGCGGAAGGCCTGCTGTCGTCCGACCCGGAACAGTGATCTGGCCTTCACGCCGCCGGGGTGCCCGCGCGCCCCGGTCGGGCCGCCCGTCGTGATCCGAAGAACGATCGGGGGCTGCCACTGGGGGCCGTGTAGTCTCACCGCCCAGTTGTGACATGCACGGGACACCGGGACACCGGGACACCGGGACACCGGGATGCCGGGACGCGAGGACACGGGGACAGGGGCGGGGGACGGTCATGACGTATCGGCGCGCGGCGATACCGGCGCTGGTCGGGGGTCTGCTGATCACGGCGTTGCTGTGGTGGGCGGGGGCGAGCGTGCAGGCACTGCACCTGGCGGGCACCGCCGACGCGATCGGCGGCCGGGCCGCCGCCGACCTCGAACGCTGGCTCATCCCCTGGTCGTACGACCCTCCGGACGTCGTGCGGTTCGGTGCCGGGGCGTCCGACTGGGTCAACGGCACACCCGATCCGGACGGAGCCCGCTACCTGGCGCTCTACCACACCGCCCTCCAGATCCGCTTCGCCGCGGTGTTCGCCTTCTTCGTGCCCGGCGCGCTGCACCTGGTCCGCAGGCTGCCGCCGGTGCACGGCCGACTGCCCGCCACGCTGCTCGCGGTGTGGGCCTGGGGCCTGGTGGCGGGGACCCTGGCGGTGACCGTCTCCGCGCCGTGGGTGATCGCCTCGCAGGGGCGCGGCAGTTACCGCTTCCTGCCCCAGCTGGCGGCCGCGCTCTCGGCCGGGTGCCAGATCCTGGTGGTGGCCGCGCTGGTGGCGGCGGCGGGGACGGTGCTCGCGGCCCGGATCACCGTCAAGGGCGCCGGTCCGCTGCCGAGGCAGGCGGTCCCGCCGCGGGCCGCCCGCCTGTCCGCCACGGCCGGGACCGCGGTCGTCGCCCTGTCCGTGGTCGTCCTCTCCTACCAGCCGGTGGCAGCCGCCCTCCAGAGGTTCGACCCGGTCGGCGGGATGTTCGCCGAACCGGGTGACCTGCTGCGTGGCTGGCTGCTGCTCGGCGGCTGGGCGGGCCCGGCGGGCACGCCGTTCGGCGACTGGCTCCTGTCCCGGGTCCCCGACGTACTGCTGCTGGTCGTGGTGTGGTGGGCGCTGCGGTGGCTGCCCGTCCTGCTGATTCGGGCCACCGTTCCGGCGATGGCGGTCGGCGCGGTGTGCGCGACCGTCCTCGGGCTGCTGGCGAGCCAGTTGCTGCGGACGGTGACGGACGGGGCGGGCCTGCGCTGGGGGCTGATCTATCTGTCCTCGGGCCTCGGTTACGGCGTTCCGGCCGCCCTGACCTGCGGTCTGGTGGCGGGAGTCGCGGCTGTCGCGACGCTGCGGCTGACGGTGGGCCGTGCCGACGACGTCCCCGAAGCCGCGCCCCCCGTGGAGAGCCCAGCCCACTCCTAGCGGGGCCCGTCCCCGGGGCCTGGGCGGCCCACCTTTGGGCGACCCCAGGAGCGGGCCGCCCTTCGGCGGACGGCGGGAACGCGACGACGGGACCGGACGGTTCAGTGCGCGGCGCGGGTGTGCGTGCGCTCGAAGACGGCGAGGAGGGAGCCCACGGCGGCCGGAACGGCCCGGCGGCGTGCGGCACTTCGGAGTTGCATGCTCACTCGGGCATGTTCGGGGAACAAACGCGGCGGAACCGCCTCTCCCGGACATCTTTCGCCGGACAGTACCCGACCGGGTGACCGCGCGGAATCGCGCGGACATCACCCGGACGGCTGACGGACGCACGGCATGGGCCGCGGTTCTCGCGCCGCTTCCAGGAGGATTGCGGTGAAGCGGTGGGAACCGGGCGCGATGTGATGCGGCGTCGAAGCAACCGGCGCCGCCGAGGTGACATCCTGGTGAACGAGGTGCGCCGTACGGGCGCCGTTGCCGTCGGACGGGATGAGGGCCGTGGTGGAGCCGAGGATCGCTGTCGCCGTGGTGACCATGGGCAACCGGCCCGCCGAGGTCGACGCCCTGCTGGAGTCCGTGGCCAAGCAGGATCTCGCGCCCGCGCGCATCGTGATCGTCGGCAACGGCTGCCGGCTGCCCGGGTTCGCCCGCCGGCTGACCCTGCCCGGCGAGGTCACGGCGGTGGAACTCGACGAGAACCTCGGCTGCCCCGGCGGGCGCAACGTCGCCCTGGCCCGGCTGCGTGCGTTCGGGGACGTCGATGTGGTCGTGGAGCTGGACGACGACGGGCTCCTCGTCGACGCCGACGTACTGCGCCGGGTACGGGATCTGTACGCCGCCGACCCGCGCCTTGGCATCGTCGGCTTCCGCATCGCCGACGAGTCCGGCGAGACCCAGCAGCGGCACGTGCCGCGGATCGGCGGGGCGGACCCGATGCGGGGCGGGTACGTCACCGGGTTCCTCGGCGGCGGGCACGCGCTGCGGACGGCGATGCTGGAGCAGACCGGGGACTGGCCCGCGGAGTTCTTCTTCGCGCACGAGGAGACCGATCTGGCCTGGCGTGCCGCCGATGCCGGCTGGAAGATCCTCTACGCGCCCGAGCTGCTCCTGCGGCACCCGAAGACCTCGCCCGCCCGGCACGCCATCTACTACCGGGTCACCGCCCGCAACCGGGTCTGGCTGGCCCGGCGGCGGCTGCCGCTCCCGCTCGTCCCGGTCCACCTCGGCGTGTGGACGCTGCTCACCCTGGCGCGGACCCGTTCGCTCGCCGGGCTGCGGGCCTGGTTCGGCGGCTTCGTGGAGGGGCTGCGCGAACCCGCGGGGGAGCGGCGGCCCATGCGCTGGCGGACCGTGTGGCGACTCACCCGGCTCGGCCGGCCGCCGGTGATCTGACCCACCGGTCGTCCGACCCGCCGGATCGCGGTCCGCGCGCGTCCGTGCTCGCGCTCACTTCGCGTCGGCGTAGCACTCCACCACCGCCGTCGTGAACGGAAACCGCACCGGGGTCTCTCCGAACGTCAGTCGGCCCGCCAGCTCCGCGGCCTGCCGGATCGCCTCGACGACCGTGTCCGCCTCCTCCTTCGGGCAGTGCACGATCACCTCGTCGTGCTGGAAGAAGACCAGCTCGGCCGCCATGTCCCGGCAGCTGCGGCGCAGCGCCGCGAGCAGCAGCAGGGCCCAGTCGGCGGCGCTGCCCTGCACGACGAAGTTGCGGGCGAAGCGGCCCCGGGCGCGCGAGTCGGCGGAGGCGTACCCCGGCATCCAGTCCTGGCCGGCGGGTGGTGCGGCGGCCGGGTCGTCCTGCGGGAGGCCCGCCTCACCGGTCGCGTCCTCGGCCGCCCCGGCGGCCGGGGGGCAGGTGCGGCCCAGCCAGGTTCGTACGAGCCGGCCCTCCTCGCCCGCGCGGGCGGCCTCGTCGACGTAGGCCACCGCCTTCGGGAAGCGGCGCCTGAGGGCGGCGAGGTTCTTCAGGCCGTCGCCGGAGGTCTGCCCGTAGACCGCGCCGAGCACGGCGAGTTTCGCCTGGGCGCGGTCGCCGGAGAAGGCCCGGTCGGACACCGACTGGTAGAGGTCGGCGTCCCGGCCCGCCACCTCCATCAGCCCCGGGTCGCGGGAGACGGCCGCCAGCACCCGCGGCTCCATCTGGGCGGCGTCGGCCACGACAAGGCGCCAGCCGGGGTCGGCCACCACGGCCCGGCGGATGACCTTGGGGATCTGGAGCGCGCCCCCGCCGTTGGTCACCCAGCGGCCGGTGACCGTGCCGCCGGCGAGGAACTCCGGTCTGAACCGCCCCTCCCGCACCCAGTCCTGGAGCCAGGACCAGCCGTGGGCGACCCAGATCCGGTACAGCCTCTTGTACTCCAGCAGCGGTTCGACGGCCGGGTGGTCGACCGACCTCAGCTCCCAGCGTCGGGTGGACTTCACCCTGATCCCGGCCCGTGCGAAGGCCTTGACCACGTCGGCGGGAAGATCCGGCCGCACCCGGTGGCCGAAGGCCGCGGACACCTCGTCCGCGAGTTCGGCCAGGCGGCGGGGCTCGCCGCCGCCCGCGTACCGCTCGCCGAGCAGTTCGCGCAGCACTGCGCGGTGCACGTCCGCGCGCCAGGGCAGACCCGCACGGTTCATCTCGGCCGCCACCAGTGTGCCCGCCGACTCGGCGGCGGTCAGCAGGCGCATCCGGCCGGGGTGCTCGGCGCGTTCGTGCCGTCGCTGCTGGTCGGCGTAGACCGCGAGCAGGTCCGCCAGCGGCAGGCGCACGCTCTGCGGTTCGAAGAGTGAGGACTGCGCGCCGGGTTCGGCGGACCGGTGCGGCGGATCCGGCGGTACCGGGCCGCCGTGCAGCCGGGCCAGGGCGGCGGCGGCCGAGCGGGGCTCGCCGTGACGCCCCTCGTGGCCGAGGAGGAGCGTCTCGGCGACCTCGATGTCGTAGCACCGCTCCACCCGTACGCCCGCGGCGAGCAGACGGGGATGGACCTCGGCGGTGGACCGCCACACCCATCGCGTGACGTCCGGTCTGCCGCGGACCGCCTCCGCGAGGTCCGCGGCACGGTGCACCGGACCGGCGGGCAGGCCGTCCCGGCCGAGGGGGGCGACCTCGGCGCCGCCGTCCTCGGCCGGTGCGAGAGCCCACCGGTCGGTCATGTCGGCGAGTGTCGCAGGAAGGTCTGACAACGGGCTGCGACCTGCTGCTCAGCAGGCCGGTCGCAGGCCGGTCAGCAGCAGGCCGGTCAGCCGTCCTGTCCGTCGCCCTGATCGCCGTCGTGCGCCTCCCGGTCCTCGTCCTGCCGGGCACGGTCCTTCACCAGCTCCGCCAGGGCCGCCGCGACGTACTCCTCGGCGCGCGCCTTGTCCAGGCCGAGGCCGCTGAGGACGCCCTCGCCGTTCTCCAGCTCCAGCAGGGCCAGCAGGATGTGCTCGGTGCCGATGTAGTTGTGGCCGAGGCGCAGGGCCTCGCGGAAGGTGAGTTCCAGGGCCTTCTTGGCGGCCGAGCCGTACGGGACCAGCTCGGGGGCGTCGGCGGACGCCGGTGGGAGGGCGGCCGTCGCGGCCTCGCGGACCGCGTCCAGGGTGACGCCCTGGGCCTCGACGGCCTGCGCGGCCATGGCCTCCGGCTCGGTGAGCAGCCCGAGGACCAGGTGCGTCGGCGTTCCCTCGGCGCTCCTGGCGGCCTTGGCCTCCTCGTGGGCGGCCATGACCACCTTGCGGGCGCGGGGCGTGTAGCGGTTGAACCCCTGGCTGGGGTCGAGGTCGGCCGACTCCTTGGGCACGAACCGCTTCTGCGCGGCCTGCCGGGTGACGCCCATGCTCCTGCCGATGTCGGTCCAGGAGGCGCCGGAGCGGCGGGCCTGGTCGACGAAGTGCCCGATGAGGTGGTCGGCCACCTCGCCGAGGTGCTCACCGGCGAGTACGGCGTCCTGGAGCTGTTCGAGGGGTTCCTGATGGACCTGCTTGATGGCCGAGATGAGGTCGTCCAGACGGACGCTCGACCTGATGGTGGGGTTCGTCATGTGTCAACCGTAGGTTGCGTCCCCAAGGGTGTCAACCTCGAGTTGACACCCCTGGGGACGCTTTCGGGGCCACCTCTGTCCACAGGGTGTGGACAGAGTTCTGCGCGCCTCGTGGCACCATCGACCGGTGAGTACGTCCAGCACCGTCGACCAGGCCTTCCGGGCCGCCCTGTACGCACCCTCCGGCGACGCCCTCGACACCGGCGCCTCCCTGCTGGCGGCCGACTCCGCGGCGGACGCCGAACTCCTCCGGCGCGGGCGGGAGTTCGTGGCGACGGCGTGGCAGCGCGGCTGGCAGCCCGCCGATGTCGCGCGGATCGTCGGGCGGGAGCTCGGCGAGGTCCATGCGCGACTGCTCGCGGCGCTCGTCCGCGCGCAGGCGGCCGACGACCGGCCGCGCGGCCCGCGCTGGACCGCCCAGCTCGACGCGCTGCCGCCCGCGGAACCGCCCCGCACCGACCGCTTCTCCCACGCCACCGCTGTCCTGGAGCTCTACCGCCTGCTGCTGCGGCTCCCCGCGCTCGAACCGCTGGACGAGCCCGCGCCCGCCTCCCGGACCGAGTCCCGCATGCTCACCCGGATCCGGGCGCTGCTCGCCAAGGCGGAGGCCACCGGCTATCCGGAGGAGGCGGAGGCGCTGAGCGCGAAGGCGCAGGAGCTGATGGCGCGGCACAGCGTCGACGAGGCGCTGCTCGCCGCCCGCGCCCCGGCACCGGACGCACCCGGCGCCTGCCGGATTGGTGTCGAGCCGCCGTACGAGCAGGCCAAGGCCGTGCTGCTGGACGCCGTCGCCACCGCGAACCACTGCCGCGCCGTGTGGAACGAGGCCCTCGGTTTCTCCACCGTCGTCGGCTTCGAGGCCGACCTGGAGGCGGTCGAACTGCTCTACGCCTCGCTGCTGGTCCAGGCCACGACCGCGATGACCGGGGCGGAGGCGGCCCAGCGGGCGGGCGGGCGCAAGCGGACGAAGACCTTCCGGCAGTCCTTCCTCGCCGCCTACGCCCACCGCGTCGGCGCCCGCCTCGCGGCCGCCGCCGAGACCCAGGTGACCGCGGACCTGCTGCCCGTCCTGGCGACCCGGGACGTCGCGGTCACCGACCGCGTGGACCGCTTGTTCCCGGAGACGACCACGACCCGCCTGCGCGGGGTGAGCGACACCGCGGGGTGGACGGAGGGCGCCCGGGCGGCGGACCGGGCCCGGGTGACGTCCCGCCCGCCGCTCGGCCGACGCGCCGCGCCGTCCGCGTGAACGGCCTCGCGGTCAGTCGCCGGCCTGCTGGAATGCCGTCACCGACGCGTCCGGGTCACCCGCGCTCTTCTTCCCCTGGACCGGGCCGTAGGACCACGGGAAGTCCCGGCTGCCGGACGCTCCGGGCAGGCTGAGCCTCAGGGTCGTCACCGCGAGGCCCTTGGCGCCGCCCTTCTCGCCCCGCACGTAGGTGAGGGTGAAGGCCGCCGTGTCGTTCTTGGCGAGGGTGAGCCTCTCCGGCGTTCCGGACCCCTCGCGCGGGACGGTCGCCGTGGCGTCGCCGGCGGACAGGGTGATGCCCGGGAAACCCTCCAGGGTGCACCGGGCACCCCGGTTGGTGACGGTGACGGGCACATTGCCCGTGTCCCCGGCGGCGGGCGCGGCGTTGGCCGGGCCGACCTGGATCGCGAGTTCGCCGATCCGGCAGGCCGTGCCGTCGGTGTTCTTCTCCCCGGATCCGGAGCCGGAGCCCGAGCCGGTGTCGCCGCCGCTGCCGCAGGCGGTGAGCAGGAGGGCCGCGGCGAGGGCGGTGACGGTGAGCGGAATGGCGCGCATGAACTGGTCCCTTGGGTCGTGACGATGCCCGAGGATCACCGGATCACCACGCACGAGCGTGCGGCGCGGTCGCCCGCCCCTCGATCGGCCCCGCGAACGTCAGGAGCCCGGGCTCGCCGTTGGCAGGTCCGACGGTAGCGCCCCGCCCGTCGACCGGGTGTACGTCTCCGCGCCGAGACCACCCTCCCAGGTAACGCGGAGCGCGGTCTTGTTGACCGAGTCCACCGTGCCGGTCGTACGAGCCTTGCACGCGTCGAGGTGGATCACCTGCCTCCCACTCTCCTCGACCGCCGTTCCGGTGCAGATGCTCCGGTCGGTCGAGAAGAGCGCGGCCTGCTCGCCGGTGACGACCAGGACCACGGCCTTGCCGCCGGTGGTGGCGAGCCAACTTCCCTCCACACCGTCCCCGTCGGCGGTCGGACCGCCCGTGCCGCCGTCATCGGCGGTCGTGCTCGCGGTCGCGCTCGCGCCGGGTGGGGCGGAGGTTGTGCCCGTGGCACCGGAGCCGCCGCTGTCGCAGCCGGTGAGGGCGAGCGTGCCGAGCAGGCCCGCCGCCGCGATCCGGGTCGCCGCGCTCACCCCCGTCGCCGCCGCCCTGGTCGCCGTGGTCGCCGCAGTCATCGGAAAGCCCCCAAGCTCAGACCGGCCGGCCGCCCGGCGGCCGGTACGACCGCAGCAAGCTACCAGGACCGGGTACTACCAGGAGGCCTTTCGGACCCCCGGCAGGTACCCGGCGTGCGCCTGCTCCCGCAGGCTCACCCGGGACAGGCCGAAGGCGCGCAGGTAGCCGCGCGGCCGGCCGTCGGTCTGGTCGCGGTTGCGCACGCGCGTGGCGCTCGCGTCCCGCGGCTGCCTGCGCAGCTCCCGCTCCGCGGCGAGCCGCTCGTCCGGCGTCGAGGACGGCCTGCGGATGACCTCCTTCAACTCGGCCCGGCGGGCGGCGTACCGCGCGACGATCTCCTGTCGCTTCTCGTTCTTCGCGATCTTGCTCTTCTTCGCCATGGCGTCTTCCTGTCGCTCGGGGCTCTCGGGGTTCCTCAGACCTTCACGCCGCGCGCGCGGATGCGCGCCACGGCCGCCTCGACACCGATCGCGTCGACGGTCTTGATCCCCTTCGTGCTCAGCCTCAGCCGGACGTACCGGCCCTCGCCCGGCAGCCAGTAGCGCTTGGTCTGGATGTTCGGGTCGAAGCGGCGCGAGGTGCGCCGGTGGGAGTGCGAGATGCGGTTGCCGAAGCCGGGCTGGGCGCCGGTCAGCATGCAGTGGGCGGACACGGGTGACCTACCTCTCCTCGATCAGTTGTGCAAATGGAATTCATTTTCAGTAACATAGTAGCATGGCACGCAACGAACTCCGCCCGGTCATCAAGCTCCGGTCCACCGCCGGGACCGGCTACACCTACGTGACCCGCAAGAACCGCCGCAACGACCCGGACCGCCTGACCCTGCGCAAGTACGACCCGGTCGCGGGCCGGCACGTCGACTTCCGAGAGGAGCGCTGAGGTCCGCCATGCGCAAGGGAATCCACCCGGCCTACGGTCCCGTCGTCTTCCGTGACCGTGCCGCGAACCATGCCTTTCTCACCCGGTCGACGATGACCAGCGACAAGACGATCGAGTGGGAGGACGGGCACACCCACCCCGTCGTCGACGTCGAGATCTCGAACGTCAGCCACCCCTTCTACACCGGCACGGCCCGTGTCCTGGACACCGCCGGGCGCGTGGAGCGCTTCGAGCGCCGGTTCGGGAAGCGGGGCGGGGCGTGAGTCTGTCGGTGGTGATCGTCGGCGGGCTGCACGCCGACGCCCGCGGTGCGGCCGTGGCACGGCTCCTCGCCGAGGTGCCCGGGAGTGTCGCGCTCCACCACGACCTGGCGACGGCCCCCGCGGGCACGGTGGTACGGACCGTGCGGGACGCCACCGGCGAGCTGTCCCGCGGCGAGACGCCGCTCGTCAACGACTGCGCGTGCTGCGCGCTGCGCGAGGACCTGGTGCCGGAGCTGCGCAGGCTCGCCGCCGCCGGGCTCACCCGGCTCGCGGTGGTCGAGCTGTGGGACTCCGTGGAGCCCAAGGCGATGGCCGAGGTGGTCGCGGCCGGCGGGCTCACCGTCACCGGCGTGATCACCGCTGTCGATCCCGCGCTGGTTCTGCCGTACCTCGGCAACGGCGACGACCTGGCCGACGGTGGGCTCGCGGCGGCCGCCACCGACCAGCGGACGGTCGCGGACACCTTCGCCCGGCAGCTGGAATACGCGCCCGTGCTCGCCGTCGCCGACTCCCCGGAGGCGGACGAGGAGGACCACGAACTGCTCACGCAGCTCCACCCGACGGCCCGCCGGGTCCCGATCGGCCACGGTGACCCGGGCGCCGCCCCCGGCCAGGGGCGCGTGCGGGAGCCCGCCGGCCGTTCCGGGCTGGCCCACGCCGCCCTCGCCGGATTCGACGTCGAGGCGGCCGGTTCGGCCCAGCATCCGGCGTGCGCGCTGCTGCCCGCCGAGGCGGACGCGCACGGCGTCTCGACGCTGGTCTGGCGTCGCCGCAGGCCTTTCCATCCGGAGCGGCTGTACGCGGCCCTGGAGGACCTGACCTGCGCCGCCGCCCGCAGCCGGGGCCGGTTCTGGCTGGCCGACCGGCCCGACACACTGCTGCACTGGGACGCGGCCGGCGGCGCGCTGTGCGTGGAGGGCGCCGGTCCCTGGCTCGCCGCCCTGCCGGACGCGGCCTGGGAGATGGTCCCGCCGGTGCGCCGGGTCGCCGCCGCGCTGGACTGGCACCCGGAGCACGGCGACCGCTGCCAGCACCTCGTCTTCACGTCCCCCGGCCTCGACCGCGACGGCCTCGAACGGTTGCTGGAGTCCTGCCTGCTGACCGACGCCGAGTACGCCGCCGGACACGACGCCTGGAAGGGCGTGCCGTCCGCCTTCGACACCCTCCTGGAGGTCTGACCCCCATGCCCCGCAAGAGCGACCGCAAGCCCGTCAAGTCCCGACCCAACCCGCTGGAGAAGGCCGGGATCGACTACATCGACTACAAGGACACCGACCTGCTGCGGAAGTTCATCTCCGACCGCGGCAAGATCCGCAGCCGCCGGGTCACCCGGGTCACGGCCCAGCAGCAGCGACTGCTGGCGCGGGCGATCAGGAACGCGCGGGAGATGGCGCTGCTGCCGTACTCCATCCGCTGATCGGGCCCGGGGCGGCGCGCAGACGGTCCTCACGCTCTCCGGACCGGGGGTGGGGGGTTCGCAACTGCTCGTCGGGGAGCGTGCAGGAGGTCCATTTAGCTCGATCGTGTGATGGTCGGCTGGCAGCCTTGCGGTGTGTTGGGCCGGTCGGGGTAGCGTTGTCGCGCGATCTGGGGCGCCGGGTGCGGTGCCAGCGTGCGGGGCCCCTGCTCCACCAGCGAGATGGTTCAGGGCCTCCCCGTCGCCTCTGGCCGTATCCATATGGCCAGGTCGTGAGGGACTCCGCCCGCCCGGCTCGGACCACGGACAGGATCCGTGTCGCTGCCCGGGACGCGAAAGCGGACGACCAGTGCGCCCACAACCGTTCGGGGCGTGCCGGTGCGCGGACTCACTCCCGCTCACTGTCCAGGAACGGTTTCGAGCCCGGATCGGCGCGGGGGCCCCAGCCCGTCCAGGACCTGGCCGACCGCTTCGCCATGCGCCGCCCCAGCCTCTCGGAACACCTCAAGGTGCTCCGGGAGGCCGGCCTCGTCTCCGAGCAGCGCTCCGGGCGGCAGCGCATCTACCGCCTGGAGGCGGCCCCTCTGGCCGACGTGCAGGACTGGCTCCACCCGTACGAGCGGTTCTGGCGCGGCCGGATGAAGGAACTCGGCGCGCTGCTGGACCGTATGCCCGACGACGACCGTGCCTGAGCAGCGACCCTTGCGGTGACCGCGCCCGAGCACCGACCCCCGCGGTGACCGCGCCCGAGCACCGACCCCCGCGGTGACCGCGCCCGAGCACCGACCCCCGCGGTGACCACACCCGAGCGCCGACCCTTGCGGTGACCGCACCGAGCACCGCCCCCTGCGACGACCGCACCGGGCACCGACCCCCCACGGCGGCCGCACATGAGCACCGACCCCCACGACGACCTCACCACGATCCGCGTCGACCAGTTCTACGCGCACCCGCCCGCGAAGGTCTGGCGGGCCCTCACCGAGCCCTCGCTGCTCGCACAGTGGCAGATGCCGGGCGCCGCCAACTTCCGCCTCGAGGTCGGCCACCGCTATCGGATGACCTCCGTGCCGCGGCCCAACTCCTCCTTCTCCGGCGTCGTCGACGTGGAGGTTCTCGCCTACGACGCAGAGCGGATGCTGGCCGTCCGCTGGAGGGACGCCGATCCGGCCAATCCCGCGGACTGGACACTTACCTGGACGTTGGAACAGGAGGGCCGTGGTACGCGTCTCTTCCTGGTGCACGAGGGATTCGATCCGGACGACCCGGCGCAGATGATGGCGCGCAAGATCATGGACGGGGGGTGGCGCTCGCATGTCCTGCGTGTTCTGGGGCAGACGCTCGAGCGGCTCGGGTGAAGCGGACGTCGGCGCTGTAACCGCTGGACCACGCCCTGTGCACGTGCATCTGCTCGCGCATATGCATGTGAACAAGGTTATGATCGCGATCAGTTGACCGAAGCATCCATGGCCACACCAGCCAGTGCACCACCGGGGAGCGACCTGTGGACCACGACGTTGAGGGCGGGTACGGGGGCGACGTGTACAACGGCATGACGGCCACGCGGCTGCGCGGGGTGGCCTGGCAGAAGAGCCGGCACAGCAACTCGCAGGGCTCCTGCGTGGAGTTCGCGCGACTGCCCGGCGGAGACGTGGCAGTGCGCAACTCCCGCTTCCCCGACGGTCCCGCGCTCGTCTACACGCGCGCGGAGATCGAGGCGATGCTGCTCGGGGCCAAGGACGGGGAGTTCGATCACCTGATAGCGGGCTGACGCGCCGACCAGTGAGGTGCGCGACTCGGGGCGATCGGTGCGCAACACGCGGTAACGCGCGTAGAACCACGGCGTCGAAGAGGTGCGCCGTTCGTCATGTGACGGACGCCAGCCGGAACAGCGCCCAGACCACCTTGCCGTCCAGGGCGCCGGTCAGCGGGTGCCAGCCCCAGCCGTCGCTGAAGGAGTCGACGAGGAAGAGGCCGCGGCCCGACTCCGCCGAGAAGTCGTCCGTCTCGCGGGCGACCGGGCTCTCCCGGCTGGGGTCGCGCACCGCGCACACCAGCCGCCCGGTCCACCGCAGCAGATGCAGTCGTACGGGCGAGTCGTGGTCGCACGAGTGTTCCGGCGACGGCTCCGGCAGACCGTGCCGCAGGGCGTTGGTGACCAGCTCCGAGACGACCAGGCAGACGTCCTCGAACCGGTCGGCCAGGTCCCATCGGTCGAGCGTCGTGCCGGTGAACTGCCGTGCCTCGCGCACCGCTTCGTAGCGGGCGGGGAGTGCGCAGGAGGCCGCGCTGGACACGGCCGCGGGATCCAGCGGGGGAAGGCCCTGCCGTAACGGCTCGAGCATGGTCGATCCATTCGTCCCCATGCGAGGCACTCCCGGTAATCCGCGGTCGTTGCGATGCAGCGGTGGCGCGAGACCATGGTTTCGGATGCGTACACCAGATGCAAGGGCAGATGCACGTGCACGCGACCGAATTGGACCTCCCCGTACCGCTTACTGGCCATTTTTTCCGCCATCCACGCGTCATCCACTGGTCTCCTGGTCGGCTCCTGCCGTGCGGATTCCTTGATCTCTTTCCGTTTCCGTAATCACGCGAGTACAGCTCGGAGTGAATTAGTGGCAGACTTCGGGCCTTGAAGACGGTTGGGGAGGCTGGCGAACGTGAGCGCGGGAGAGCCCGGATCGGTGGTGCGGCGCATGCTGCTCGGCTCGCAACTCAGGCGACTGCGTGAAGCGCGGGGCATCACGCGTGAGGCGGCCGGGTACTCGATCCGCGCCTCGGAATCGAAGATCAGCCGGATGGAGTTGGGCCGGGTGAGCTTCAAGACCCGAGACGTGGAAGACCTGTTGACGCTGTACGGCATCACGGACGAGGCGGAGCGCACCTCGCTGCTCTCCCTCGCCAGGGAGGCCAACGTCGCGGGCTGGTGGCACAGTTACTCCGACGTCCTGCCCAGCTGGTTCCCCACCTATGTGGGACTGGAGGGCGCGGCGTCGCTGATCCGCGTCTACGAGGTGCAGTTCGTGCACGGGCTGCTCCAGACCGAGGCGTACGCCCGGGCGGTGGTCCGGCGCGGTATGCAGAGTGCGAGCGAGGCCGACGTGGAGCGGAGGGTGGCGCTGCGCATGGAGCGGCAGAAGTACCTCGTCTCGGAGAACGCGCCCGACCTCCACATCGTCCTCGACGAGGCCGCCCTGCGCCGCCCGTACGGCGACCGCGACGTGATGCGCGGGCAGTTGCAGCACCTGATCGACTTCTCCGAGCGGTCCAACGTGCGGCTTCAGATCATGCCGTTCAGCTTCGGCGGGCACGCCGGCGAGTCCGGGGCCTTCACCGTCCTCAGCTTCCCCGAGTCGGACCTGTCGGACGTGGTCTACCTGGAGCAGCTCACCAGCGCCCTCTACCTGGACAAGCCCGAGGACGTCGCCCAGTACGAGAGGGCGCTGGAGGAACTCCAGCACGACGGACCCGGCCCGGACGAGAGCCGCGACCTTCTGCGCGGGCTGCTCCAGCTCTCGTAGGGAATCCCCTCGAGAACCCGAATCGAACGCCCAACTCGCATCGGGCGCACGTACGATGACGTGTGATCAGACCGTGAAGAAGTGATCGGGGGTTGATCGGGCTCCGACTGCTTCGACCGTCTCGCAGCAGGGGATCGAGGGAGCACATGCCGTCCTACTTCACCGACCTGGCCCAGCAGTACATCGACGGGCAGTGGCGCCCGGGCACCGGCTCCTGGGACATCATCGACTTCAACCCGTACGACGGGGAGAAGCTGGCCTCGATCACCATCGCCACGGTCGACGAGGTGGATCAGGCCTACCGCGCGGCCGCCCGCGTCCAGAAGGACTGGGCCGCCACCAACGCCCACGCCCGCCGGACCGTCTTCGAGAAGGCGCTGCGGCTGGTCGAGGAGCGGGAGGCGGAGATCGCCGACGTGATCATCGCCGAGCTCGGCGGCACCCGGCTGAAGGCCGCGTTCGAACTGCACCTCGCCAAGGAGTTCCTGCGCGAGTCGATCCACCTGACGCTGCGCCTCGAGGGGAAGATCCTGCCGTCCCCGGTCGACGGCAAGGAGAACCGCGTCTACCGGGTGCCCGTCGGTGTCGTGGGCGTCATCAGCCCCTTCAACTTCCCCTTCCTGCTGTCCCTGAAGTCGGTCGCCCCGGCGCTCGCCCTCGGAAACGGCGTGGTGCTCAAGCCGCACCAGGACACCCCGGTCACCGGCGGCTCCCTGGTCGCGAAGATCTTCGAGGACGCGGGACTGCCGCCCGGTCTGCTCAACGTCGTCATCACGGACATAGCGGAGATCGGCGACGCCTTCGTCGAGCACCCCGTCCCCAAGGTCATCTCCTTCACCGGTTCCGACCGGGTCGGCCGGCACGTCGCCACCGTCTGCGCCTCCCACTTCAAGCGCTCGGTCCTGGAACTCGGCGGCAACAGCGCGGTCGTGGTCCTGGACGACGCCGACCTCGACTACGCGGTCGACGCGGCCGTCTTCAGCCGGTACGTCCACCAGGGCCAGGTGTGCATGGCCGCGAACCGGATCATGGTGGACCGCTCGGTCGCCGAGGAGTTCACCGGGAAGTTCGTCGCCAAGGTCAGGTCGCTGAAGGTCGGCGACCCGCGCGACCCGGAGACCGTCATCGGCCCGGTGATCAACTCCACCCAGGCCCACGCGGTCTCGGGCGCCGTCGAGCAGGCGATCGCCGAGGGCGCCACGGCCCTGCTGCACGGCGCCACCGCCGACAACCTCGTCGAGCCGTCGGTCCTGACGAACCTGCCCGCCGACTCCTCCCTGCTCCGCCAGGAGGTCTTCGGCCCCGTCGCCTTCGTCATCCCGTTCGACGGCGAGGAGGAGGCGGTCCGGATCGTCAACGACACCCCCTACGGCCTCAGCGGCGCCGTCCACACGGCGGACGTCGAGCGGGGCGTCGCCTTCGCCCAGCGGATCGACACCGGCATGTTCCACGTGAACGACGGCACCGTCCACGACGAGCCGCTCGTCCCCTTCGGCGGCGAGAAGCACTCCGGCATCGGCCGCCTGAACGGCGAGACCACCCTGGACGCCTTCACCACCCTGAAGTGGATCTCGGTCCAGCACGGCCGGAGCGGGTTCCCGTTCTAGCCCCTGCCGTCCCACGAGACACCGGCGCCGTACCCGACGGGCGAAGGCCACCCCGAGGACGACAGCTGAGCGTGCCGGACAGGCGCTAGTGCCGCGACAGGCAACGTTTGCCCCGTCGCGACGCCCGGCACTCCCCCAAGCTCTTCGAGCAGGGGGGACCCCCAGAGCACGCACCGGACGCCGCTCCTTGACGGGCAAACGTTGCCCGCCGCGGCGCTAGTGGTGGAAGCCGGTGGCCGCGTCCTTGTCCCGGATCAGCGGGTGCGGCTGGCGGCGCAGCTCGGGCAGATGGCGGCCGAGGTCCTCGAGGAACAGCTCGGCGAGGTCCGCCGAGAACCCGTTGCGGCAGACCACGCGCAGGACGGACAGGTCCTCCCGGTTCGGCGGGAAGGTGTACGCGGGCACCAGCCAGCCGTTCTCGCGCAGCCGCCGGGCGACGTCGAACACGTCGAAGGCCTGCACGTCCGGAGCCGTGGTGAAGGCGAACACCGGCAACTGGTCGCCTCGGGTCAGCAGCCGGAAGTCGCCGAGCGCCTCGACCCGTTCGGCGAGGTGGCGGGCCACGTCCCGGGCGCTCTGCTGCACCAGCCGGTAGCCCTCGCGGCCCAGCCGCAGGAACGTGTAGTACTGGGCCACCACCTGCGCGCCCGGCCGGGAGAAGTTGAGCGCGAAGGTCGGCATGTCGCCGCCCAGGTAGTTGACCCGGAAGACCAGCTCCTCGGGCAGCGTGTCCTTGTCGCGCCACAGTGCCCAGCCGACGCCGGGGTAGACCAGCCCGTACTTGTGCCCCGAGGTGTTGATCGAGGCCACTCGCGGAAGCCGGAAGTCCCAGACCAGGTCCTCGTCGAGGAAGGGCGCGATCATGCCGCCGGAGGCGCCGTCGACGTGCACCGGGACGTCGAGACCCGTGCGCTCCTGGAGGGCGTCCAGGGCCGCGCACAGGTCGGCGATCGGCTCGTAGGAGCCGTCGAAGGTGGAGCCGAGGATGCCAACGACCCCGATGGTGTTCTCGTCGCACAGTTCGGCGGCGGCCTGCGGGTCGAGGTGGTAGCGGTCGCCCTCCATGGGGACCTGGCGGGCCTCGACCTCCCAGAAGTTGCAGAACTTCTCCCAGCAGACCTGGACGTTGACGCCCATGACGAGGTTCGGGCGTGCGTCCCGCGAGGGATAGCGGTGGGCGTTGCGCCGCGCCCAGCGCCGCTTGAGCGCCATCCCGGCGAGCATGCACGCCTCGCTCGACCCGGTCGTCGAACAGCCCACGACGGCCGACGGATCCGGCGCGTTCCACAGGTCGGCGAGCATCGCCACGCAGCGCCGCTCCAGCTCGGCGGTGCGCGCGTACTCGTCCTTGTCGATCATGTTCTTGTCGCAGCACTCGTCCATCAGGGCCCTGGCCTGCGGTTCCATCCACGTCGTGACGAACGTGGCCAGGTTCAGCCGGGAGTTGCCGTCCAGCATCAGCTCGTCGTGCACGAGCTGGTACGCCGTCGTGGGTGGCAGGGGCGTGTCGGCGAGCCGGTGCTTGGGCGGCGCCTCGGCCATCTCGAAGGCCGGATTCGCCTCCCCGTAGAAGGGGTTGACGGACAGGGGGCGTTCGTCGGGCTTCTCGTGTCCTCGGTGCAGCGGCATGGGCGGGTCTCCTATGGGATCAACGGGGTGGCACTGCCGACAGGGTCGACGGACCAGTGGGACACCCGGGCCGGATTTGCCACGATGATGGTTTTCTCGGGACCGAGGCTTGGTCCCCCGGCCGGCATCGGCGTGACGGCCGTCACCAGCAGGGCACGGGCCGAGGCCGCCGGGGCGGTCGGCGCCTGCTGCGCGGTGTCCTGGGCCACGGGCTCACGATAAGCGGACGAAAGCGGCACAATCCGGAACGACCGGAACGAAACACGCTTGCACCTCACGTGGCGTGAGGAGCCACCGTGGACCGCGTACCGAGAAAGGAGCGGAAGTGAGCTACTCCGTGGGACAGGTCGCCGGATTCGCCGGAGTGACGGTGCGCACCCTGCACCACTACGACGACATCGGCCTGCTCGTCCCGGGCGAGCGCAGCCACGCGGGCCACCGGCGCTACGGCGACGCGGACCTCGACCGGTTGCAGCAGATCCTGTTCTACCGGGAGCTCGGCTTCCCGCTCGAGGAGGTCGCGGCCCTGCTCGACGACCCGGAGGCGGACCCGGGCGCACATCTGCGCCGCCGGCACGAGCTGCTGACCGCCCGGATCGAGAAGCTGAGGAAGATGGCCGAGGCCGTGGAGCACGCCATGGAGGCACGCAGGATGGGTATCAACCTCACTCCGCAGGAGCGGTTCGAGGTCTTCGGCGACCACGACCCCGAGCAGTACGCCGACGAGGTCCGGCGGCGCTGGGGCGGCACCGAGGCCTACCGGCAGTCCCAGCGCCGTACCGCCTCGTACACCAAGGAGGAGTTCAAGCGGCTCACCGAGGAGCAGGACGCGATCCACCGGCGCATGGCGGCGCTGCTCGACGCGGGCATGCCGGCCGACTCCGAGGCCGCCATGGACGTGGCCGAGGACCACCGCCGGTTCATCTCCGGCAGCTACTACGACTGCGCGCACGAGATGCACACCTGTTTGGCGGAGATGTACGTCACCGATCCACGCTTCACCGCGACCTACGAGAACATCCGGCCGGGCCTGGCCGCGTACCTGCGCGAGGCGATCCTCGCCAACGCGGCGCGGCACACGGCGTAGGGGTCCGGGTCCGGGTCCCGGCACCCGGACCCGGCACCCGGACCGTCGATGTGCACGGCGCACGGCTCGGCGCGAGCGGACCGCGCAGGGCCATCCCCCGGACGCTTGTGGAACCTTGGGCGTATACCTTGCGTTGGTACTTTGTGCGGCAGTGACACCGAGGCCGTGCCTCGGCACCTCGACGCCGCCTCTTCCCACCCCGTCAGGAGCCCGGAACCGTGATGACGCTTGCCCTCGGCCCGAGCTGGCTGGATCCGAACCACCTGCTCAACTCGTTCGGTATCTGGGGCCTGCTCCTCATCGTCTTCGCCGAGTCGGGTCTGCTCATCGGCTTCTTCCTCCCGGGTGACTCCCTGCTGTTCACCTGCGGTCTGCTGATCACGTCGAACCAGCTGGACTTCCCGCTGTGGGGCGCCATCGCCCTCATCTGCCTCGCCGCGATCCTTGGCGACCAGGCGGGCTACATGTTCGGCAAGAAGGTCGGCCCGTCGCTCTTCAACCGGCCCGACTCCCGGCTGTTCAAGCAGGAGAACGTCACCAAGGCGCACGAGTTCTTCGAGAAGTACGGCCCGAAGTCGCTGGTCCTGGCCCGCTTCGTGCCCATCGTGCGCACGTTCACGCCGATCATCGCGGGCGTCAGCGGTATGCGGTACCGCTCGTTCCTGGTCTTCAACGTCATCGGCGGCGTGCTGTGGGGCGCGGGCGTGACGCTCCTCGGCTCCTGGCTGGGCAACATCTCCGTGGTCAAGAACAACGTCGAGGCGATCCTCATCCTGATCGTCTTCGTGTCGGTGGTCCCGATCATCATCGAGTTCCTGCGGGCCCGCTCCAAGGAGAAGAACGCCCCCGAGGAGCCGGCCGCCCCCGTCCAGCAGCCCGCCGCCCCGTACCAGCCGCAGCACCCGCAGCAGTTCCAGCAGCCGGTCATGGACGACGCCACGACCCGCCTGCGCAGCATCGAGCCGCCGCACCAGTACGGCGACCAGAACCACGCCCCGCGGGAGCAGCAGCAGTACGGCTACGACCAGCAGTACGCGCAGCAGTACCCGCAGCAGCAGCCGTCCCCCCAGCAGCAGTACCCGCAGCAGCAGTACCCCCAGCAGCAGTACCCCCCGCAGCCCTACGGCGAGCCGCAGGGCCAGTACGAGCAGGGCCAGTACGACCAGAACCCGCCGCAGTACCCGGACAACGGCGGCTACTACCGCGCCCCGTAGGGCGTTCGCCGGTCGGATCCGCGGGTCAGAACCCGCGGGTCCGCTTCGCGGCCCGGCGCCCCGCGGCGGAGGCGGCGCCCGGCACCTTGAGGAACAGCCGGGAGATCTCCGAGCCGAGGTTCACCCCGATCGCGATGGCCATGGCGAGGGACACCGCCTTGGCCAGTGACACCAGCCCCTTGTCGACGTGGTTCTGCGCGATCGACAGCAGCCCGAAGTACGTCGCCGATCCCGGGAGCAGCGGCCCGATCGCGGCGGTCGTGTACGGCAGCGCGGACGCGAACCGGTAGCGGGACAGCAACTGCCCGAACAGGCCCACCAGGCCCGCCGCCACGGCCGTGGACGCCACCGGCGAGATGTTGCCGACGTCGTGCATGGCGCCGTACACCGACCATGCGACACCGCCGTTGAGCGTCACCAGGAGCACGGTGGACCGCTCCTGCTGCAACAGCACGGCGAAGGTCAGCGACAGCAGCATCGCCGCGACGATCTGGAGCACCGGCCGCCGGCTCATGGCGAGCGCGGCGTCCGGGTCGAGCGCCGCGCCCAGCTTCACCCCGAAGTACAGGACCAGCAGCACGCCGGTGACGATGCCGACGAAGAAGTACATGACCTCCAGCAGGCGCGCGGAGGCGGTGATGTAGAAGCCGGTCAGCCCGTCCTGCACCCCCGCCACCAGCGCCCGCCCCGGCAGCAGCGCGAACAGTCCACCGGTGATCACGGCGGACGCCTTCACGTCGACGTGCGCCACGGTGAGCGCGATGCCGAGCGCGGCCGGCGGCATCGCGGCGACCGTGAACTGGTAGAACTCCGGCAGCCCGCGCCCCGCGCACAGCCACGCCAGCCGGTCGCCGAGCACCGCGCCGAGCGCCGCGGCCACGAAGACGATCAGGTCGCCGCCGACCAGGACGGAGGCCGTGCCCGCCAGCAGCCCGGCGGCCGCGGTCAGTGCCCAGCCGGGGTAGGGGTGCCGGTTGCGGCGGATCTCCGCCAGCCGCCGGTAGGCCTCCTCCAGGGAGAGGTGGTTCTCCGGATCGCTGAGGTCGTCGACGAGCCGGAAGACGGCCGCCAGACGTGTGTAGTCGGTGCCCCGGCGGCGTACGGTCCTCGACGCCGTCACGGGATCGTCGACCAGGGACGGCTGGTGGGAGATCGAGAGCAGGGTGAAGGTGACGTTCGGCTCGCAGCGGTCCAGGCCGTAGGAACGGCAGACCGCGAACATCGCCGCCTCCACGTCCTCGGCGCCCTCACCGCCCGCGAGCAGCAGCTCGCCGATACGCAGGGTGAGGTCGAGCACGCGCGGGACGGCGGGGCCGCCCTCCTCCGCCTTATGCACCGGTTCCGGCGCCGGCCGGTCGGCCACCGGCATGCGCAGCATGGTGCGCATCCGGTCCTGCCAGGGGACGTCCGTGGGCAGGTTGATCGCCGGGACGCCACCCGCCGGCGTGAAGGCGGGCGGGCCCTGCCGGGCGCTGTAGGTGCGCGGCGGGCTGAACGCGGACCCCTCCGGTTCCCCGGCGGGCGGCGCCGCGACGTCGAGCCCGTCCGGCACGGCGAACTCGGACGTGGTCGTGGCCTCCGGCTCGGTCCCCGTCCTGGGCGCCGTCAGCCCCTTGGGCACGGCGAACTCGGATGTTGTGGACGACTCGCCGTCGACCGCCGGTACCACCGGGATCACCTGGGTCTGCGTCGTCGAGGGCCCGGCGGGAACCCTGAACGCGCTCCGCGCCTCGTCCGACTGCGGCTTGCGGTCCTCCGCGTCCGTCACTGAGTGATGCTCCCTGAACGACACCTTCCGTCTGAGTCAGTATGCGCAGACGGAGGTACCGGAACGCGAACGGCCGCACCGTCCCCGTGGGGACGGTGCGGCCCGTGGGAGGCGCGGGGCTCAGTGACCGCCGTGCTCCTGGAAACGCTTGATGGAACGCTCGATCTCCGCCTCGGCGTCGGTGCGTCCCACCCAGTCGGCGCCCTCGACGGACTTGCCGGGCTCCAGGTCCTTGTAGACCTCGAAGAAGTGCTGGATCTCCAGGCGGTCGAACTCCGACACGTGGTGGATGTCCCTCAGGTGCTCCACGCGCGGGTCGGACGCCGGGACGCACAGCAGCTTGTCGTCGCCGCCGGCCTCGTCGGTCATCCGGAACATGCCGATCGCGCGGCACTTGATGAGGCAGCCGGGGAAGGTCGGCTCGTCCAGGATGACCAGCGCGTCCAGCGGGTCGCCGTCCTCGCCGAGGGTGTTCTCGACGAAGCCGTAGTCGGCCGGGTAGCTGGTCGAGGTGAAGAGTCGACGGTCCAGGCGGATCCGACCGGTCTCGTGGTCCACCTCGTACTTGTTCCGCGAACCCTTCGGGATCTCGATCGTGACGTCGAACTCCACCGGTGGCTCCTCCATGATCAGCACATAGTTCTGGTGGTTAAGTGTCCCTCACGCAGGTGTGTGATCGCGAAAGGGGCTGGTGGTCGTGCCGGAGCTGAGAGCCTGGCGGGCCGCGAGACCGCGCCTGGCCCGTCTCGTACGGGCCGCACGGCCGCGGCTCGTACGGACCGCGCAGGCCGTGAAACCGCGGGTCGCGCGGCTCGCGGGGGCCGCAGGATCGCGGCTCGCGAAGCCGATGACCTGGCAGTACACCGCGGGTGCCGCCACGGCCGGGCTGGTGTTCGCCGCCGGTGCGGTGACCGCCGCCGGGCCCTGGGACTCCTCCGGCCAGCGTACGGCCGAGCGGGACCGCGCCGCGGCGCTGGGACGCACGGGTGGCGCAGATCACGGTCGCCGGACCGACAAGTCGGATCCGTCGCGTACGTCGGATGCGTCCGGGTCCGCGTCCGACGGCGGGGCGCGGCCCGCGCCCAGCGCCGCGCCGGTGCTGGTGGGCCTCGGCGGTGCCGGCGACCCGGCACGGCCGGCGTCGGACGCCTCGGCCGTCGCGGCCGCCCTGGACCCGCTGCTGCGGGACTCCGCCCTCGGCACCCACCACGCCGCGGCCGTCCTCGACGTCACCACCGGCGAGCGGCTCTACGGCCAGGGCGTCGGCGACCCGCTCGTCCCCGCCTCCACCACCAAGATCGCCACCGCCGTTGCCGCGCTGTCCGCCCTCGGCGCCGACCACCGGCTCACCACCCGCGCCGCCCTGGAGCCCGGCACCGGGAAACTCGTCCTGATCGGGGGCGGCGACCCCACGCTCACCGCCCGCGAGGACGCCGGGAACCTGGCGAGCCTGCGCACCCTCGCCGCCGACACGGCGACCGCGCTGGCCGAGCGGCACGTGACCGAGGTGACGCTCTTCCACGACACCACCCTGTACGCCGGCACCCTCCTGCACCCCATCGGCGTGAACGACAACCTCGCCCCGGTCAGCGCCCTGATGGCCGACGAGGGCCGCACCGACGGCTCCACCAGCGGACCGGCCCCGCGCGTGGCGGACCCGGCGGCGGACGTGGCCCGCGCCTTCGCCGACCTGCTGTCCGGGCACGGCATCCGGACCACGGTCGCCGGTCCCGCCAAGGCGACCGGCCGGGCGGAGACCCTGGCCACCGTCTCCTCGCCCCCGCTGTCCGAGCTGGTCGAACGGATGCTCACCAACAGCGACAACGACCTCGCCGAGGCCCTGGCCCGCCAGACGGCCGCCGCGACGGGCGGGCGTACGGACTTCGACGGGGGCGCCGCCGCGATCGCCGCCCAGCTGAAGAGGCTCGGCCTGCCCCTGACGGGCGCCGCCTTCCACGACGGCAGCGGACTCGACCGCACCGACCGGCTCACCGCGGACCTGCTCACGGCCCTGCTGGCCAAGGCGGCCGACCCGGCCGACCCCGGGCTCCGCCCCGTCCTCACCGGCCTCCCGATCGCCGGTTTCACCGGCACCCTGAGCAGCCGTTACGCGGACGGCGCGGCAGGGCTCGTACGGGCGAAGACGGGCACGCTGACGGGCATCAACACCCTCGCGGGCACGGTCGTCGCGCACAACGGCCACCTGCTGGCCTTCGCCTTCCTCGCGGAGAACACCACCGGCCCGGACGCGGCCCAGTCGGCCCTCGACCACGCGGCCACGACCCTGGCGACCTGCGCCTGCGGCTGACCACTCACCCGCCACCGCAGCCCGACCGGTCCTCGTCGGGCTGCGCCCCGGCCGCGCACGGCCCCGCGGACTGCGACCGCCCGGGGAGCGCGGTGCCTCCTGCCGCCATGGCCGGTGTGCGACGGCGGGCGGGCCCCGGCAGTCACGGACGGACCGAAGGGCGACTCGGTGCCCCCTGACCACGGTCGGAACAAAAAGGGCACCACCCACCCAGCGTCACGGCCTGCCCGGAGTGGCGGCGCTCACGTACCGTTGACACATGACGAGCATCGGTGGTGCGGCAAGTCCCGGGATGGTCGACTGGAATCTCGCGGTCGCGACCGCGACCCGGCTGGTGCGGCCGGGTCCCGAGGTGAGCCGGGACGAGGCCCGGGCCGTGGTCGCGGAACTGCGCCGGCACGCCAAGGCGTCCGAGGGGCACGTGCGCGGCTTCACCCGTCTGGGCACCCGCGAGGCCCACGACACTCCCGTACTCGTGGTCGACCGCCCCGGCTGGGTCCGCGCGAACGTCGCCGGGTTCCGCGAGATCCTCAAACCGCTCCTGGACAAGATGCAGGAGCGGCGCGGCGGCGGCCCGGGCGGCGCGGTCCTCGGCGCCGTCGGAGGCAAGGTCACCGGCGTGGAGCTGGGGATGCTGCTGTCCTTCCTCGCCTCCCGCGTCCTCGGCCAGTACGAGACCTTCGCCCCCGCCACCCGCGACCTGCCGGCCGGCGGTCCCCCCGACTCCTCCGGTGGCGGCGGCCGGCTGCTGCTCGTCGCACCCAACATCGTCCACGTCGAGCGCGAACTCGATGTCGACCCCCACGACTTCCGCCTGTGGGTGTGCCTGCACGAGGAGACGCACCGTACGCAGTTCACCGCCGTGCCCTGGCTGCGCGACCACATCGAGGGCGAGATCCAGTCCTTCCTGGCGGAGACGGACGTCGACCCCATGGCGTTCCTGGAGCGCATCCGGGAGGCCGCCCAGTCGCTGGCCGGCGGCCGCCCCGAGGGCGAGGAGGACGACGGCGGCCACTCCCTGGTCGAGATGATCCAGAGCCCGGCCCAGCGCGAGATCCTCGGCCGCCTCACCGCCGTGATGTCCCTCCTGGAGGGCCACGCCGACTACGTGATGGACGGTGTCGGACCGGACGTCGTGGCGTCCGTGGCGGAGATCCGCGAGAAGTTCCAGCAGCGCCGCGCCAAGGGCGCCTCCCGCCTGGACATGGCCCTGCGCAAGCTGCTCGGCCTGGACGCCAAGCTGCGCCAGTACCGCGACGGCGAGCGGTTCGTGCGCGCGGTCGTCGAGCAGGTCGGCATGGACGGCTTCAACCGGGTGTGGACCTCCCCCAACACCCTCCCCACCAAGGCGGAGATCTCCAAGCCGGCGGACTGGATCGCCCGGGTGCACCGCAGGGCCGAACCGTGACCATGGGTGCGACGGCCCGGGCGACGGCCGGGAAACCGGCCCCGGTCTACGGCAGGCGAACGCCACTTCAATCACTCGTCCGAGGGACCGTGCGCCATGCGTAGGCGTGCAATGCTCAGGGAACGGCCCGCTTCTGTCACCATCAACGCACTCTGAGTGACCGATCTCGGGTTCACTCCCCGAAGACTCCGTGAAGGGAACCGGACATGGGTCCCCATCCTGCGGTCGCGGCGATACGCCTGGCGGTACGCCGCGTCCTCCACGACATCCTCGACGAACAGCTCCTGTCCCACCCCGCGCCGGCGACCGCGCCCGCCCGGTCGGGCCCCCTGGGCGCGCGGCCCCCCGGGCCGCCACCACCGCACGGCGCGTCGACTCCGGGCCTCCTCCCGGCGGCCGCCCCACGGGCCTCCCACGGCTTGTCGGCCCCACAGGCCCCCCAGGGCACGTCGGTCTCGCAGGCCCCGCCGGCCTCGCCTGCCGCACAGGACACACCAGCCGCCCCCCACGAGCGTCCGCCGTCGCCGCTCGTGCTCGTGGCCTGCTCCGGCGGCGCCGACTCCATGGCGCTCGCCTCCGCCCTCGCCTTCGAAGCGCCCAAGCTCGGCGTCCGGGCCGGCGGCGTCACCGTCGACCACGGACTGCAGGCCGGCTCCGACCTGCGCGCCGACGAGGTCGCCCAGCGGCTGCGGGCACTCGGCCTCGACCCGGTCGAGGCCGTCGCCGTCACCGTCGGCCGCGGCGGCGGTCCGGAAGCCGCCGCGCGCGAGGCCCGCTACGCCGCCCTCGACGCCGCCGCCGAGCGCCACGGCGCCCACGCCGTCCTGCTCGGCCACACCCGCGACGACCAGGCCGAGACGGTGCTCCTCGGCCTCGCCCGCGGTTCCGGCATCCGCTCCCTGTCGGGAATGGCCGCGGTCTCGGGGGCCGGCGGCCGTTACCGCCGCCCCTTCCTGCACGTCGACCGGCAGACCGCCCGCAAGGCCTGCATGGTCCAGTCCCTGCCCGTCTGGGACGACCCGCACAACGCCGACCCGGCCTACACCCGCTCCCGGCTGCGCCACGAGGGCCTCCCGGCCCTGGAGAAGGCCCTCGGCAAGGGCGTCGTGGAGGCCCTCGCCCGTACCGCCCAGCTCTCCCGCGACGACGCCGACGCCCTCGACGCCTGGGCCGGCCAGGCCGAGGCCACCGTCCGCGACGACGCCGGCCGTCTGGAGTGCGCCAAGCTGTACGCCCTGCCCCCCGCCGTGCGCCGCCGCATCCTGCGCCGTGCCGCCATCGACGCCGGTGCTCCGGCCGGGTCGTTGTTCGCCCGGCACATCGAGGAAGTCGACCGGCTGATCACCGGTTGGCGCGGCCAGAAGGCCATCAACCTCCCCGGCAGGGTCGTCGCCCAGCGGCAGGGTGGCAGACTGGTGATTCGGCAAGGCTGAATCGGGACCCTCCCGCCGGCCCGCTGACGCGGAGTCCGGAGGAGGGCCGTCAACGCCGGTGAGACGACCGAAAGTGATGCGGGTGGACGCGAAAGACATGGGTGCCGACCTCGAGAGGGTGCTCATCACCAAGGAAGAGATCGACGCGAAGCTGGCCGAGCTGGCCGCGAAGATCGACGCGGAGTACGCGGGCAAGGACCTGCTGATCGTCGGCGTCCTCAAGGGCGCGGTGATGGTCATGGCGGACCTCGCCCGGGCGCTGTCCACCCCCCTCACCATGGACTGGATGGCCGTGTCGTCCTACGGCGCGGGCACCCAGTCCTCCGGCGTCGTGCGGATCCTCAAGGACCTCGACACCGACATCAAGGGCAGGCACGTCCTGATCGTCGAGGACATCATCGACTCCGGCCTGACCCTGTCCTGGCTGATCTCCAACCTCGGCTCCCGGGAGCCCGCCTCGCTGAAGGTGTGCACGCTGCTGCGCAAGCCCGAGGCCGCGAAGGTCGCCATCGACGTGGAGTGGGTCGGTTTCGACATCCCCAACGAGTTCGTCGTCGGCTATGGCCTGGACTACGCCGAGAAGTACCGGAACCTGCCGTTCGTCGGTACGCTCGCTCCCCACGTCTACGGCGGCTGACCCCGAAGGGCTCAAGCGCCGTAGGTGATCGGGAACCCCGGCGGCACCGGAGCCGTTGAGGAAGCAGACGGGTACGTCGGCCCTCGCGGTGCGGCTTCGAGTACTGATGCTGGGGTACCGTCAGAAGAACTGTCTTATCAAACTCACTGTGGCAGGAGGGACGGGGCGGCATCGCTCCGTATGGATGGACGTGAAGCGATACTTCCGTGGGCCGGTCATGTGGATCGTGCTGGCCGTCCTTGCCGTGGTCGTGTTGATGAATGTCGTCGGTCAGTCCGGCGGCTACAAGACGGTGGACACGGGCAAGGTCGTAGCGGCGATCAATGACAACAGGGTCCAGCAGGCCAAGCTGACCACGGGCGACGAGCAGACCATCAAGGTCGAACTCAAGGGCGGCCAGAAGGTCGACGGCAGCTCGAAGATCCAGGCGAGCTACATCGGCGACCAGGGCGTGACCATCGCCAACACGCTGCAGACCAAGTACCAGGACAAGCAGATCCCGAAGGGCTACACGGTCTCGCCGTCGAAGCAGAGCCCCTTCGTCGGCATCCTGCTCTCCCTGCTCCCCTTTGTTCTCATCGTGGTCGTCTTCCTGTTCCTGATGAACCAGATGCAGGGCGGCGGCTCCCGGGTGATGAACTTCGGCAAGTCCAAGGCCAAGCTCATCACCAAGGACACCCCGAAGACGACGTTCGCCGACGTGGCGGGCGCGGACGAGGCGGTCGAGGAGCTCCACGAGATCAAGGAGTTCCTCCAGGAGCCGGCCAAGTTCCAGGCCGTCGGGGCGAAGATCCCCAAGGGCGTGCTGCTCTACGGTCCGCCCGGCACCGGCAAGACCCTGCTCGCGCGTGCCGTCGCGGGCGAGGCCGGCGTCCCGTTCTACTCGATCTCCGGTTCCGACTTCGTCGAGATGTTCGTCGGCGTCGGCGCCTCCCGCGTCCGCGACCTGTTCGAGCAGGCCAAGGCGAACGCGCCGGCGATCGTCTTCGTCGACGAGATCGACGCGGTCGGCCGCCACCGCGGCGCCGGCCTCGGCGGCGGTCACGACGAGCGCGAGCAGACGCTGAACCAGCTGCTGGTCGAGATGGACGGCTTCGACGTCAAGGGCGGCGTGATCCTGATCGCGGCCACCAACCGGCCCGACATCCTCGACCCGGCGCTGCTGCGTCCGGGCCGCTTCGACCGCCAGATCGCCGTGGACCGCCCCGACATGCAGGGCCGTCTGGAGATCCTCAAGGTCCACCAGAAGGGCAAGCCGGTCGCGCCCGACGTCGACCTGTCCGCCGTCGCCCGCCGCACTCCCGGCTTCACGGGTGCCGATCTGTCCAACGTCCTGAACGAGGCCGCGCTGCTCACGGCCCGCAGCGACCAGAAGCTGATCGACAACCACATGCTGGACGAGGCGATCGACCGCGTGGTCGCCGGCCCGCAGAAGCGGACCCGGATCATGTCGGACAAGGAGAAGAAGATCACCGCGTACCACGAGGGCGGTCACGCCCTGGTCGCGGCGGCCTCGCCGAACTCCGACCCGGTCCACAAGATCACGATCCTGTCCCGCGGCCGCGCCCTCGGCTACACGATGGTGCTGCCCGACGAGGACAAGTACTCCACGACCCGCAACGAGATGCTGGACCAGCTCGCCTACATGCTGGGCGGTCGTGCGGCCGAGGAGCTGGTCTTCCACGACCCGACCACGGGCGCGGCGAACGACATCGAGAAGGCCACCGCCACGGCCCGCGCGATGGTCACCCAGTACGGCATGACCGAGCGGCTGGGCGCGATCAAGTTCGGCGGCGACAACACCGAGCCGTTCCTCGGACGTGAGATGGCTCACCAGCGCGACTACTCGGAAGAGGTCGCCGCGCTGGTGGACGAGGAAGTCAAGAAGCTCATCGAGAACGCGCACAACGAGGCCTGGGAGATCCTGGTCGAGAACCGCGACGTCCTCGACAACCTCGTCCTGGCCCTGCTGGAGAAGGAGACCCTGGGCAAGGAGGAGATCGCCGAGGTCTTCGCCCAGATCGTCAAGCGGCCGCCGCGGCCCGCCTGGACCGGCTCCTCCCGCCGGACCCCGTCCACCCGTCCGCCGGTGCTCTCCCCGAAGGAGCTCGCGCTGACGAACGGAGCCAACGGCTCGACGGCGGCGATCAGCACCGTCAAGTCCACGGCGACGGAGCCCGCCCCGGCCACGGAGCAGGTGCCGGAGGACCGTCCGGACAACTGACCGGAGCCCGCGCCGGGCCCCACCGGCCCCGGAATGCATGCCGCGTCCCCCAGGTTCTAGCCTGGGGGACGCGGCATTTCGCATGTCCGCAGATCAGACACACAGGAACGAGGCTTCACATGACCGACCCGGTGACGCTGGACGGCGAGGGCTTCCTCGGCGAGTTCGACGAGAAGCGCGCCGAGAACGCCGTGCGCGAACTCCTCATCGCGGTCGGCGAGGACCCGGACCGTGAAGGCCTGCGGGAGACACCGGCGCGGGTGGCCCGGGCGTACAAGGAGATATTCGCGGGACTGTGGCAGCAGCCCGAGGACGTGCTGACGACGACGTTCGACCTGGGTCACGACGAGATGGTGCTGGTCAAGGACATCGAGGTGTTCTCGACCTGCGAGCACCACCTCGTCCCGTTCCGCGGTGTCGCGCACGTCGGCTACATCCCGTCCACCAGCGGGAAGATCACGGGGCTTTCGAAGCTGGCCCGGCTCGTGGACGTCTACGCCCGCCGCCCGCAGGTGCAGGAGCGGCTCACCACCCAGATCGCGGACTCGCTGATGGAGATCCTGGAGCCGCGCGGAGTGATCGTCGTGGTGGAGTGCGAGCACATGTGCATGTCGATGCGGGGCATCCGCAAGCCCGGCGCGAAGACCATCACGTCGGCGGTGCGCGGTCAACTGCGGGACGCGGCTACGCGCAACGAGGCGATGAGCCTCATCATGGCGCGCTGAGGCGGACGGCCGGGCGACACCGGTGTCGCCCGGCCGCGCCCGCCCGTTCACCTGCCGGGGCCGCCGGCCGGCTCATGCCGTCGGTTCCGTCCCCGGCGGGTTCTGGTCGTCGTCCTCCGGGAGCTTGCAGACTCGTTCGAGGAACAGGGCGGCCGCTATCACCGCGATGCCGGCGAGGACGGAGAAGCCCGCGTAGACGGCCTGGTCGCGGCGGGCCGGGATGTCGAGGAGCTCCAGCAGGGCGACGCCCGTGCCGCCGTACATGCCGGCGACGAGGGCGGCGACCAGGGCGCTGGCCTGACCGAAGACGACCGCGCGGGCGGCCATCATGGGGTCGACGCCCTTCGCGCCGGGCCGGCGCTCGCGCTGGGCCTTCAGCCGGGCCCGCAGTGAGAGCGCCGTGGACATCAGGACCGCGGCGATCAGGGCGAGGACGATGGGGGCGGCCAGCGGGACGCCGGGGAGCGACCCCACCGCGTTCCACAGGCGGGCGCCCGCCCAGGACAGCACTCCGGCGACGACGAACACGCCCGCCAGCACCCTGATGCGCAGCTCTCTCACGGTGTCCCTTCAGCTCCCCCGGACCGAGGCGGGTCGCAGACCTTGCGTCTCCCTGACCTTAACGACTACTCGGGCAGCCGGAGTTCCAGGTCCGCCCGGGGCTCGACGCCCTCCCGGGTGAGCGCGGTCAGCAGGTCGGCCACCGCGCCCCGGCCCGGCAGCTGTGCGTCCGGGTCCACGTCGTGCCACGGGGCGAGGACGAAGGCGCGCTCGTGGGCGCGCGGGTGAGGGAGTGTGAGGAGCGGGTCGTCCGAGACGGTCTCCGCGTAGGCGACGATGTCCACGTCGATGGTGCGCGGCCCCCAGCGCTCGTCGCGGACCCGGTTGAAGGCCTCCTCGACGGCGTGGGCGCGCTCCAGCAGGGAGGACGGCGGGAGCGTGGTCTTCAGGACCACCACCGCGTTGAAGTACGACGGCTGGGTGCCGGGCTCGACGCCCCAGGGTTCCGTCTCGTAGACGGGGGAGACGGCCTTGACGCGGACGCCGGGGGTGTCCTCCAGGGCGTCCACGGCGCCCTGGAGGGTCTCCAGGCGGTTGCCGAGGTTGGCGCCGATGGAGATCACGGCTCGCTTGGGGTTCTGCAGCGTGGTGTCCGCGGCGTCGACCTTCTCGACGACCGAGGCGGGCACCGGCTGGACGGTCGGGTCGCTGGTCCCTTTGGTGAAAGGCGCGTTCATACTCGGCTCCGGGTGATGGTGACGGTCACGTCGTCGAAGGGAACGGTGATCGGGGCGTCCGGCTTGTGGACGCAGACCTCGACCTCCAGAACCCCGCCGTGCTTCAGACAGACCTGGGCGATGCGCTCGGCGAGCGTCTCGATGAGGTTCACGGGCTCGCCCTCCACCACGGCCACGACCTCCTCGGCCACAATGCCGTAGTGGACGGTCTTCGCCAGGTCGTCGTCGGCCGCGGCCGGCCGGGTGTCGACTCCCAGGACGACGTCCACGAGGAAGGTCTGGCCCTCCTCGCGTTCCTTGGGGAACACACCGTGGTGCCCGCGAGCCCTCAGGCCGCGCAGCGCGACACGATCCACGCGAATCACTCCTGCAATCGTCGGCGGCGACCGGTCCCTGCCGCGCGCGGGCGGCACACCGGCCTGGCACGAATCTACCTGCGGCCACTGACGAGGCCGGGCCGCGGGGAGGCGGGGCGAGCCGGGACCGGCAGGTTTCATCGTGTGTTTCCCCTGGGGAAGCCGGTTGCTCACGGAGCGGTGGGCGGGGCTTTTCCCGAATTTCCCGAAGTCCGTGATTCCGGCCACGCGGCGTTCCCGCCCAGGCGCCTACCCACTCAGGCCGGTGTGTCGTCCTCCTCGGCACCGTCGTTCTCGGCCAGAACGGGGGAGGCGTGGTGGGACCAGAGCTTCCAGCCGAGATCCGTGCGCCGGAACACGTTGGTGGCGACGACGAGCTGTCCCACCAGCGGGCCGAGCTCGCCGCCGGACGCGGGGGCGGGACCGCCGCTGAGGATGTTCTCGGTGCAGGTCACCAGGGCGGTGTCGCCGGTCACCGAGACGTGCACGTCGGTGAGGAAGAACTGGATGTAGTCGGTGTTCGCCATGATCAGCGCGTAGGAGCGCAGCACTTCGCCGCGTCCGGTGAGCGCCGGCCAGCCGGGGTGCACGCAGGAGACCACGCCGGTGTCGGCCGGGTCGTGGTACTCCTCGTCGACGCCCAGGTCGGCGGGAGTGAGCCAGAGCGCGGACAGCTCCTCGAAGTCACCCCGCTCCAGAGCCTCGTAGTAGGCGGTGTTGGCGGTCTCCACCTGCTCGACGTCGGTGTGCGGCGCGCTCACCGGTCTCCTTCGGCGGGGCCGTGCGCACCGCGTCTGCCGTCCGCCGGCCCGCCGTCGCGGGGGTGCGCCCGGTCCGCGTCAGCGCTCGCGGGGGTGCGCGCCTGCTCCACGGCGCGGGCGACACGTACCGCGTCCGCCGTCGCGCGGACCTCGTGGACGCGCACGGCCCAGGCACCGGCGTGTGCGGCGAGGGCGGAGACGGCCGCGGTGGCGGCGTCGCGCTCGCGCGCGGGCGGGGGCGCGCCCTCCGGGCCGGCCAGCACCCGCCCGAGGAACCGCTTGCGGGAGGCGGCGACCAGCACGGGGTGGCCGAGCCCGCGCAGACGGTCGAGGTGGGCCAGGAGCGCGAGGTCGTGCTCGGTCTCCTTGGAGAAGCCGAGGCCGGGGTCGACGACGACGCGGTCGGCGGCGATCCCGCCCTCCAGGACCGCCTCCACGCGCGCGTGCAGTTCGTCGACGACCTCGGTGACGACGTCCTCGTACACCCCGCGGACGGCGCCGCCTTCCAGGAAGCCGCGCCAGTGCATCACGACGAAGGGGGCGCCCGCGTCCGCGACCACGGGGATCATGGCGGGGTCCGCGAGGCCGCCGCTGACGTCGTTGACCAAGGCGGCGCCGGCCGCGACCGCCTGCTCGGCGACGCGGGCGCGCATGGTGTCGACGGAGATGGTGACGCCCTCGGCGGCGAGGCCGCGCACCACGGGGACGACGCGTCGCAGTTCCTCGGCCTCGTCGACGCGGGTGGCGCCGGGCCGGGTGGACTCGCCGCCGACGTCGATCAGGTCCGCGCCCTGGGCGACCAGGTCCAGGCCGTGCTTGACGGCGATGGTAGTGTCGAACCAGCGGCCTCCGTCGGAGAAGGAGTCGGGAGTCACGTTCACGACCCCCATGACCGCGCACCGGCCCCAGGTCGGAAGGCCCGCCACGCGGCCGCGCCCGCTGAAGTTGCTCATGCGTTCAGCGTAGGCCCAGCCCCCGGCCGCCTCGTGCTGTGGCCCGGGGGGGAACCCCCCTTTTTTTGGGGGGGAGGGGGGTTCCTCCCAACCTGGTCCGGGTGCCTCCCCACGCC
>NZ_JBQRUW010000025.1:0-55328 GCF_052663305.1 Streptomyces cyslabdanicus
TTCGTGGGGTGGGGGAGGGGGAGAAACCCTTGTGGTGGGGGGGGGGGGGGGGGTTCCGCCCGGGCCGGTCCGGGGTCATGCCGCGCGCATGTCCTGTTCCGTCACCGCGTGCGCGCCCGCGCTCCGGGCGGCGGATCGGCGGCGCAGGAAGCGCGGCAGCGGCAGGGCGAGGTTGACGAAGCCCTCGGCCTGCATGGCCGCGAAGCCGATGCGGGGCAGGTCCGAGGAGGCGCGGTAGACGACGAACCGCGGCTCCCAGCGGGGCTGGAACTTGGCGTTGAACTTGTACAGCGACTCGATCTGGAACCAGCGGGAGAGGAAGACCAGCAGCCCGCGCCAGGCGCGCAGCACCGGGCCCGCGCCGATCTTCTCGCCCCGCGCCAGTGCCGAGCGGAACATCGCGAAGTTCAGCGATATGCGGGTGATGCCGAGCTTCGGGGCAGCCTGGAGCGCCGCCACGATCAGCAGTTCGTTCATGCCGGGGTCGGCCGAGCGGTCACGCCGCATCAGGTCCAGGGACACACCGTCCCCGCCCCAGGGCACGAAGTGCAGGATCGCCTTCAGATCGCCGTACTCGCCCGGCTCCGCGTCCTGCTTGTGGGCGGTGGCGATGAGGCAGTCGCCGTCGGCCGGGTCGCCGATCCGGCCGAGGGCCATGGAGAAGCCGCGTTCGGTGTCGGTGCCGCGCCAGTCCTCGGCGGCCCGCCGGACGCGCTCCAGCTCGGTGTCGCCGAGGTCACGGATGCGCCGCACCCGTGTTTCGTAGCCGGCTCGCTCGATGCGCTTGACCATCTGGCGGACGTTGCGCATCGCACGTCCGGCGAGCGAGAAATCCGCGACGTCGACCACCGCCTCGTCGCCCAGTTCCAGGGCGTCCAGGCCGGTCTCCCGCGTCCACACCTCGCCGCCGGTCTCGGAGCAGCCCATCACGGCGGGCGTCCAGGAGTGGGCCTTGGCCTCGTCCATGAAGCGCTCGATGGCGCCCGGCCAGGCCTCGACGTCGCCGATGGGGTCGCCGCTGGCGAGCATCACGCCGGAGACGACGCGGTACGTCACCGCCGCCTTGCCGCTGGGGGAGAACACGACCGCCTTGTCGCGGCGCAGCGCGAAGTGGCCGAGGGAGTCGCGGGCGCCGTGCCGGGCCAGCAGCTCGCGCAGTCTGGTCTCGTCCTCCTCGGTCAGCCGCGCCGCCGGATGCTCGGGGCGGAAGGCCAGGTAGGCGGTGGTGACCGCGGTGAGCCAGCCGAGGGCGCCGAGGGAGAAGGCGACGGTCCAGGAGGTGCTGCCCCGGTAGTCCACCGGGCCCTCGAAGCCGGTCAGGCCGTAGAGGACATGGGTCAGCCGGTCCGCCACGCTGGGGTCGCCGACCATGCGGTGCGTGTGCACGCTGACGATGATCATGCCCAGAGCCAGCGAGCCGGCGCTCATGAGGACGAAGTTGGCCAGCGCCCGCCAGCGGCTGCGAGGGTCCGGCAGCGCGGCGAACTCGCCGCGGTGAACCAGCAGCGGCGCGAGCAGCGCCAGCGAGATGACCACCCCGACGACGGAGTGCCGGTAGACGAACTCCGCCGCCGCGCCGGCCGGCAGCAGGGCCACGGCCGCGCGCCAGGCCCGCCGCTTGCGCCGCCTCAGGCCGTGCGCGAGCAGCAGCAGCAGTACGCCCACGCTGAGCGAGAGCGCCGCGGCGAACGGCCCGAACGAGCCCGGCAGCACCTCGGCCAGGGCGTGCATGCGGCTGTGCCGGAAGCGCGGGAAGACACCCGCGGCGATGTCCAGGAGGCCGACGACCGCGCAGGCCCTGGCGACCAGCGCGGGGACGGCCTCGGGGCGTGGGCCGCGCAGTATGCGCCGCACCCTGCTCGATCGGCGCGGAACCCCGTCCGACATTTCCCCATCTACCCTGACAGACATCGCATCCCGTAGTTCTGCGAGAGACCTTGAATCCGGTGCCGATCCGGGCATCCGGCGACATTGCGCCCTCTAGGACGGTGTCTCGGGGAGAAAGGTTCACTCCCCACCGGAAAGTCGGGACAAAGGGCAGGGAAAGCCCAGGGCAAGCCCTCGCAAGGACGCGTCGGCGGGCCCTGGGCGCGAAGTTCAGGCAGGAAAGAGCCCATGGGTCTCACGAGCAACAAAGTGCTGGTACTGGCGGTCCTCTGCGCCGTGCTGCTGTTCGTCGGCACGGTGTGGCTCTGGCCGCGCCTGGCCCGCCGTACCTGGCGTGCGGTGACCGGCCGCGTCGGCCTGCTGCTGGCCACCCAGGTGGTGCTCTTCGCCTGCGTCGGACTCGCCGCCAACCAGGCCTTCGGCTTCTACGCCAGCTGGGCGGACCTGCTCGGGCAGGAGAACACCCCGGGGGTCGTCATGGACGGCTCGACGCGCGGCGGTGCCGGCGGCCCCCTCCGGGTGATCGACACCCAGCAGGTGCGGCTGGGCGACGGCGACCGGCCGGACGTCTCCGGCCAGATCCAGGAGGTCGGCATCGTGGGCCGTACGACCCACATCGGCACGCCCGCGTACGTCTACCTGCCGCCGGAGTACTTCCAGCCGCGGTACCAGACCCGCACCTTCCCGGCGGCCGTGGTCCTCACCGGCTACCCGGGCACCGCGCAGGCGCTGATCAGCAAGCTGCGCTACCCGTACACCGCGCAGGAACTCGCCAGGACCGGGCGGATGCAGCCCATGATCCTGGTGATGCTGCGGCCGACGGTGGCCCCGCCGCGTGACACGGAGTGCGTGGACATCCCGGGCGGCCCGCAGGCCGAGTCGTTCTTCGCCAAGGATCTGCCGGACGCGGTTCTCGCGCACTACCGGGTCGGAAGGAAACCGGGCAGCTGGGGCATCGTCGGCGACTCCACGGGCGGTTACTGCGCGCTGAAACTCGCGATGCACCATCCCGAGGTCTATGCCGCGGGCGCGGGCCTGTCCCCGTACTACAAGGCGCCCACTGATCCGACCACGGGCGATCTTTTCCACAAGGACAGCAATCTGCGGAACCGCGCCGATCTGTTGTGGAGCATCAAGCACCGGCCGGCGCCCAACACTTCGCTGCTGGTCACCAGCAGCAAGGTCGGCGAGGGCAACTACCGGTCGACGCTCAGGTTCATCAACGCGGTGAAGGCGACGAACAGGACCCGGATCGCGTCCATCATCCTCGACAGCGGCGGCCACAACTTCAACACCTGGCGGCGCGAGATCCCGGCGGCGTTGCAGTGGATGAGCGGCCTGCTGGGCGACCGCTGAAAACGATCTTGCTGAAACGGCTCCGGAAGTCGCGGGAAGGCGCGGGAAGAAGTCAAGAAAAACACGGTCGGAACTCCCGCTGACGCAGGAAGGTTTCGTTACGGCTGTCTTTTTGCGGGGCGGCCCGGCATGATTCGCGTACGCGCGGTAAGTTTCTGGCCATGTCACGTGGACGTCACCGCCATTCCCCACCCCTGCACAGGCTGTTGCCTCCTTCGGCGATCGCCGGCGTCGCTGTCGTCTTCGCTCTCGGTCCCTGGGTGTTCACGGACGCGGTGGTGCTGCGGTCGCTCGCCGGAACCGCCGCGGTGACCACTGTTCTCGGCGCGGTCGTCATGCGCCGCTGGGACCTGCAGGCCGGACAGCGGGTGGCCGATCTCACGCGCGCGCGTGCGAGCGACGAGTGGCGATTCGAGGAACGGGTCGCCGAACTCGAGACCGACCTCGAGGAGTCCCGCGAACTGCGCGGCCGCCTCGAGCAGAAGCTGCGCGCCAGGCGCGCGGAACTCCAGGGGCTGCGCAACGAGCACGCGGCACTGCTGCGACGGTACGCCACGGCGGAGACCGAGCGCGCGAGCGCGCTGGAGGGCCGCCGGCTGCTGGAGATCGAGAGCGGCTCCGACATGCTCGCGCTGCCCGCCGCGCCGACGGCAGCCCCGGACGTCGCGGATGTCGAGGGCAGGGGCACGCACGAGTCGGCGGCGCTCGCCACCGGGGCCGCCGGCGGCGGCCCCGCCGAGAAGCAGCCGGAGGCCGCGGCCCCCGGCGTGTTCTCCCCGGAGGGATCCGAGCTGTACCTGCGCGCCGAGGCCGCGCTGTCGCGGTTGGGCAAGGCCGGCGCCAGGGCGGAGCGGACGGACGAGACCGTGACGACTGACCCGGCCGGCGAGGACGACGCCGGGTCGCAGGCCGATCCGGTGCGGGAGACGGTCGTACCGGCGGGCGGCGACGCCGACCCGGACCCCGAGCGGGAGACCGGGCCGGGCGAGACGTCCGAGCACGCTGTGGCCATGTCCGAGCCGACCGGCTCGACGGAGCCGTCCGAGTCGTCCGAGTCGGCCGACTCCGCCGACCGGGATGCCCCGGCCGAGGCGACCGAGGCGACTGCGTCGACCGAGGCGACCGAGGTGGCCGAATCCGCCGCCGGGACCACCGCGGCCGATCCGGGCGAGCAGGGCGCACCCGCCCCCTCCGCCAGGGCGGTCGAGCCGGCCCGGCCCGCGCCGCGGCTGCCCTACGGGCACTTCGCCGTGCCGACCGCGGTGGCCGTCGTACCGGCCGCGCCCGCGCGGCGCCCGCTGGTCGAGGGCGGCTTCGACTTCTTCGGCACGAAGAAGGACACGTCGGCCACCGAGCCGGGCACCGTCCAGAACGACGACCTCGTCGACGTCGTGGGCCAGGAGGCGCTCGCGCTGCACAAGGCGGAGGCCGAGTCCCAGTACAAGCCGGCCGACGCCGACGCGTCGACCGCCGACCGTCAGATCATCGACCTGACGGCCCATGACGAGACGGAACGGATCGACCTTCCGGGACTGCGCACCGCCGCCTCCTGACGCCCCTTCCGCGACGCCGGGCACCCCCCCCGGCGTCGCGCTCAGGTCGTCCACCGCTCAGGTCGTCCACCGCTCGGTTCGTTCGGCGGTCAGGTCATCCACCGGTCCGGTCGCGCGCTCCGGCGGCCCGTGCGTGACCTCTCCGCCTGGGCCCGCAGCAGCGAGGCCGCCTCCCGCGCGTCCCGCAGACGGGCCGTCACGGTCCTGTCGGCCCCGTTGTCCACGTGCACCACGGCGAGGCCCCACACGCGCTGCCACGGCCCTTGCCGCAGCCGCACGCTCTGCACCTTCGCGTGCGGCACCAGCGCGAGCCGGCGCCGCAACAGCCCGTGCCGCGCGGCGAACACCGCGTCGGTGACGGCGATCCCGTGCCCGCGCCACCACACCGGCGCGCACCACCGGGCACGCCGCGGCGGCCGGAGCAGGCCGGCGGCCTGCGGCACCGTCACCCCGGGCAGGACCTGGGCGATCACCGATTCGGCGACCTTCCGCGGAGCGACCGGCAGCAGTACGGAGTTCGACGACCCGGCGACGTCCAGCTCGACCCGCACCCAGCCGCGCCACCGCCACAGCAAGGGCTCCACGATCCGGACCGTCTGCACCCGCCCCGGCGGCACCGTCTCGTGCGTGCGGTCCAGCAGCCCCCGGTCGATCCGCAGCCCGTCGGGCGACTCGCTCACGACCCAGTCGTATTCGGCGGCGAAGCGCCCCCCGCTGTTCGCCACGGCGCTGCCGAGCAGGGGCACGACGGCGGCGAGCACCGTCCACAGGCTGTGGGTGGCCAGCCACAGCAGCGGCGGCACGACGGCCGCGGCGACGAGCGAACCCCAGGTCGCGCCGGTCAGCAGCAGCGAGACGGCGATCACGCGCGCGGGTACGCGCACCAGTTCCCGCGCCGGTGCCTCACCGACCTCGTGCGCCGTCTCGGGCGCGAACCCGGCCGCGCGGGCGAGCAGTTCGGCGCGCAGCGCCCGGGCGTCCTCCTCGCCGAGGAAGGCGAGTTCGTCCTTCTTGTCCGTCCCTATGACGTCGATTTTCAGCTTGGCCACACCCGCGACCCGCGCGAGCAGCGGCCGGGTGACGTCCACGGCCTGGATCCGCTCCAGCCGGATGTGCGCGGTGCGGCGGAAGAACAGCCCGGTGCGGATGCGCAGTTCGGTGTCGGTCACCGCGAAGTGCGTGAACCACCAGGACAGGAAGCCGTAGAGGGCGGCCACGGGTATGACGACCGCGAGCCCGACCAGCAGCGTGGTCGTCGTCAGCCGCGTCAGGTGCCGCTGCGCCTGGGCGGGGTCGTGCACGGCCCAGCCCGTGAGGACGGCGACCGGCGCCCACGCCCGTCTCAGGGGCGTGACGGGATGCAGCCGCCGCTCGGTCACGGGCCGCTCCTCGCGTAGGGCGGCGCCGCTCACGGCCTGATCGGGTGTGCCGCCGTCGCTCACCGCCTCTTCGCGTACGGCGTCCTCGCCCCCCGCCGCCGTCACAGCCCCGCCGATCGTGCCTCGCCGAGTTCGGTGAGCCGGTCGCGCAGCCGTTCCGCCTCGGCCGGGTCGAGGCCGGGGATGGTCGCGTCGGTCGCGGCGGCTGCCGTGTGCAGCTGCACGGTGGCCAGCCCGAAGTGCCGCTCGACGGGCCCGGAGGTGACCTCGACCAGCTGCATCCGCCCGTACGGCACGATGGTCTCCGCGCGCCACAGCACGCCCCGGCTGATCAGCAGGTCGTCGGCGCGCTCGGTGTACCGCCACGAGCGCCAGTTGCGGCCGAGCAGCACCCAGCCCCATGCCGCCGGCGCCAGCGGCAGCAGGGCGAACCCCGACCAGGCAGGCCCGGCCAGCAGGCCCGGCAGCAGTCCCGCGGCCAGGGCGAACAGGCCCATCCACACCACCAGCAGCAGCCGGCGCATGCGCAGGAGGCCGCGCGGCAACGCCCGCCACGCCGGCTCGTCCCCGGCCGCCGCCCGTTCGTCCTCCCGGCTCCCCGTTTCCATGGGGCAAGCGTACGTACGAGACACTGTGTCCATGACTCCTACGACGGAGACCACGGTCGGGATCGGCGGCGCCGCGGAGAGCACCGACATGGTGCTCAACATCGGGCCGCAGCACCCGTCCACGCACGGCGTGCTGCGGCTGAAGCTGGTGCTGGACGGTGAGCGCATCACGCGCGCGGAGCCGGTGATCGGCTACATGCACCGCGGCGCCGAGAAGCTGTTCGAGGCCCGGGACTACCGCCAGATCATCATGCTGGCCAACCGCCACGACTGGCTGTCGGCCTTCTCGAACGAGCTGGGCGTGGTCCTCGCCGTGGAGCGGATGCTCGGCATGGAGGTGCCCGAGCGCGCGGTGTGGACGCGCACCCTGCTCGCCGAGCTGAACCGGGTGCTCAACCACCTGATGTTCCTCGGCTCCTACCCGCTGGAGCTGGGCGGCATCACCCCGGTCTTCTACGCGTTCCGGGAGCGGGAGGTCCTCCAGAACGTCATGGAGGAGGTCTCCGGCGGCCGGATGCACTACATGTTCAACCGGGTCGGCGGTCTGAAGGAGGACCTGCCGGCCGGCTGGGCCACGCGCGCGCGTGCCGCGGTGGCCGCCGTGCGCTCGCGCATGGACGTCTTCGACGACCTGGTGCTCGGCAACGAGATCTTCCGGGGACGCACCCGGGGCGTGGGCGTCCTGACGCCGCGGGCCGTGCACGCCTACGGCGTGAGCGGCCCCATCGCGCGCGCCTCGGGCGTCGACTTCGACCTGCGCCGCGACGAGCCGTACCTGGCGTACGGGCAGGTGCAGGACACCCTGAAGGTGGTCACCCGGCAGGAGGGCGACTGCCTGGCCCGCTTCGAGTGCCTGCTGGAGCAGACCCACAACGCGCTGGACCTCGCCGACGCCTGCCTGGACCGGCTGGCCGACCTGCCGCCCGGCCCGATCAACCAGCGGCTGCCGAAGGTCCTCAAGGCGCCTGAGGGGCACACCTACGCGTGGACCGAGAACCCGCTCGGCATCAACGGCTACTACCTGGTCAGCAAGGGCGAGAAGACCCCGTACCGGCTGAAGCTGCGCTCGGCGTCGTACAACAACATCCAGGCGCTCACCGAGCTGCTGCCGGGCACGCTGGTGGCGGACATGGTGGCCATCCTGGGGTCAATGTTCTTCGTGGTCGGGGACATCGACAAGTAGGGCCGCCGCGTCCGCCTCGGCGAGGCCGGCCGCCTGTGCCAGCCAGCCGAAGTCGCCGAGCCCGCCCGCCGCGGTGAGCTCGGCGGCCTCCCCGGCGCGCGCGAGGGCGCGCACGTACTCGGAGGGGCGCGTGGAGGCGAGAGCGAGCGGGGGACGTGCGCCGGTGACTCCCAGGGCCTGCAGGGCCTCGCGCTGCGTCAGCAGGCGGGCTCCCGCAGGCGCGCACGCGGCGCACGCGTCCAGGGCCACGTGCGCCGTGATGTCGCACGATCCGTCCGGCACCGGCGCCGTCTCCCGGCCCTCCCGGAAGCCGGTGAGCGTTCCGAAGGGTGGTCGCGCGCCGGCCGTGTGCGCGTAGTCCACGGCGACCGCCAGGCCCCGTTCGACGCGCGCGAGGGCGGCGGCCCAGGCGGTGTCGCGGGGCAGCCCGATCTCCGCGCGCAGGCCCTGCTCGGCGGGCAGCGGCCACCACCGGGCCAGCCACCGTGCCTGCGCGCCCGACACCGGCTCCCCGAGCCGTTCGGCGCCGTCCCGCCGTACGAGGACCTGCCGGGGTACGCCCGCGGCGTCCACCTCCGCGACCTCCACCGGCACGTTGTCCAGCCACTCGTTGGCGAACAGCAGCCCGGTGATCCGCCGCGGGGCCTGCCCCGACCACGCGATCCGGTCGTCCAGGCCCTCCGGCCGGGCGGCGATCTCGACCGCGTGCACGCGCGTGCGTGCCGCCACGTCCGCCGGCAGCGACGCGAGCACGCCCGCGGCCAGCTCGCCCCGCCCCGCCGCCATGTCGACGAAGTCGAGCGCCGCCGGGCGGCCCAGCGCCCGGTCGACCCGGCACAGCAGCCGCGCCACGGCCCGAGCGAACAGCGGCGAGGCGTGCACGGACGTACGGAAGTGACCGGCCGGCCCCTCGGGCCGCCGGTAGAAGCCGTCCGGCCCGTACAGGGCCTCCTCGGTCGCCGCCCCCCAGCCGCGCCACTCCTCGGCGCGGCCGCCCGCCGCGTTCCGCGCCGTGGTGCGCGCGGTGCTGTCCGCCGTGTCGTCCGCCACCCCGACAGCCTAGGGTCCGTCCGCCGGAGCGAGGCGCACAAGTGATCACTGCATCCACCTTGGGGAGTACGAGGACCCCGTGCGGATCGGCCCTTCGGTTGACCCCTGCACCAGTGGCGCTTCCCTACTCTGGGTTACGTGCAGCGCCTCTATGACTTCCTCCGCAGGCACCCGACGTGGGTGGACGGCTTCTGGGCCCTCATCCTCCTCGGGCTTTCCGGCGCGAGCGTGTCGAGGATCAACGGGACGCCCGGCCACCACGGTTCGGTCGGTGCGGCCCTGGCGCTGTCCTTCGTGCTCTGCGTGGTCGTCGCACTGCGCCGCCGGGAGCCCGAGAAGATGCTGGTGCTGGCGGGCGCGGCGGGTGTGGCACAGCTCGTCCTGGACGTCGAGACGATGGTCGCCAACTTCGCCATGCTGGTGATCATCTACACGGTCGCCGCGATCGGCACCCGCTGGGCCTCCCGGTTCGCCCTGGCCGGCGGGCTGTGCGCGGCGACCCTCGCGCAGATGCACTGGCCGCAGCACGACGCGAGCGCCCTGGGCAACGTCGCGATAACCGTCTTCCAGACGGTGCCGTTCGCCCTCGCCTGGGTGCTCGGCGACTCCATGCGCACCCGCCGCGCCTACTTCGCGCAGCTGGAGGAGCGCGCCGCCCGTCTGGAGAAGGAACGCGAGGCGCAGTCCAAGGTCGCGGTCGCCGCCGAGCGGGCCCGGATCGCGCGCGAGCTGCACGACGTGGTCGCGCACAACGTGTCGGTGATGGTGGTGCAGGCCGACGGCGCCGCCTACGTCCTGGACGCCGCGCCCGACCAGGCCAGGAAGGCCCTGGAGACGATCTCCTCCACCGGTCGCCAGGCCCTCGCCGAGATGCGCCGCCTGCTGGGCGTGCTGCGCACCGGCGAGCACCAGGAGAGCGGCGAGTACGTGCCGCAGCCCGACGTCGACCAGATCGAGGATCTCGTCGAGCAGTGCCGGGATTCCGGCCTGCCCGTCGACTTCAGGATCGAGGGCACCCCGCGCCCGCTGCCCAGCGGGGTCGAGCTCACCGCGTACCGCATCGTGCAGGAGGCCCTCACCAACACCCGCAAGCACGGCGGGCCGAACGCGGGCGCGAGCGTGCGCCTGGTCTACTTCGACGACGGCCTCGGACTGCTCGTCGAGGACGACGGCCAGGGCGCACCGCACGAGCTGTACGAGGAGGGCGGCGCCGACGGCCGGGGGCACGGTCTGATCGGCATGCGCGAACGCGTCGGCATGGTGGGCGGCACCCTGGACGCGGGTCCGCGCCCCGGCGGCGGCTTCCGCATCAGCGTCCTGCTGCCGCTCAAACCGGTGCACTGACGCCGGCGCACATCCTGCTGACACCTGTCACGCACCCGCCCCACCCGCCGACGACCGAATGGAAGAGGACCCCGATGACGATCCGCGTGATGCTCGTCGACGACCAGGTGCTGCTGCGCACCGGATTCCGGATGGTGCTCGCCGCCCAGCCGGACATGGAGGTCGTCGCGGAGGCGGGCGACGGCGTCGAGGCACTCCAGGTGCTGCGCGCCACCGCCGTCGACGTGGTGCTGATGGACGTGCGCATGCCGAAGCTGGACGGGGTGGAGGCCACGCGCCGCATCTGCTCCGAGCCCGACCCGCCGAAGGTGCTCATCCTGACCACCTTCGACCTCGACGAGTACGCCTTCTCCGGGCTGAAGGCGGGTGCCTCCGGATTCATGCTCAAGGACGTGCCGCCCGGCGACCTGCTGGCCGCGATCCGCTCCGTGCACAGCGGTGACGCCGTCGTCGCCCCCTCCACCACCCGCCGCCTGCTCGACCGGTTCGCCCCGATGCTGCCCACGGGCGGCAAGGAGCCGCAGCACAAGGAGCTCCAACGGCTCACCGAGCGCGAACGGGAGGTCATGGTCCTGGTCGCGCAGGGCCTGTCGAACGGCGAGATCGCCGCCCGGCTGGTGCTGTCCGAGGCGACGGTGAAGACCCACGTGGGCCGCATCCTGACCAAGCTGGGGCTGAGGGACCGGGTGCAGGTGGTGGTCCTGGCCTACGAGACGGGGCTCGTCCGGGCCGGCGGACACGGCTGAACGGCGTCCCCGGCCGTCGGTAAGGTCTGCGCATGCTCCTGTGGATCAACGGCCCCTTCGGGGGCGGCAAGACACAGACCGCACACGAGATCCAGCGCCGTCTGCCCGGCAGTGTCGTCTGCGACCCCGAGCACGCCGGGTTCGGCCTGCGCCGCATGCTGCCGCCCGAACTGCGCGAGGACTTCCGGGACTTGGCGTCCTGGCGGCAAGGGGTGGTGGAGGTCCTGGACCTCGCCCTCACCCGGCGCGAGGGGGTCGTGATCGCCCCCATGACCGTCACCGACGCCGGCCAGTTCGCCGAAACTGTCGGGCGGCTGCGCGAACTGGGCCACGACGTACGGCACTTCACGCTCCTCGCGGAACGCGAGACCGTGCTGAAGCGGCTGCGGGAGCGGGGGTTCGGACACCTCGTCGGGTATGTCGCCGGGAAGAACGTCGCCGCGGGCAGGGAGAGCTGGGCCGTGCGGCAGCTCGACGACTGCCTCGAGCGGCTGCGCGCGCCGGAGTTCGCCGAGCACCTGTGGACCGACCACTCGACCGTGCCGAAGACCGCGGACCGGATAGCCGTCCTGGCCGGCCTGACGCTGCGGCCCAACACCGAGGGCCCGCTGCGGACGCGGCTGCGGCAGGCGAAGGTCGGCGTCCGGCACATCCGGTTCGACGGCCCCCGCCGCCTGCCCGGCCCGGAAGACCAGGACCCGCGCAACACGCCCTAGCGGAGCACCCCTTCGAGGAAGTCGCTGCCCAGCCGGGCGACCGTGGTGACGTCCAGCTGGTGGAGCACGTAGCGCCCCCGGCGCCGGGTGGTGACCAGGCCCGCCTTCTTCAGCACGCTCAGGTGCCGGGAAATCTCCGGCGCGGTCATGCCGTGCACCTGGGCCAGCTCGCTGGTGGTGAACGCGCTGCGGGCCAGGCTGCGGCACAGCCGCATCCGCACCGGGTGGGACAGGGCGGTCATGCGCAGGGTCAGCTGCTCCACCGAGGGCGGGGCGGCCAGCTCCGGGGAGCCGACCGGGTAGTGCAGCACCGGCTGCCAGCCGTACCGGTGCAGCACCATCAGATGGGGCCGGCCCAGGCTCGTCGGTACGAGCAGCAGGCCGCCCTCCGCCGTGGCCGTGCGGCCCTCGCCCAGCTTGTCGACGGTGATCCGGCCGGCCGCCTCGTCGAGCGCCACCGCCGGGGACACCGCCGACAGGGCCTCGGCCAGGCCCCTGCGGCGCAGCAGCTCCGTCTTGTGCCGGGTGTCGGCCGCGAGCTGCCGGTGCAGCCGGGACCAGGTCTGCGCGAAGAACGCCTCGTCGCAGTCCTCCAGGAACTGCCGCAGCCAGGCCCTGATGCGCGGCGGGTCGGCGAGCAGCCGCTCGGTGAAGCGCACCTGCTGCGGCCCGCGCGCGGCGGCCAGCTCCAGGGCGCGGCGGCGCAGCCCGGCGTCGGCGAGCGGGCCCGGGCCCGGCAGGCCGTACGGCAGGGCGCAGGTGAACTCCAGGGCGGCGTCCACGAACTGCTCGTCGGACAGCTTGTCGAGGATGTCCAGGTCGTCGGCGAGGGTCGCGCCCGGGAGCGTGGAGCCGCCGGGTATGCCCGCGCACGGCAGGAAGAGGTCGGAGAAGGTCGTCCGCCACAGGAAGTCCGCCTCGCACATCCGGTCGGCCAGATGCGAGTCGAGCCCGGCGGTGACGCCGGTCACCCAGCCCTGGAGACCGGGGTGGTGCCCCGGCTCGGACAGCACGTGCAGCGCCATGCACAGCTCGGCCAGGGGCGCGGGCACGACGGCCACTCTCTCCTGCCGCAGCCCCGCGATGTCGATCCGCACACTCATGCCCCCATGGTGCCCGCACCCACTGACAACGCGGCACTGCCGGTGCCACGGATGCCCGGGCCTGGCCCAGACCCGACCTGCGCGCACGGCGGCCTCCCGTGGCTCCCCCTCCCGGGGGCCCTCCTGCCCCCAGGACGGCCACCCGTGCCGAGCCCGCTGCCTACGCCCGACGCCTGCGGGCTCGGCGCGGGCGCCGGGACGCCTGGCCCGGCCCGGGGCCTGCCGACGACACGGCGGCCCGCCCGTGCCGTCGGCTGCGTGCGGCCGGTGTCGCACGGCCGGCGTCGGTGAGCAGGCGGCCGGGCCGTGGGCGGGCGTGGCGTGCCGGGAGCGGTGCGGCACTAGCCGTCGGTCTCCTCGTGGAGGCGGGCGGTGAAGTCCGCCACCGCCGCGCGTACGTCCTCCGCGGTCCATCCCAGGCCCTCGGCCCGGACGGAGACCTCCGTGCGGGCCAGGCCCGGGACCGGGGCGTCCCAGCCGCCGGCGAAGAGCATCGTGCCCGTCTCCTCGGCGGTCCGGATCGCGGCCCGGGCCACCGCGTCGGCCCCGTACGGCAGCCAGACCTGGAACTCGTGGGTGTGCGGCTCGGCCGGGTGGACGCGGCTCCACGGCAGCCCGGCCGCGGCGAACCCCTCGCGCAGCGCGGCGGCCACCACGCGCGCGTGCCGCACGTACTCCGGCAGCCGGGGCAGCTCCCGCTCCAGTCCGACCAGTGCCGACAGCGCCGTCGGGAACTGCTGGAAGACGTTGCCGCCGTACCGGTGCCGCCAGGCCTTGGCCTCCTCCACCAGGTCCCTCGGACCGGCGAGCACGGCGCCGCCGTAACCGGCGAGGGACTTGTAGAACGACACGTACACGCTGTCGGCCAGGTCCGCGATCTCGTCCAGCGGCCGGCCGAAGTGCACGGTGGACTCCCACAGGCGCGCTCCGTCGAAGTGCACCGTCGCGTCCCGCCGGCGTGCCGCGTCCACGAGCTCGACGAGCTCCTCCCATGTGGGCAGCAGGAAGCCGGCGTCCCTGAGGGGCAGTTCGAGCATCAGCGTCCCGAAGGGCTCGTCGAGGGCGCGCACCTCCTCGGGGGTCGGCTGGCGGGGCTCGCTCGTCACATGCACCGGACGCAGTCCGGCGACCTCGCTCAGGGCGTGCCGCTCGTGCACCTCGGGATGGGCCAGCGCGTGCAGCGCGACCGCGGGGACACCGGTGCGGCCCGCCCAGCAGCGCAGGGCCACCTGCTGGGCCATCGTGCCGGTCGGGAAGAAGGCGGCGGCCTCCTTGCCGAGCAGGCCGGCGACCTTGTCCTCCAGGGCCTCGACGATGCCGTTGCCGTACATGTCCGACGCCTCGTCGAGGTCGTACACCTCCCGCGCCCCGTCCAGCAGCGCCAGCCGCTCCCGGAGCGTCCCCAGGAACCCGGGGCGCGCCAGCACGTGCTTCGCGCTTCGGCACGCGGCTGCGCGCCGCTCCCGGAGCCGCTTGCGCCGCTCGTCGTCCGAGACCTGCTCCCCGTCGTCCGAGACCTGCTCCCCCTCCGGGACCGGCTTGTCGTCCGAGGCCCGCTCCCCGTCCGAGGCCCGGTCCTCGAACCGCGCGTCCCGTGCGTCCTGCTCCGCCGTATCACTCATGCCCGGGATCATCGCGCGTCCGGGGACTCGGCGGGTACCCGAATTTCCCCGCGGCCGGTCGTCTCCCGTCCCGTGGTCCGTCCCGCGGCGTGCGGCGGTCGCACGGGCCGGGGACGACCGGACTGCCCCGGAACCGATCGCGTTAACATGACGAGAAATCGTCCGGTACCCCGAGCGGACTGGAACGGGAAGGTCACCGTCGCGTGAGTAGTAGCCAACAAGCAGACCCCAGGGACCGCCCCGCGCGGCTCGCCGTCGGTGTCGTCGGCGCCGGCCGGGTGGGCCCCGCGCTCGCCGCGTCCCTCCAGCTCGCCGGGCACCGTCCGGTGGCCGTCTCCGCGGTCTCCGACACCTCCAGGCGGCGGGCCGGGCTGATGCTCCCCGACGTGCCCGTGGTGCCGCCCGCCGACGTGCTCCAACGGTCCGACCTGGTGCTGCTCACCGTGCCCGACGACACCCTGCCCGGACTGGTCGCCGGCCTCGCCGAGACCGGCGCCGTACGGCCCGGGCAGCTGCTCGTGCACACCTCCGGGCGGTACGGCGCGAAGGTGCTGGACCCCGCCCTGCGCGCGGGCGCGCTGCCGCTGGCCCTGCACCCGGCGATGACCTTCACCGGCACGCCCGTCGACGTGCAGCGGCTGGCCGGCTGCTCCTTCGGCGTCACCGCTCCCGAGGAGTTGCGGCTGGCCGCCGAGGCCCTGGTCATCGAGATGGGCGGCGAGCCGGAGTGGATCGCCGAGGAGATGCGGCCGCTGTACCACGCGGCGCTCGCCCTCGGCGCCAACCATCTGGTGACGCTGGTCGCCCAGTCCATGGAACTGCTGCGCGAGGCCGGCGTCGAGGCCCCCGACCGGATGCTCGGCCCGCTCCTGGGCGCCGCTTTGGACAACGCGCTGCGCTCCGGCGACGCGGCCCTGACCGGCCCGGTCGCGCGGGGCGACGCGGGTACGGTCGCCGCCCACGTCGCCGAACTGCGCCGGCACGCTCCGCAGACCGTCGCCGGCTACCTGGCGATGGCCCGCGCCACCGCCGACCGCGCGCTCGCCCACGGGCTGCTCAAGCCCGAACTGGCCGAGGACCTGCTAGGGGTACTCGCCGGGAGCACGAACCTGCCCGAGAACCCCGAGAACGGTGAAGACCGATGAGCCGTCGCATGCTCGAACTCGCTCCCACGGTGGGTGACCTGACGTCCGTGCGCGACCACCACGCGGCCCGGGGCCGCACCGCCGTCGTGATGACCATGGGCGCCCTGCACGAGGGCCACGCCACCCTGGTCCGCGCGGCCCGCGCACACGTCGGCGACGAGGGCTTCGTGATCGTCACCGTCTTCGTCAACCCGCTCCAGTTCGGTGCGGGCGAGGACCTCGACCGCTACCCGCGCACCCTGGAGGCCGACCTCAAGGTGGCCGGTCAGGCGGGTGCCGACGCCGTGTTCGCGCCGTCCGTCGAAGAGGTCTACCCCGACGGCGAGCCGCAGGTCAGGATCACCGCCGGACCCATGGGCGAGCGGCTGGAGGGCGCCAGCCGGCCCGGGCACTTCGACGGCATGCTCACCGTCGTCGCCAAGCTGCTGCACCTCACCCGCCCCGACGTGGCCCTGTTCGGGCAGAAGGACGCCCAGCAGCTCGCCCTGATCCGGCGCATGGTGCGCGACCTCAACACAGGGGTGGAGATCGTCGCCGTGCCGACCGCGCGCGAGGACGACGGGCTGGCCCTGTCCAGCCGCAACCGCTACCTCTCCCCGCAGGAGCGGCACACCGCGCTGGCCCTCTCCCAGGCCCTGTTCGCGGGCCGCGACCGGCACGCCGCGCAGGAGGCGCTGCGCGCGCGGGCCCGGGAAGTGCCCTCCACGCGCGCGCGTGCCGAGGCCCTCAGCGCCCTCGGGGAATCCCGCGCGGCGGCCGACGCCGCGGCCGTCGCCAAGGCCTCCCCGGGCGCCGCCGCTGCCGTCCGCGCGGCCGCCCAGCTGGTCCTGGACGAGGCCGCGCGCTTCGACCCGCCGCTGGAACTCGACTACCTGGCCCTGGTCGACCCGTCCGACTTCACCGAGATCGGCGACGACTTCACCGGCGAGGCCGTCCTCGCCGTCGCCGCGCGGATCGGGGCGACCCGGCTGATCGACAACCTCCCGCTCACCTTCGGAACCCTGGGAGCCGTCTCGTGACCAGCACCGGTATACGACTGCACGCGCCCGCGCCCGGATGGTCCATCACGGCGGACGTCGTGGTCGTCGGCTCCGGCGTCGCCGGCCTCACCGCCGCCCTGCGCTGCGAGGCGGCCGGCCTGACGACCGTCGTCGTCACCAAGGCCCGCCTCGACGACGGCTCCACCCGCTGGGCCCAGGGCGGCGTCGCCGCGGCCCTCGGCGAGGGCGACACCCCCGAGCAGCACCTGGACGACACCCTGGTGGCCGGCGCCGGCCTCTGCGACGAGGAGGCCGTACGGATCCTCGTCTCCGAGGGCCCCGACGCCGTACGGCGGCTGATCTCCACCGGCGCGCACTTCGACACCGACGACGAGGGCGGCATCCAGCTCACCCGCGAGGGCGGCCACCACCGCCGCCGGATCGCGCACGCGGGCGGCGACGCGACCGGGGCGGAGATCTCCCGCGCCCTCGTCGAGGCGGTGCGCGCGCGTGGTGTGCACACCGTCGAGAACGCGCTCGTGCTGGACCTGCTCACGGACGCCGAGGGCCGCGCCGCGGGCGTGACCCTGCACGTCATGGGCGAGGGCCGGCACGACGGCGTGGGCGCCGTGCACGCGCCCGCGGTGGTCCTCGCGACCGGCGGCATGGGCCAGGTCTTCTCCGCGACCACGAACCCGTCCGTCTCCACCGGCGACGGCGTGGCGCTCGCCCTGCGCGCGGGCGCCGAGGTCTCCGACCTGGAGTTCGTGCAGTTCCACCCGACGGTGCTCTTCCTCGGCGCGGACGCCGAGGGCCAGCAGCCCCTGGTCTCCGAGGCGGTGCGCGGCGAGGGCGCCCACCTGGTCGACGGCGACGGCGTGCGCTTCATGACCGGGCAGCACGAACTGGCCGAACTCGCGCCGCGGGACATCGTCGCCAAGGGCATCACGCGACGGATGCGGGAGCAGGGCACCGACCACATGTTCCTCGACGCCCGGCACTTCGGCGCCGACATGTGGGAGCACCGCTTCCCGACGATCCTGGCCGCCTGCCGCGCCCACGGCATCGACCCGGTCGCCGAGCCCGTCCCGGTCGCGCCGGCCGCCCACTACGCCTCCGGAGGCGTGCGCACCGACTCCCACGGCCGGACGACCGTGCCGGGCCTGTACGCGTGCGGTGAGGTGGCCTGCACGGGCGTGCACGGCGCCAACCGCCTCGCCTCCAACTCCCTCCTGGAGGGCCTGGTCTACGCCGAGCGCATCGCCGCCGACATCGCGCGGGAGCACGCGGAGAACGGCCTGCACGCGCGCGTGCCGGAACCCGTCCCGCACACCGGGGCGCCCGCCCACCCGCTGCTCGCCCCCGAGACCCGGTTCGCGATCCAGCGGATCATGACCGGGGGAGCGGGTGTGCTGCGGTCCGCCGCGTCGCTGGCCCGGGCCGCCGGCCGGCTGGAGCGGCTGCACACCGAGGCCCGCTCGGCCCTGGAGGAGGACGGCAAGACCGCCGAGCCGGGCGTCGACACCTGGGAGGCCACGAACCTCCTGTGCGTGGCCGGTGCCCTGGTCGCCGCCGCCCGGCTGCGCGAGGAGACCCGCGGCTGCCACTGGCGCGAGGACCGCGCCGAGCGGGACGACACCCACTGGCGCCGCCACATCGTCGTACGGCTGAATCCCGACAGCACTCCCGCCGTGCACACCACGGACACCGCAGAGTTCCCCCCGACCCGCCCCGGGGCTCCGGCCCCGCGTCCCCTGGAGCAGTGACACAAGTGAGCAGCGAAAACCTTCCCCTCGCCTCGAACGGCGGCTGCGGCGACGGCTGTGCCTGCGGCGCGGACACCGACGAGGAGTACCTGGAGTGCGGGCTCGACCCCGCGCTCGCCCAGCTCCTGGCCGACGCCGGACTCGATCCCCTCGAGGTCGAGGACATCGCGAACCTCGCCATCCAGGAGGACCTGGACCACGGCGTAGACGTGACGACGGTCGCGACCATCCCCGAGGACGCCGTGGCCACGGGTGACTTCACCGCGCGCGAGGCGGGCGTGGTGGCCGGCCTCAGGGTCGCCGAGGCGGTGCTCTCGGTGGTCTGCGCGGACGAGTTCGAGGTCGAGCGGCACGTCGAGGACGGCGACCGCGTCGAGGCCGGGCAGAAGCTGCTGTCGGTCACCACGCGCACGCGTGACCTGCTGACCGGCGAGCGCAGCGCGCTCAACCTGCTGTGCCGCCTGTCCGGCATCGCGACCGCCACGCGCGCCTGGGCGGACGCCCTGGAGGGCACCAAGGGGCGCGTGCGCGACACGCGCAAGACCACGCCGGGCCTCAGGTCGCTGGAGAAGTTCGCCGTCCGCTGCGGCGGCGGTGTGAACCACCGCATGTCGCTGTCGGACGCGGCCCTGGTCAAGGACAACCACGTGGTCGCGGCCGGCGGTGTGGGGCAGGCCTTCAAGGCCGTACGGGAGACCTTCCCGGACGTGCCGATCGAGGTCGAGGTCGACACCCTGCACCAGCTGCGCGAGGTCGTGGACGCCGGCGCCGATCTGATCCTGCTGGACAACTTCACGCCCGGCGAGTGCGAGGAGGCGGTGGCCCTCGTCGGCGGCCGGGCGCAGCTGGAGGCGTCGGGCCGGCTGACCCTGGGGAACGCCAGGGCGTACGCCGAGACCGGTGTCGACTTCCTGGCCGTCGGGGCCCTGACCCACTCCTCGCCGATCCTGGACATCGGCCTGGACCTGCGCGAGGCGGAGTGACGGCCATGCTTCTGACGATCGACGTCGGCAACACGCACACCGTACTGGGCCTGTTCGACGGGGAGGACATCGTCGAGCACTGGCGCATCTCCACCGACGCGCGCCGCACGGCAGACGAGCTGGCGGTGCTGCTCCAGGGCCTGATGGGCATGCACCCGCTGCTCGGCGACGAGCTGGGCGAGGGCATCGACGGCATCGCGATCTGCGCGACCGTGCCGTCGGTGCTCCAGGAGCTGCGCGAGGTGACGCGCCGGCACTACGGCGACGTGCCCGCCGTGCTCGTCGAACCCGGCGTCAAGACGGGCGTGCCGATCCTCTTCGACAACCCCAAGGAGGTCGGCGCCGACCGCATCATCAACGCGGTGGCGGCGAACGAGCTGTACGGCGGCCCGGCGATCGTCGTCGACTTCGGTACGGCGACGACCTTCGACGCGGTCAGCGCGCGCGGGGAGTACGTCGGCGGGGTCATCGCGCCCGGCATCGAGATCTCCGTCGAGGCGCTGGGCGTCAGGGCGGCGCAGCTGCGGAAGATCGAGGTGGCCCGGCCGCGCAGCGTGATCGGCAAGAGCACGGTCGAGGCGATGCAGGCCGGCATCATCTACGGGTTCGCCGGGCAGGTCGACGGCGTGGTCAGCCGGATGGCCCGGGAGCTGGCCGAGGATCCGGACGACGTGACGGTGATCGCGACGGGCGGGCTGGCGCCGATGGTGCTCGGCGAGTCCGCGCTGATCGACGAGCACGAGCCGTGGCTGACCCTCATCGGGCTACGACTGGTCTACGAGCGGAACGTGTCGCGCCTCTGAGCGGGGCGGCGACACCCCCACACGCCACACTCGCGCCTTATGTCGAATTTGTCTGATTAGCGCGTATCGTCGGCCTATGCCTACGCCATACGGAACCCGCGGCGGCATGGCGTTCGGCGCGGAGGAGCTGCTCGTGCTTCGCCGCGCCCTCGCCCTCGCCCTTCAGCCCCGTCCCGCCAGCACCGAAGACGTGCAGGACTGTCGCCGGCTCGCCGAGTCACTCGACGAGGCGATGCACGAGGGTGTCCGGCTGCGCGCGTTCCTGGTGGCCGATCTCGCCCGGTACCGCGCCGCCCTCCCCGGTGCGGCCGCCGGCTACCTCGCGCTTCTAGCCGAGTGCCTGGGTGCGGGCCACCGGCCCACGGACGACGACCTGGCCGCCCTGTGCGCCCTGCGCGGCGACCCGGTCGCCGCGGCCCTCCTGCGCCGCTGCCGGACGCTCGTTCCGCCCTCGGCGCCCCCTCCCGCGCCCGGTTCCGCACGTCCCGTCCCGGCCGTCCGGCCGGTCCCCGCCGAACCGCCCGCCCCGACCGACCCCGCCCACCCGACCGACCCCGCCCACCCGTCCGGCCTCCTCCGGCCGGCCGGAGACGCCCCGCCGGCCGTCGGGGCCTCCCGCGGCGCGCTCCGGGCGGTCGCGGGAGGGCCGCCGGTCGACCGGGAGGGGCGGCAGCAGGAAGGCCAGGGAGGCCAGGAAGGCCAGGAAGGCGGAGAAGCCGGGGAAGCCGGGGAAGGTGGGGACGGGAAGCCCGCCCCGAAGCCCGCCGTGAAGCCGGGGGAGCGGCCCGCCCCCGCGCGACCCGGGGCGGCGCCCGCGCCGAAGCCCGCCCGGCGGCCCGTGCCCACGCCGGGCGAGGTCTTTCCGCGGCGCAAGCCGGGCCCGCCCTCCGGAAAGCCGCAGCAGCGCCTCGCGGCGGTGTGACGCTCCGGGCCACCCCGCCCCTGTTTGTCCCGCCGCCATGGCTACTCTGGATCCATGGACTACGTCTCCGCACTTGTTCCCCCGATCGTCATGGCCGCGTTCTTCATCGCTCTGGTCAGGGTGATCGTGAAGACCCAGGGCGGGGCCGCCAAGGCCAAGGAGGACGCCGCCGTGGACGCCGCCCTCGCGCGTGCGCAGAGCGGCCCCCAGGCCTCCGGGGCGGGCGCGTCCACCGACGCCTGACACGGCCGACGGCGTACGGCCCCCGCGTGAGGACACCCTCATCGCAAGGCCGTACGCCCTTTTCGTTCGTGTTTGAGCCGAAAGCGTATGTTCGGCACGCCATTGCCGGGATCTCCCACTAGGGTGCTGAGTTGTGCCTCGGCCCCTGGGAGAACTCGAAGACGCGGTCATGACGCGGGTGTGGAAGTGGAACCGCCCGGTGACCGTTCGGGAAGTCCTGGAAGATCTTCAGCGGGAGCGGTCCATCGCGTACACCACGGTGATGACCGTTTTGGACAATCTCCATCACAAGGGCTGGGTGCGCCGCGAAGCCGAGGGCCGGGCCTATCGATATGAGGCCGTCTCCACCCGCGCCGCCTACGCCGCCGCACTGATGAACGAGGCCTGGTCGCAGAGCGACAACGCCGCCGCCGCCCTGGTCGCCTTCTTCGGGATGATGAGTGACGAACAGCGGCAGGCCCTGCGGGATGCCGTACGCATCGTCGAAGGCACCGCCGAAGGCGCCCTCCGGGGAACCGGCGCCGCCGAAGTCCCGGAAACCGCCCGCGCTCCCGATACCGCCCGAGCTCCGGAAACCCGTGACGAGAACCCCGGCTCGGCACGGGACAGCCGCGGGCGATAGCGTCCGCTCATGTCCGTAGAACGTCCCGAAGAGACCGCAAAAGCCATCACTGTCCGACGGGCCCGGACCGGCGATGTCCCCGCAGTGCGTCGACTGCTGGACGCCTACGTTCGCGGGCGCATCCTGCTCGACAAAGCGACGGTGACGCTTTACGAGGACATCCAGGAGTTCTGGGTCGCCGAACGGGACGACAACGCCGAGGTCGTCGGCTGCGGCGCACTGCACGTGATGTGGGAAGACCTGGCGGAAGTGCGCACTCTCGCGGTGAAGCCGGGCCTGAAGGGCGCCGGGGTCGGACATCGGCTGCTGGAGAAGTTGCTCGAGACGGCACGCAGGCTCGGTGTTCGCCGCGTATTCTGTCTGACCTTCGAAGTGGACTTCTTCACCAGGCACGGCTTCGTGGAGATCGGTGAGACGCCCGTCGACGCCGATGTGTACGCGGAGCTACTGCGTTCCTATGACGAGGGCGTCGCGGAGTTCCTCGGTCTCGAACGAGTGAAACCGAACACCCTGGGCAACAGCCGGATGCTTCTGCATCTGTGATCCACATTCCGCCCGGCCCGGCGTGCCCGCGTTCCCTATGTCCGAAACGCGCATGTTTCCGGACGGAGTGAGTGCCCGGTCTCTCCCAGGGGTTTGTGTTTTTCCCGCAAAAGCGGTTTGCTTTCCGATGTACTGCTGCACTGCATATAACAGGGGACGGCGAATCGGCGGACACCGACCATCCCCGATCCTCACGTTATCGATGAAAGGAAATCCGGTGGCACAGAAGGTTCAGGTCCTTCTTGTCGACGACCTCGACGGCGGCGAGGCGGACGAGACCGTGACGTTCGCGCTGGACGGCAAGACCTACGAGATCGATCTCACCACCGCCAATGCGGACAAGCTTCGTGGCCTTCTCGAGCCGTACGTCAAGAGCGGCCGGCGCACCGGGGGCCGCGCTTCGGGCGGACGCGGAAAGGCGCGCGCCGCTTCCGGCGGCGGTCAGGACACCGCGCAGATCCGCGCCTGGGCGAAGGAGAACGGCTACGAGGTCAACGACCGCGGCCGGGTCCCCGCGTCCATTCGCGAGGCCTACGAGAAGGCCAACGGCTGATCAGGGGCCTGTGTCAGCCCCTCGCGGAACGGGAACGGCTGGGCGCACGCGCGCCGCAGCCGGATCCGGTGGACGTGTGTCGCCACCGTGTCCACCAGGCGTACGAGATCGGGGGTGCCCCCACCACCCCCCACGGCCGACAGTGTCGGCAGCGAGGCCTCGACCTCGCGCCCAGCCCCGGGGGGCCGCAGCCACACGGCGGCCCCCTGTGAACCGGAGCGGCCGGGGTTGAGCGGCCGCGGCCCGAGCGGACCGGCGCCCGGGGGCGGCGGAGCGTCCATCAGCGCGCCCGCGCCCAGCGCCACCACGTCCAGGTCCAGCGCCGACGGGCCCCACTCCAGCCACTCCAGCAGCCCCGGCAGCTCCTCCGCGCTGCCCGCGGCGACCAGCAGCCGCATCCGGTCCCCCCGCACGGCCACCGGAGAGCCGGGCCCCAGATGGCGCAGCGCCCCACGTCCGGCCTCGGCGGGCACGTCCAGGACGTCGAAACGGCGGCCCACGACAAGTCGGACCGGCGCCCCGGGCGCCGTGGCCCAGCCCAGCTCGTTCTCGTACCAGTGCCGCCAAAGCCGCCGGTGCCGCGCCGCGTCGCCGGACTCCGGCGGTCGACGCGGGGACAGGGGGGAATGGGGAGAACGGGGAGAACGGGGAGCACGGGGAGAGGGGACCGGAACGGGGACCGTGGAAGGACTGCCGACCATGCCTGAGAAACCGCCCGAAACCCGTCGGAGTTACGCTCGGTATCAATGGGTGCGCGAAGTGTGCCGGGCGAGAGGGGTTCGCGGGGTTCGGAAAGGGCGCGAGGTTGTTCGCCCATAGCTGAGGGAACCCGGGCACCCGGCATGCAATGTCAGTCGGTGCGGGTAAGACATGCCTAGTGGGAGGGGGCGACACGCAGGCGGCACCCGGGCAGAGGAGTCTCACGTTCGCCATCGGCGTACTGGCGACTGGGGTAACTGCCTGGCCTGCGGGAACATCGTCTCGCACCATCAGGTTGGAGCAGATGTCGGCGTTCAGGGTCAGGAGGCAGCGTTGGTTCTCGGTCCGGTGTCGGCAGTTGGAATGAGCGGTCCCCGCTTGCGGGACTAAGCTGCGGAAGGACAGGGAGGGGAAGTTCCCCCCACTGCCTGACCGCTCTGAGGAGCGATTAACGATGTTCGAGAGGTTCACCGACCGCGCGCGGCGGGTTGTCGTCCTGGCTCAGGAAGAAGCCCGGATGCTCAACCACAACTACATCGGCACTGAGCACATCCTCCTGGGCCTGATCCACGAGGGTGAGGGTGTCGCCGCCAAGGCCCTTGAGAGCCTCGGGATTTCGCTCGAGGCGGTCCGCCAGCAGGTGGAGGAGATCATCGGCCAGGGCCAGCAGGCCCCCTCCGGCCACATTCCCTTCACCCCCCGTGCCAAGAAGGTCCTGGAGCTGTCGCTCCGGGAAGCCCTCCAGCTGGGCCACAACTACATCGGCACGGAGCACATCCTGCTCGGCCTGATCCGTGAGGGCGAGGGCGTCGCCGCCCAGGTCCTGGTCAAGCTGGGCGCCGACCTCAACCGGGTGCGGCAGCAGGTGATCCAGCTGCTCTCCGGTTACCAGGGCAAGGAGACCGCCACCGCCGGCGGCCCTGCCGAGGGCACGCCCTCGACGTCCCTGGTCCTCGACCAGTTCGGCCGGAACCTCACCCAGGCCGCTCGCGAGTCCAAGCTCGACCCGGTCATCGGGCGCGAGAAGGAGATCGAGCGGGTCATGCAGGTGCTGTCCCGCCGTACCAAGAACAACCCGGTGCTGATCGGTGAGCCCGGCGTCGGCAAGACCGCCGTCGTCGAGGGCCTCGCCCAGGCCATCGTCAAGGGCGAGGTGCCCGAGACCCTCAAGGACAAGCACCTCTACACCCTGGACCTCGGTGCCCTGGTCGCCGGCTCCCGCTACCGCGGTGACTTCGAGGAGCGCCTGAAGAAGGTGCTCAAGGAGATCCGCACCCGCGGCGACATCATCCTGTTCATCGACGAGCTGCACACGCTGGTCGGTGCGGGTGCCGCCGAGGGCGCCATCGACGCGGCGAGCATCCTCAAGCCGATGCTGGCCCGCGGCGAGCTGCAGACCATCGGTGCCACCACCCTGGACGAGTACCGCAAGCACCTGGAGAAGGACGCGGCCCTGGAGCGCCGCTTCCAGCCCATCCAGGTCGCCGAGCCGTCCCTGCCGCACACGATCGAGATCCTCAAGGGCCTGCGCGACCGGTACGAGGCGCACCACCGCGTCTCCATCACCGACGAGGCGCTGGTCCAGGCCGCCACCCTGGCCGACCGGTACATCTCGGACCGCTTCCTGCCGGACAAGGCGATCGACCTGATCGACGAGGCCGGCTCCCGGATGCGCATCCGCCGGATGACCGCGCCGCCGGACCTGCGCGAGTTCGACGAGAAGATCGCCGCCGTCCGCCGGGACAAGGAGTCCGCGATCGACTCGCAGGACTTTGAGAAGGCCGCCTCCCTGCGCGACAAGGAGAAGCAGCTCCTGGCCGCCAAGGCCAAGCGCGAGAAGGAGTGGAAGGCCGGCGACATGGACGTCGTCGCCGAGGTCGACGGCGAGCTGATCGCCGAGGTCCTCGCCACGGCCACCGGCATCCCGGTCTTCAAGCTGACCGAGGAGGAGTCCAGCCGCCTGCTCCGCATGGAGGACGAGCTCCACAAGCGGGTCATCGGCCAGGTGGACGCCGTCAAGGCGCTCTCCAAGGCGATCCGCCGTACGCGCGCCGGTCTGAAGGACCCGAAGCGTCCGGGTGGCTCGTTCATCTTCGCCGGCCCGTCCGGTGTCGGTAAGACCGAGCTGTCCAAGGCGCTCGCCGAGTTCCTCTTCGGCGACGAGGACGCGCTGATCTCCCTCGACATGTCGGAGTTCAGCGAGAAGCACACGGTCTCCCGCCTCTTCGGTTCGCCCCCCGGCTACGTGGGCTACGAGGAGGGCGGCCAGCTCACCGAGAAGGTGCGCCGCAAGCCGTTCTCGGTCGTCCTGTTCGACGAGGTCGAGAAGGCCCACCCGGACATCTTCAACTCGCTGCTGCAGATCCTGGAGGACGGTCGCCTGACCGACTCCCAGGGCCGGGTCGTGGACTTCAAGAACACGGTCATCATCATGACGACCAACCTCGGCACCCGGGACATCTCCAAGGGCTTCAACCTGGGCTTCGCCGCCTCGGGCGACACGAAGACCAACTACGAGCGCATGAAGAACAAGGTGTCGGACGAGCTCAAGCAGCACTTCCGGCCCGAGTTCCTCAACCGCGTCGACGACGTGGTGGTCTTCCCGCAGCTGACGCCGGCCGACATCCTGCGGATCGTCGACCTGATGATCGGCAAGGTGGACGAGCGCCTGAAGGACCGGGACATGGGCATCGAGCTCTCCCAGTCCGCCAAGGAGCTGCTGTCCAAGAAGGGCTACGACCCCGTTCTGGGCGCCCGGCCGCTGCGCCGGACCATCCAGCGCGAGGTCGAGGACACGCTCTCGGAGAAGATCCTCTTCGGCGAGCTGCGCCCCGGTCACATCGTGGTCGTGGACACCGAGGGCGAGGGCGAGTCCCAGACCTTCACCTTCCGCGGTGAGGAGAAGTCCGCGCTGCCGGACGTCCCGCCGATCGAGCAGGCGGCCGGTGGATCCGGACCGAACCTGAGCAAGGAGGCGTAAGCCTCAGCGGCAACCGAGAGGGGCCGGCGCCTTCGGGCACCGGCCCCTCTCGCGTGTGTGTGCGCGGTTCGATACGGCCGCCCGGTGAGAGGCGGGCCACATGGCCCCCGTCACGCGGAAACGGCGCCCACCCCCGCTCTCCGGTGACAAGGCACACAGGTACTCCGACGCGTACTACGACGCTTAGTGGGGGACAGGGGGTGAAAAAGCGGATATTCGGGACAGTTGAATGGTCCGGAAAGGGGTCTCTTCAGGGCATTTGTTCTGAATGAGGGAGACGTCAAGAGGCGTACGACACCACCCGCTCTTACTACTTTCCGTCGTAGTGGGGGTGTTTGGGCGTCGGTGACCGGTCGGGTTACCAAGGGATGGCCCGCCCGGCGAAGGCACATGCGTCCGGGTGGCTTCCCTGCCCCCCACCCCCAGAGGTTTCGATGTTCCAGCGCGCCACGTCCCGTTCCGCCCGTGCGACCAAGCTCCGTACCCGCGCCGCCGTCCTGGCCGCCGGTCTGGGGGTCTCGGTCGCGATGGGTGCGGGAGTAGCGTCCGCCGCGACCACGGCGGCCCCCACCGCCGGCGTCACGCAGTCGGCCGCCGCCTGGACGGCGCCGGTGAAGCAGTTCGCGCTCAGCGCCGGCTTCAACCAGGCCGGCGGTCACTGGGTGCACAAGCACAGCGGCCAGGACTTCGCCGTGCCGACCGGCACCAAGGTCGTCGCCGTGCACGGCGGCACCGTCGTCAAGGCCGGCCCCAACGGCGCCGGCGACGGCCCCGCCTACGGCAACGCCGTCGTCATCAAGCACGCCAACGGGACGTACTCCCAGTACGCCCACCTCTCCCGTGTCGACGTGCGCATCGGCCAGATCGTCGCCGCCGGTCAGCACATAGCCCTGTCCGGCAGCACCGGCAACTCCACCGGCCCGCACCTGCACTTCGAGATCCGCACCACCCCGAACTACGGATCCGCGGTCAACCCGCTGGCCTACCTGCGCTCGCACGGCGTGTCCGTCTGACCGGCCCGACGCCGCACCATGCCGCCGCCCGCTGAACGACAGCGGGCGGCCATGGCGTGTCAGGGCGCGTGCGCGCCCCGGTGCGCCTGGGTCACCAGATCGACGGCGACCTCGAGGACGGCCTTGCGCCGCTCCGCGGGGTCGCCTTCGAGGTCCTGCATGACGAACATCCCGGCGTGCAGCGTGAAGATGGCGCTGACGCAGCGGACCTGGTCGACCAGGCTCGCGCCCGGGTCGATGATGATGTCCCGCAGGCCGCGCATCCGGTCCTTGAAGGTGTCCCCGATGCGCAGCTCCCGCACGGTCGCCTGGTTCTCCTGCATGAAGCGGAACAGCGGCGCCGCGTCGGCGAGCGCCTGGTCGTAACGGCGGACGATCTCCTGTTTGGTCTCCAGCGTGTGCGGCTGGCTCCGGCCCCACTCGATCAGGTCCTCCATCGGCCGTGTGAGGCTCTCGAAGAGGCTGACGAGGATCTCTTCCTTCGTCTTGAAGTGGTAGTACAGGGCCGCCTTGGTGACGTCGAGGCGCTCGGCGATCTCGCGCAGGGAGGTCTTCTCGTAGCCCTGCTCGGCGAAGAGTTCGAGTGCCACGTCCTGGATGCGCTGGCGGGTGTTCCCGCGGCGCTGCTGCCTCGTGCCGTCCATCGTGACGTCCATCCTCGTACTCCTCGAGCTCCCTGGACACCTTGCCTGCCGGTGGGTCGGCAAAACTTACTTGACGACCGGCTAGTTGGGGGTCTACTTTCCAGAGTGTAGCCAACTTGCCGGGCGGCAAGTAAGTACCAGTCGACTGGGGGAGCGGGACGGATGGCGTTGACCGCGAAAGCCGAGCCGGAAGCGGCGCAGGCAGGCAAACAACCCAGGAGCGTGCGGGTCGTCCTGCTCGCTCTCATGATCGCGATGATGCTCGCGATGCTCGACAACATGATCGTGGGCACCGCGATGCCGACGATCGTCGGTGAGCTCGGCGGTCTTCAGCACCTGTCCTGGGTGGTCACCGGCTACACCCTCGCGACCGCGGCGTCCACGCCGCTGTGGGGCAAGCTCGGCGACATGTACGGGCGCAAGGGCGCCTTCATGACCTCGATCGTCATCTTCCTGCTCGGGTCCGCGCTGAGCGGCATGGCCCAGAACATGGGCGAGCTGATCGGCTTCCGCGCCATCCAGGGCCTCGGCGCGGGCGGCCTGATGGTCGGTGTGATGGCCATCATCGGCGACCTGATACCGCCGCGGGAGCGCGGCAAGTACCAGGGCATGATGGCCGGCGTCATGGCGCTCGCGATGATCGGCGGCCCCCTGGTCGGCGGCACGATCACCGACAACTGGGGCTGGCGCTGGTCCTTCTACATCAACCTCCCGCTCGGCGCGGTGGCACTCGTCGCGATCAGCGCCGTGCTGCACCTGCCGAAGAAGCGCTCCGAGGCGCGGATCGACTACCTGGGCGCCGTGCTGCTGACCGTCGGCATCAGCTCCATCGTGCTCGTCACCACCTGGGGCGGCTCGGAGTACGCCTGGGCCTCGGCGCGGATCATGGAGCTCATCGCGATCGGCGTCGTCGCGCTCGTCGGGTTCGTGCTCTGGCAGGGCAAGGCCGCCGAGCCGATCGTGCCGCTGCACATCTTCCGCAGCCGCAACTTCAGCCTGATGTCGCTGATCGGCTTCATCACCGGTTTCGTGATGTTCGGCGCGGTGCTGTTCCTGCCCCTCTACCAGCAGTCGGTGCAGGGCGCCTCGGCGACCAACTCCGGTCTGCTGCTCCTGCCGATGCTGGCCGCCATGATGGTCGTGTCGCTGGTCGCGGGCCGGGTCACCACCAGCAGCGGCCGCTACAAGGTCTTCCCGGTCGTCGGCAGCGTCCTGATGATCACCGGGCTGTACCTGCTGTCCCTCCTGGACACCGGCACCACCCGCCTCACCTCCGGCCTCTACATGGCCGTCCTGGGCGCGGGCATGGGCTGCCTGATGCAGATCACCATGCTGGTCGCGCAGAACAGCGTGGAGCTGAAGGACATGGGCGTGGCGTCCTCGTCCACCACCCTCTTCCGTACGCTCGGCTCCTCCTTCGGCGTCGCGATCATGGGCGCGCTGTTCAACAACCGCGTCCAGCACGTGATGGCCGAGCGCGCCGGCGCCCTGGGCCGCGGGATCACCGAGCAGTCCGCGCAGCTGGACGCGGCGAGCCTCGCCAAGCTTCCGGCCCAGGCCCGCGAGGCCTACCAGCACGCGGTGTCCGCCGGCACGCACTCGGCGTTCCTGCTGGGCGCCGTGGTGGCGGTGGTCGCGCTGGTCGCGGCGGTGTTCGTCAAGGAGGTTCCGCTGAGGGGAGCGGGACCGGCCGCGAAGGACCGGTCCGGCGCGGGCGAGGCGTAGGCACGTCAGGACGTGGCGGAGGCCGCCTGACCGTCCGAGCCGCGGTCGCACGGCGCGGACCGTCCGACCGCCCGGGCCGAACGTGAGCGAGGGCCCGTGGAGATCCGCCGGGAGCGGACTTCCACGGGCCCTCGGCATGCCTGCCGCCCCGCCGTCCGCCCGCTCTGCCGCCGCGTCACTGCCCCGGCAGCAGGGGATGGCTGCCCGTGTTCGTCGGGGCGTGTTCGGGGAGCCACAGGACGGCGACGGCGCCCTCGGCCGGGATGTGCTTCGGGGCACCCGCGGGGCGGACGTTGCGGAAGGTCAGACGGGCGCCGAGGACGCGGGCCTGACCCGCCGCGATGGTCAGGCCGAGGCCGTGGCCGTGCCCGGCGCGGTCCCTGCTGCCGGTGCGGAACCGGCTCGGACCCTCGGCGAGCAGGTCCTCGGGGAAGCCGGGGCCGTGGTCGCGTACCCGGATGACCCGGCCCTCGACGGTCACCTCGATCGGCGGCCTGCCGTGCCGTGCGGCGTTGGCGAGCAGGTTGAACAGCACCCGCTCCAGACGCCGCGGATCGGTGGTGACCTCCGACTCGTGCACCACGCGGACCTCGATGTCCGGGTCCTTCGCGGCCACCCGCCGGGTGACGAACTCGCCCAGCACGATGTCCTGGAGTTCGGCCCGCTCCGAGGCGCCGTCGAGCCGGGCGACCTCCAGCACGTCCTCCACCAGCGTGCGCATGGCCTTCGCGCGGTCCAGGACCAGCTCCGTCGGCCGGCCGGGCGGCAGCAGCTCGGCCGCCGTCAGCAGCCCGGTCACCGGAGTGCGCAGCTCGTGCGCGATGTCCGCCGTGACCCGGCGTTCGGCCTCCAGACGCTGCTGGAGGGCGTCCGTCATCGCGTCCACCGCGCGCGCGAGGTCGTCGGTCTCGTCGCGTACGACGCCTCCGATGGCGTCCTGGACCCGTACGTCCGTCTCGCCCTTGGCGACCTGGTTGGCCGCGGTCGCCGCCTTGCGCAGCCGGCGCGAGAGCTGGCCCCCTATGAGCACCCCCAGCGCGCTGCCGCCGAGGACGACCGTGATGGAGCCGATGACCAAGGCCTGGTCGAGGTCGTTGAGGATGTTCGTGCTGCGGTCGGTGAAGTGCGTGTGCAGGGACAGCACGTGGCCGTCCTTGACCGGTACCGCCGCCCAGATGTCGGGCAGCTTGCCGGTGTGGTCGGCGACGTAGGTCGCCCGCCGCCCCTGCTCGACCTTCTCCCGCAGCTCGGAGGGCAGTTCCGGATCGTCGATCCGGATGCCGGGGAAGTTCGGCCGCCCCGACAGCTCGAAGTTGCGCTGGGCGATCTGGACCCGCTCGTCCGCCAGGTCGCGCGCGCTGTCCAGCATCGACACCCGGGCGGCGTTGTGCACGACCAGACTGAGCGCGACCGCCACCAGCGCGCCGACCAGCGCGATGGCCGCGCTGAGCTTCCACCTCAGCCCCGTACGGATGTCCGCGCGCCCCAGGCGCTCGGGGAGCAGGCGCCGTGAGATCCCCGGCATGACCGCCCCGCTCAGGCCTTCAGCTTGTAGCCGAAGCCGCGGACCGTCTCGATGCGGTCCTGGCCGATCTTCGTACGCAGCCGCTGCACATGGACGTCGACCACGCGGGTGTCGCCGCCCCAGCCGTAGTCCCACACCCGCTCCAGGAGCTTGTCCCGGGAGAGCACCGTGCCCGGAGCCGAGGAGAACTCCAGCAGCAGCCGCATCTCCGTGGGCGTGAGCGCCACCGGCTGCCCGGCCCGGCGCACCTCCATCCCCTCGGTGTCGACCTCCAGGTCGCCGAAGCTCAGCACCCCGCCGTCCACCGCGGCGCGCTCCGCGTCGGCCCGGACGCCTCCGGCGTGCCCGAAGCGGCGCAGCACCGCGCGGATGCGGGCGACCAGGACGGCGCCGTCGAACGGCTTGGTCACGTAGTCGTCGGCGCCCGCCTCCAGGCCCAGCACCACGTCGATGGAGTCCGCCCGCGCGGACAGCATGATCACCGGAACGGTCGACTCGTCGCGGATGCGGCGGCACAGGCTGACCCCGTCGAGGCCGGGGACCATGACGTCCAGCAGAGCGATGTCGGGCCGGCTCGCCCGGAACGCCTCCAGGCCCGACAGCCCGTCGGGCATCGCCGTGACCGCGAAGCCGACCCGCTCCAGGGCGAGCTGTGTGGCCTCGCGGATGACGTCGTCGTCCTCGACGAACAGGACGTGGGTCTGTTCTGTCATCCGGGTGCTCTCAGTCCTCGTGTGCTTCTCGTCGTGCGGTCCGCCCCACCGTACGGGCGCGCGTCGGCCCCGTCCCATGGTGAACCGGTCGCAGGCGCGCGCGCCCGCGGCGGACGTGCCCGTTCGTCTCGCGCCCCCGCCCATTGTTGCGCGGCCGCCGCCGCGGGGTCCGCCACGCCGTCGTCAGCGGCCGGGGGACGCCGTCGGGCCGCCCCCGACGGCCGTGCTGTACTCGTTGCGGGTGCTGAACTCCTTGACGAACCGGCCCGCCGTCCAGCGGTACGTGATCACGTCCTCGCCGGACGGGCTCGACACCGGGTCCCCCCGCGCGTACACCTGCTTGGTCACCACGAGATCGCCGCGGTCGATCTCCGCGTAGACCGGGGGCTCCTCGGCCGCGAAGACGTTCTCGTACCGGCCCCCCTGCTCGCGGTACACATAGGCCCCCACACCCACGGCGTCTCCGCAGGTCAGCACGTTGATGACGATGTCCTCGGTCGACCCCGCGGTCAGGTCCCCGTACGACACGTCGACGGGGTACTCGTCGGCCACGCACGGCTTGAGGCCGCGCTTGACCGCGGCCGAGACGTGCGGGTCGTCCTCGATCAGCCGGACCGGGTCCAACCGCTGGGCCCGGCCGGTGGGGTCGGGGGAGGGGGCCGGGACGGTGCCCGGGGCCGAGCCGGCGTGGGCCGGGCCCTCGTCGCGCGCGCCGGTCCCCCCGGTACCGCAGGCGGACGCCGAAAGGGCGAGGGCGGCGAGCACGGTCGTCGCCGTGATCGCCGCCTTGAAGGTGTCCCGGGCCCGGCTGGGCCCGGGACACGTACCCCTGCCGGTCAGGCCGCGCAACGCTCCCGCTCCTCATGCTCCAGCGCGCGTGCGACCAGGTCGCGGGCCTCCAGCTCCTCGCGGAGCCGGGCGAGCGCCCGGTGCAGCGTGCTCTTGACCGTTCCCGCGGACATGCCGAGGGCGGCGGCCGTCTCCTCCGTGGACATCTGCTCCCAGTGTCGCAGCACCACGACACTGCGCTGCTTGGGCGCGAGCACCTTCAGGATGTCCATGAGGAGCGCACGGTCGGCGTGCTGCTCGGTGGAGTCCTCGACCCGGGCGTCCGGGAGCTGCTCGGTGGGGACCTCCTCCAGCTTCCGGGCCCGCCACCACTCGGTACGCGTATTGATCATCACGCGGCGGAGATAGGCGTCCGCGAGCCGCTTGTCGGCGATGCCCTCCCAGCGCCCGTAGGTCCGTGCGAGTGCCGTCTGGAGCAGGTCCTGGGCTTCGACCGGGTCCGGGACCAGCCGGCGCGCACTGCGCAGCAGCGCGTCCTGCCGGGTACGCACGTACTCCTCGAACTCGAGCACCTCACCCTGCGCCATGTACGACCGCCTCCGATCCCCGTTTCCCGACCCGCCTGCCGCCGGTCTCCACGTCCTGAGCGGACGGGCTGTGGTCGGCAGCCGTCCGGTGCCCGTCAGGCACGCAACTGAAGGTACGGAGGCGTTGTCACGGCGTTGTCCGAGGCAGCCTGCGACCAGCCCTCGGCTGTACGTCGGTTGTGTAACGGAAGTAGGAGCGGGGTAAGGCAGTGCCCTAATTTGTCCCTTTTGAGGGTGATTTGGAGGGCCGAGTGAGGCGTAGGTGCGTGACACGAACACCCGCGACACGCCCTGAACCCATGGCCGGCCTGTGAGGTGACCGTGGATCAGGCGAGGGGTGTCGGATGCGCGGTGTCAGGTGTCGGGTGCCGGACACGAGGTGACTGGGGGTCAGGTGAGGGGTCAGGTCAGCGGCAGCCGGTACAGTCCGCCCGGCAGCGGCTCCACCAGGCCGTCCGCGACGAGCCCGTCCAGGGCCCGGGCCCGCTGGACCGGCTCGTGCCAGACCCGGTCGAGCACCGGCTGCGGGACGGGTGCGTGGGCCTCGCGCAGCACGGCGAGGAGCTTGCCGCGCACCTGCCGGTCCGTGCCGGCGTACGTCTGCCCGCGGCGCGGCGGCCCGTCGTGCGCGGGCTTGCCCGCCAGCCGCCAGGCGCAGTGCGCGGCGATCGGGCAGCGCGGGCACGACTCGTTCTTCGCCGTGCACACCAGCGCGCCGAGTTCCATGGAGGCGGCCGCCCAGCGGGCCGCGGTCCCCTCGTCCTCGGGCAGCAGGGCGCGCGCCAGACGCCGTTCGGCGGCGGTGGTGGCGTTCGGCGGGTACTGCACACCGGTGACCGCGCGGGCCAGCACCCGGCGGACGTTGGTGTCCAGGACGGCGTGCCGCTGGCCGTACGCGAAGGACGCGACCGCCGCGGCCGTGTACTCGCCGATGCCCGGCAGGGCGAGCAGTTGCGCGTGCTCGGTGGGTACGTCGCCGCCGTGCCGTTCCGTTATGGCGACCGCGGCGCCGTGCAGGCGCAGGGCACGGCGCGGGTAGCCGAGCCGGCCCCAGGCGCGGACGGCCTCGCCCGGAGCCTCCTTGGCGAGGTCGGCGGGCCGGGGCCAGCGGTCGAGCCACTGCTCGTAGACCGGCAGCACACGGCTCACCGGCGTCTGCTGGAGCATGAACTCGCTGACCATCACGCCCCAGGCGCCGGCGTCCGGGCGTCGCCAGGGCAGGTCGCGGGCGTGGTCGTCGAACCAGGCGATGACCTGGGTGTGCAGGGTCGGTCCGAGGGAGGTGCCCGAGGCCTCGGCGCCGGTGGGCGTGCCGGTGGCCGGACGGGCGTCGGTGGCGTGGGCCGGGGTGTCGGGGCTGCTGTGCGGGGGCAGTGTGGGCGCAGTCATGGCCTTCCGATCCTGCCACGTGGGGGTGGGCGGCCGTGTGACCCGGCGCGGGCCGGTGTCGTCGCGGACCGTGTCCGGGCGGTCACGGCGGGATCAAAGGGGCCCGCGGGTACGGACGTTGCTCTGATGATGATCCGGAAAATTGTCCTCGGCCCGGCGGGTGGGGCCGGGGAAGCCGACGATCTCTCGTACAGTTTGGGCCGTGGGATCTCTGCGCAATCCGGTCGGTCCGCTTCCCGCCTCCATCTACTGGCGACGGCGGCTCGTCATGCTGTCCGTGGTCGCGCTGCTGGCGCTGCTGATCGCCTGGCTCGTCCCCTTGGCGGGCGGGAGCCGCAAGACCAACGGCGACGGAGCGGACGGCAAGCATCCGGGGCCCTCGACCTCGACCATCACGCCGGGGCCCTCCGGCTCCGGGCCCGCGATCAGCCAACACCCCGGCGGCCGGGACGAGTCCGGCGGCGGTGACTCCAGTGGATCGGGGCCGGGATCGGGATCAGGGCCAGGATCGGGGTCGGGGACCGGTGACACCGGCGACACGGGCGGTTCGGACGGCGCCGGCGGGGGCGGGAACGGAGACGGCGCCGGTTCCGACGGGTCCACCGGCGGCGGGGACGGCGGCGGCAAGAGCGGCGGCGGTCCGGGCGCGGTGCTGCCGGCCGGCAGCACGCTGCCCAACTGCACCGCCGGAGCCGTCAAGTTGACGCTGCGCAGCGTCCACAACTCCTACGGGCCCGGCCAGACGCCGGAGTTCGAGCTGACCGCCGTGAACTCCTCCGGCGGCGACTGCAAGGTCGACCTCGGGCCGAAGTCCGCCGTGGTGACGATCAGCCAGGCCGAGAGCAGCGCCGCCTACTGGTCCTCGGCCGACTGCCCCGGGACGGCCGGGAGCCGGCTGTACCGGGTGCCGGCGGGCAGCGACATCACGTACACCGTCCGGTGGGACCGCAAGCCGAGCGCCCCGCAGTGCGCGACGCCGCCGGCCGGCTCGGCCCGGGCGGGCACCTATCTGGTCGAGGCGAAGGTGCCGGGGTACGCGAAGCTGCGCACGTCGTTCGTGCTGTCGGAGGACTGAGCGGGCCGGGCTGACCGAGGTGCGTCGAGGCGGGCTGGGCCTGACCGGGACGCGTTGAGGCGGACGGGGCGGTCCGAGGCGCGTCGAGGCGGACCGGAGCGGACCGGACCGAGGGCGGTCGAAGCAGGTGAAGCGGGTGAAGTGGCCGAAGCGGCCGAAGGTGAGCGAAGAGGCCCGAGCCGGTCGGCCGTGGCCGGCGCCGGTCAGACGTAGCGCTCCAGGATCGACGACTCCGCCAGCCGCGACAGGCCCTCGCGGACGCTCCGCGCCCGCGCCTCGCCCACGCCGTCCACCGTCTGAAGGTCGTCGACGCTCGCGGCGAGCAGCTTCTGCAGGCCGCCGAAGTGTTCGACCAGGCGGTCGATGATGGCGCCGGGCAGCCGGGGCACCTTGGCCAGCAGGCGGAAGCCGCGCGGGGAGACCGCCGAGTCGAGGGTCTCCGGGGAGCCGGTGTAGCCCAGCGCGCGGGCTACGGCGGGGAGTTCGAGCAGCTCGGCCTGGTGGAGCTTGTCCAGTTCGCCCAGCGCCTCCTCGACCGTGCGGGAGCGCTTGGCGGTGGGCTCCGGAACGTAGTCCCGCACCACCAGCTCGCGCTCCGGCTCCACACCCGCGATCAACTCGTCGAGCTGGAGGGCCAGGAGACGGCCGTCGGTGCCCAGCTCCACCACGTACTCGGCGATCTCGGTGGCGATACGGCGCACCATCTCCAGGCGCTGCGCGACCGCCGAGACGTCCCGGACCGTCACCAGGTCCTCGATCTCCAGCGCGGACAGCGTGCCCGCCACCTCGTCCAGGCGGAGCTTGTAGCGCTCCAGGGTCGCCAGGGCCTGGTTGGCGCGGGAGAGGATCGCCGCGGAGTCCTCCAGGACGCGGCGCTGGCCGTCGACGTAGAGGGCGATCAGCCGCATGGACTGCGAGACCGAGACCACGGGGAAGTCGACCTGCTTGCTCACCCGGTCCGCCGTACGGTGCCGGGTGCCGGTCTCCTCGGTCGGGATCGTCGGGTCCGGGACCAGTTGCACGCCCGCCCGCAGGATCTTCGACAGGTCGGACGAGATCACGATGCCGCCGTCCAGCTTGCACAGCTCCCGCAGCCGGGTCGCCGTGAACTCGACGTCCAGGACGAAACCGCCCGTGCACATCGACTCCACGGTCTTGTCGCAGCCGAGCACGATGAGTCCGCCGGTGTTGCCGCGGAGCACCCGCTCGAGGCCGTCCCGCAGGGCCGTGCCAGGCGCCACGGCGCTCAGGGAGGCGCGCATCAGGCCATCGGCGCCGGAACTCCCGCCGGACTTTCCGGGAGCTGCTGCCCGGTCGTTGGCTGCCACTGCACTCCTCCGGTCGCAGGTTCTTCAGGCGCTGCCGTTTCGCACACTCGGTTCGTACGGACGGGCGAGACCAGGGCAAAGTCTACCGGCGGTCCTCCTGCTCCCGTGGGGCGTCCCGGCGACGCGAGCGGGGCAGGACCCGCAGCGCGTCCCCTATGTCGGCCACTTCCAGGACCTTCATCCCGGGCGGGACCTTGCCCGGGTCGCCCGGCACGAGGGCGTGCGTGAAGCCCAGGCGGTGGGCCTCGGCGAGCCGGCGCTGCACGCCGGTGACCCGTCTGACCTCGCCCGCCAGACCGACCTCGCCGATCGCGACGAGGTTCTTCGGCAGCGGGGTGTCGCTCGCCGCCGACGCCAGCGCGAGGGCGACCGCGAGGTCGGCGGCCGGCTCGGAGAGCTTCACCCCGCCCACCGTCGCCGAGTAGATGTCCCGCTTGCCCAGCGCGCTGATCCGGCCCCGCTGCTCCAGCACCGCCAGCATCATCGAGACCCGGGAGGTCTCCAGGCCCGACGTCGTACGGCGCGGGGAGGGGATCTGGGAGTCGACGGTGAGCGCCTGCACCTCCGCGACCAGGGGGCGGCGGCCCTCCAGGGTGACGGTCAGGCAGGTGCCGGGCACGGGCTCCGCCCGACGGGTCAGGAACAGGCCGCTGGGGTCGGCCAGACCCGTGATGCCCTCGTCGTGCAGTTCGAAGCAGCCGACCTCGTCCGTGGCGCCGTAGCGGTTCTTGACGCCGCGGACCAGGCGCAGGCGCGCGTGCCGGTCGCCCTCGAAGTGGAGCACCACGTCCACCAGGTGCTCCAGAAGGCGCGGGCCCGCGATGGCGCCGTCCTTGGTGACGTGGCCCACCAGGAGCGTGGACATGCCGCGCTCCTTGGAGGCGCGGATCAGCGCGCCCGCGACCTCCCGCACCTGCGCCATGCCGCCGGGCGCGCCGTCGATCTCGGGCGAGGCGATCGTCTGCACCGAGTCGAGGACGAGCAGGGAGGGCTTGACCGCGTCCAGGTGGCCGAGGACGGCGGCCAGGTCGGTCTCGGCGGCCAGATACAGGTGGTCGTCGATGGCGCCGATGCGGTCGGCGCGCAGGCGGACCTGGCTCGCGGACTCCTCACCCGTGACGTAGAGCGTGCGGTGCTCGTCGCTCGCGGACTTCGCCGCCACGTCGAGCAGCAGGGTGGACTTGCCGACGCCGGGTTCGCCCGCGAGGAGGACGACGGCACCGGGGACGAGCCCGCCGCCCAGGACCCGGTCGAGCTCGGGCACGCCGGTGGAGCGGGCCGTGGCCTGACGGCCGTCGACCTGGCCGATGGGCACGGCGGAGGTGGTGACCCGGCCCGGCGCCGTCGTACGGACCGCGGGCGTGCCGTACTCCTCGATCGTGCCCCAGGCCTGGCACTCGGGGCAGCGGCCGAGCCACTTGGCCGTCTGCCAGCCGCACTCCGTGCAGCGGTAGGACGGGCGGTCCTTGGTGGTCTTGGTACGGGCAGCCATGGGGAAAACCGTAGCGGCCGGCACCGACAGCCCGGCCGTCGCCGTCCTCGCCGGGACCCGAGCCGGCCCCGCGTGCCCGGCCGTCGCCGGGCGGGCGCACTCGAACGGGTCGCGGAATCCGAGGTTCACTCCTCTTACGAGGGATCGTTTCACCCGTACGGATTAAAAGTGCTCAAGGTGCACGGAGGGACGATCCCGCGCCGCCTACGGTCGCACAGGTGATGAGCAGCAGCCCGGACACCTCGACCCGCACGCCCGGTGCGCACCGGGCGCACCGCGAAGCACGCGACCGCGCTGCCGCGCAGGCCGTGGCAGGGCGCCCGCCCGCGCGCTACGAGCCTTATCTCGACGGCCTGTTCACCTACTGCCTGTCCGTGCTGTGCGACCACGAGGCGGCGACCGCCGCCCTCGGGGACGCGCTGGCGTTCGCCGAGCGGCGCGGGCAGCGCGGCCCCGGGACCGCGGGCGAGCGCCGGGCCTGGCTGTACGCGCTGGCCCGCTGGGCGTGTCTGCGCAAGCTCGCCGAGGCCAAGCAGAAACGTCCGGGCACGCACGCCGCGGGCCGCACCGGCGGCGACCGGAACGCGGCCGCGGAGGCCGTGCCGCCACCCGTGTCCGACGAGGTCCGGCGGGAGCGGCGTCGCGAACTCGCCCTGCTCGCCTGGCCGGAGGCCGCCGGCACCACCCCGGAGCAGCGCGAGGCGCTCGAACTCGCCGTACGCCACCACCTCGCCGCGCACGAGGTCGCCGCCGTCCTCGGCACGGACCTCGCCGGCGCGCGGGAACTGCTCGCCGCGGCCGCCTGCGAGGTGGAGCGCACCCGCGCGGCGCTCGCCGTGGTGGAGACCGGCACCTGCCCGAGTGTGTCCCGCCTCACCGGGGACAGCCGGCTCGTGCTCGGCACGGCGCTGCGGCGCGAGCTCGTCCGGCACGTCGACGACTGCCCGCGCTGCCGCCGCACCGCCGAGCGTGCCCTGCCCGGTCAGTGGCCCGGCGCCACCGTCACCCCCGCCGAGCTGCCCGTGCTGCCCGCGCCCCGCGCGGCCCTGCACAAGGCCCTCGCCCACCACCCACGCGCGCGGGGCACCGCTCCCCGCTTCGACCGGCGCGGCTTCCCGATGGACCCCAAGGACCGCGCCGCCCGCCGGGACCGCCTCCGCGCGCGTGCGGTCACGACCACGGTGGTGGCCACGGTGGTGGCCGCGCCGGTGCTGGCCCTGTGGGCCGCCTACCGCGGCAGCCCGGCCGAGGGGGGCCCTGACGGTTCCGCCGCCGGCGCGCACGAGGGGCACGGCCCGGGCGTCCTGGGCGGCGAGGGGGCCGGCCGGGGCTACGAGAACACCGGCAACGCGGGGCCCGGGCCCACCGGCCGCTCCGGCACGAGCGGGCGGCCCGACGTCTCCGTGGAGGTCATCAGCGTCATCGGCACCGGCGACCGGGACGGCGGTCTGACGGTGAGCGCCGACAACGCCGGCGACACCACCCTGATCACGCTCACCGCCGCCGGGCCCGGCCCGGTCCACTGGTCCGCGTCCACCGGGGCGCCCTGGCTCTATCCGAGCCGCTCGTCGGGAACCCTCCAGCCCGGTGAGTCCTTGACGATCAAGGTGTACGTCGACCACCTGCGCGAGCCCTCCGGCCGCTGGAGCGCGCGGATGGCGATCGCGCCGGCCGGTGCCGTCGTCTCCATCGACGGCTACGGCACCGCGCCCAACCCCTCCGGAGCGGGGCCCAAGCGCCCGGCCGACCCGCCGGTGACGTCCGGTCCGCGCCCCACTCCGACCACTCCGGCACCCTCCGATTCCGCCCCCACGCCGACCGACCCGCCGTCGTCGAGCGACCCCACGCCCACACCCACGCCGACCGATCCGTCGCCGACCGACCCGGACAGCCCGCCCCCGCCGTCCGCGGGCGGCGACATGCCGGGCCCGTCCGAGGGACGGCGGGGAGGACGGCGTGAGGGGAGGACGTGCGACGGCCAGGGCCGGCACGCCAAGCACGACCGCGGGTGTCCGGCCCCGGCCTTTGCGGGCGGTCGCCGGTCATGAGCCGCGACCGCCGGCGCGTCCACCGCGGGCCGCCGGCGGCGGTCGGACCCGGACGCCGGCGGCGCCTTCCGGCGAGCTGCCGCGGCGCCCGACGGCCGATCAGGCGACCGGATCCGCCGGATGCGGCGCCACCAGCGGCAGCCCGGAGACCAGACGCTCCTCGCACAGCTCGACCAGGCGGTCGTAGCCGGCCTTGCCCATCAGCTCGGTCAGCTCGGCCCGGTAGGAGACGTACACCGGATCGCCCGCGCCGTGCGCCGACGTCGCCGAGGTGCACCACCAGTGCAGGTCGTGACCGCCCGGACCCCAGCCCCTGCGGTCGTACTCCCCGATCGACACCTGCAACACGCGCGTGTCGTCGGGCCGGTCGATCCACTCGAAGGTCCGCCGGATCGGCAGCTGCCAGCACACGTCCGGCTTCGTCTCCAGCGGCTCGCGGCCCTCTCTCAGGGCCAGGATGTGCAGCGAGCAGCCCATGCCGCCCGCGAAGCCGGGCCGGTTCTGGAAGATGCACGAGCCCTGGAAGGGACGCGTCTGCCGGGAGCCCTCGTCGTCCTCGGACACCCAGCCGTTCGCCGTGCCCTCGGCATGGTTCTGCCAGATGTCCGGTGTGAGCCTCGCCACGTGCTCGGCGACCCGCTTCTCGTCGTCCTCGTCGGAGAAGTGGGCGCCCAGGGTGCAGCACCCGTCGTCCGCGCGGCCCGCCTGGATGCCCTGGCAGCCGCTTCCGAAGACACAGGTCCAACGAGAGGTCAGCCATGTCAGATCACAGCGGAAGACCTGCTCGTCGTCCGCCGGATCCGGGAACTCCACCCACGCGCGCGCGAAGTCGAGCCCCTTCTCGTCGGATTCCGCGCCCCGCTTCTTCGGCTTCACTGCTTTCGCCGGGTTCGCCGATTTATCGGTCTTCGCCTTTTTCGTCTTTGGCACCCGTCCAGGGTAAGTCGCCGGGCATCCGTGCCGGGACCCTCCCGAGCGGTGCCTCGCGCGGGGCGCCGCGGACGGACGGCGTTCCAGGTGGCAGTAGCGTTCCGTACATGAGACTCGGTGTCCTCGACGTGGGCTCGAACACGGTGCATCTGCTGGTGGTCGACGCGCACCCCGGCGCGCGCCCGCTGCCCGCGCACTCCCACAAGGCCGAACTGCGGCTCGCGCAGCTTCTCGACACGAGCGGCGCGATCGGCTCCGACGGCGTCGACCGACTCGTCGCCGTGGTCCGTGAAGCGCTCCGCGCCGCCGAGGACAAGGGCGTCGAGGACCTGCTGCCGTTCGCCACCTCCGCCGTGCGGGAGGCGGGCAACGCCGACGACGTCCTCGCGCGCGTGCAGGAGGAGACCGGGGTCAGGCTCCAGGTGCTCAGCGGCGCGGAGGAGGCCCGTCTCACCTTCCTCGCCGTCCGCCGCTGGTTCGGCTGGTCGGCCGGGAAACTGCTGGTCCTGGACATCGGCGGCGGCTCACTGGAGATCGCCTACGGCATCGACGAGGAGCCCGACGCGGCCGTGTCGCTGCCGCTCGGCGCGGGCCGGCTCACCGCCGGCTGGCTGCCCGGCGACCCGCCCACCCCGGACGACGTCAGGGAGCTGCGCCGTCATGTCCGCACCGAGATCGCGCGGACGGTCGGCGAGTTCAGCCGGTTCGGCGCCCCCGACCACGTCGTCGCCACCTCCAAGACCTTCAAGCAGCTCGCACGGCTGGCCGGCGCCCCCCGCTCCGCTGAGGGGCTCTACGTCCAGCGCGAGCTGAAGCGGGAGTCCCTGGAGTCATGGGTGCCGCGGCTGTCCGGCATGACGTCCGGCGAGCGCTCCGAGCTCCCCGGCGTCTCCGCCGGCCGCGCCGGACAGCTCCTGGCGGGCGCCATGGTCGCGGAGGGGGCCATGGACCTCTTCGGCGTGGAAAGCCTGGAGATCTGCCCCTGGGCCCTCAGGGAGGGCGTGATCCTGCGGCGCCTCGACCACATGGGATGACGAAGGCCACAACGGCGTCCGCGGGCCCCGCCCCCACCTGCCGCACCCCGTAACCTGTCCCTCGTGGTGGAACCCGAACCCGTACGCATCCCGGATGCGAAGGTCGCTCTCTCGACGGCCTCCGTCTATCCGGAGTCGACGGCGACGGCCTTCGAGATCGCCGCACGCCTCGGATACGACGGCGTCGAGGTCATGGTGTGGACCGACCCGGTCAGCCAGGACATCGAGGCGCTGCGCAGACTCAGCGACTACCACCGCATCCCGATCCTCGCCGTGCACGCTCCCTGCCTGCTGATCACCCAGCGGGTGTGGTCCACCGATCCCTGGACCAAGCTCCAGCGCGCCAGGGCGGCCGCGGAGAAGCTCGGCGCGAGCACGGTCGTGGTCCACCCGCCCTTCCGCTGGCAGCGCCAGTACGCCCGCGACTTCGTCGCCGGTGTCTGGCGGATGGCGAGCGAGTCGGACGTGCGCTTCGCGGTGGAGAACATGTACCCCTGGCGCTACCGCGACCGCGAGATGCTCGCGTACGCCCCCGGCTGGGACGTCACCAAGGACGACTACCGCCACTTCACGATCGATCTCAGCCACGCCGCGACGGCCCGCACCGACGCCCTCCAGATGGTCGACCGGATGGGCGCCCGGCTCGGCCATGTGCACCTCGCCGACGGCAGGGGCTCGGCGAAGGACGAGCACCTGGTGCCGGGCCGCGGCTCCCAGCCCTGCGCCGAGCTGCTGGAACGTCTCGCCACCAGAGGATTCGACGGCCATGTCGTCATCGAGGTCAACACCCGCCGGGCCATGTCCACCGCCGAGCGCGAGGCCGACCTCGCCGAGGCCCTGGCCTTCACCCGGCTGCACCTGGCCTCCGCGGTGAAGGTGCCGCGGCGATGACCGGTACCACCGCCCGCCGCCGCGGCCGCCCCCGCCGCGAGGAGGCCGCCGACACCCGCGACCGGATCCTGACCGCGGCCCGCGAGGAGTTCTCCGAGCGCGGCTACGAGAAGACGTCGGTACGCGGTATCGCCAAGGCCGCCGGGGTGGACTCGGCCCTGGTCCACCACTACTTCGGCACCAAGGAGCAGGTGTTCGAGGCGGCGATCGAGGTCGTCTTCGCGCCCGCGCTGAGCGCGCCGGAGGCACTGGTCGAGGGCCCGCTCGACGGCGTCGGAGAGCGGTTCGCCCGGTTCTTCTTCGGCGTCTGGGAGAGACCGGCCACCCGTACGCCCCTGCTGGCGATCGTCCGCTCCGCGCTGAGCAACGACGCCGCGGCCGCCGTCTTCCGCCGCCTGATCGTCTCGCAGTTGCTGCGGCGCATCGCCGGCCGGTTCGACCTGCCCGACGCGGAGCTGCGCGCCGAACTGGCGGCCGCGCAGCTGGTGGGGTGCGCGATCCTGCGATACGTGATCAAGGTGGAGCCGCTGGCGACGGCGGACGTGGAGCAGGTCATCGCCCGGGTGGCACCGATGGTGCAGCGGCATCTCACGGGGGAGTGACGCCCGGACGGCCTCCCCGGCGTCCCGCGGCATCGAGCCAGGCGTTGCGTCGCGTCGAGGCACGCGTCCCCTCCGCATCGAGACACGCGTCCCGTATTCCGGACAGCGCGTCCCGATCCCTGGATGACCGGCGTACGCTCGACTGAGCCAGAACTCTGCCGGGACTCCCTGCTGCCCGGCGGAACATCCCGAAGGAGCGAGCGACGATGCCCGAGCTGAGGTCCCGCACAGTCACCCACGGCCGCAACATGGCGGGCGCCCGCGCCCTGATGCGCGCCTCCGGTGTACCCGGTGCGGACATCGGCCGGAAGCCGATCATCGCGGTCGCCAACAGCTTCACGGAGTTCGTGCCCGGCCACACCCACCTCCAGCCGGTCGGCCGGATCGTCAGCGACGCGGTCCGGGAGGCGGGCGGCATCCCGCGCGAGTTCAACACCATCGCGGTCGACGACGGCATCGCGATGGGCCACGGCGGCATGCTCTACTCGCTGCCCTCGCGCGACCTGATCGCGGACAGCGTCGAGTACATGGTCGAGGCGCACTGCGCCGACGCCCTGATCTGCATCTCCAACTGCGACAAGATCACCCCGGGCATGCTGATGGCGGCCCTGCGCCTGAACATCCCCACGGTCTTCGTCTCCGGCGGCCCCATGGAGGCCGGCCGCGCCACGCTGGTCGACGGAACCGTCCGCACGCTCGACCTGATCGACGCGATCGCGGACGCCGCCAACGACAACGTCTCCGACGCGGACATCCTCCGCATCGAGGAGAACGCCTGTCCGACCTGCGGCTCCTGCTCCGGCATGTTCACCGCCAACTCGATGAACTGCCTGACCGAGGCGATCGGCCTGTCCCTGCCGGGCAACGGCTCGGTCCTCGCCACCCACACCGCCCGCCGCGCCCTGTACGAGGACGCGGCCCGCACGGTCATGGACATCACCCGCCGCCACTACGAGCAGGACGACGAGACGGTCCTGCCCCGCAACATCGCCACCTTCGCGGCCTTCGAGAACGCGATGGCCCTGGACATCGCGATGGGTGGCTCCACCAACACGATCCTGCACCTGCTGGCGGCGGCCCAGGAGGCCGGTGTCGACTTCGGCCTGGAGCAGATCGACGCCGTCTCCCGCAGGGTGCCGTGCCTGGCCAAGGTGGCGCCGAACGTCGCCAAGGACCGCACGTACTACATGGAGGACGTGCACCGCGCCGGCGGCATCCCCGCCCTGCTCGGCGAACTGCACCGGGCCGGCCTGCTGAACGAGGACGTGCACGCGGTGCACAGCCCCTCCCTGGCGGACTGGCTCAAGACCTGGGACGTGCGCGGCGGCTCCCCGTCCCCTCAGGCGGTCGAGCTGTGGCACGCGGCCCCCGGCTGCGTGCGGTCGGCGGAGGCGTTCTCCCAGTCCGAGCGCTGGGAGGCCCTGGACACCGACGCCGCCGACGGCTGCATCCGCTCCGCCGAGCACGCCTACTCCAAGGACGGCGGTCTGGCGGTGCTGAAGGGCAACCTGGCCGTGGACGGCTGCGTGGTGAAGACCGCGGGCGTCGACGAGTCGATCTGGACCTTCGAGGGCCCGGCCGTCGTCTGCGAGTCGCAGGAGGAGGCCGTCCAGAAGATCCTCACCCAGCAGATCAAGGAGGGCGACGTCGTCGTCATCCGCTACGAGGGCCCCAAGGGCGGCCCCGGCATGCAGGAGATGCTCTACCCGACCTCGTACCTGAAGGGCCGCGGCCTGGGCAAGAGCTGCGCGCTGATCACGGACGGCCGCTTCTCCGGCGGCACCTCGGGCCTGTCCATCGGCCACGCCTCGCCCGAGGCGGCCTCCGGTGGCACGATCGCGCTCGTCGAGGACGGCGACCGTATCCGCATCGACATCCCGAACCGCTCGATCGAGCTGCTCGTCGACGACGCGGAGCTGTCCCGCCGTGAGCAGGCCGTGAACGGCGCGTACGCCCCCAGGGGCCGCGACCGGAAGGTGTCGGCGGCGCTGCGGGCCTACGCCGCCATGGCCACCAGCGCCGACAAGGGCGCCGTGCGGGACGTGTCGAAGCTGGGCTGATCCCACCGACCCATGAGGACCCGCGGGGCCGCCTCCTTCGAGGCGGCCCCTTCGTCAGGTCACCAGGACGACAGGTCGTGACCGTCCACGGCGAAGACGGTGCCGTCGGGGGCGCCGACGTAGACACGGCCCTTGACGATCACGGGCGTGGGCAGGTCCGCCACGACCCGGTCCGAGCGCGTGCCGAGCCGCGGCCGGGTCTGGCCGACGATCTGCCCGTTGCGGGCCCCGACCGCCAGCAGCCGTCCGTCCCCGGCGAGGAGGTACACGTGATCGGCGTCGGCGATCGGCGCCGAACCCCGGCTCACGGCCGTCTCCAGCCGCCACCGCACCTTCCGTGCCGCCAGGTCGACCGCGTCCAGTGAGCCACCGCCGCCCAGCAGGTGCACCACGTCGCCGTGCACGCTCGCCTGCGCCGAGTCGCGGGGCACGGACAGCGCGACCCGGACTGACGTCCTGGTCCGCGGCGTGTAGCGGATCACGGCGTCGGTCCGCCCGAAGACCGGATCGGAGGAGAGCAGGACGAGGGAGCCGTTCCGGCTGCCGACGGGCGTCAGCGTTCCGGAAAGCCGGGCCTCCCACCGCACGTCGCCGGTCACCGGGTCCACCGCGAGGACCCGGGTGTCCGCCCCGTCGGCCGAGGTGGTCACCGCGTACGCCAGCGGATCCCCGGCGAACGCGGAGAAGTGCGGCAGCGGGATACCGGGCACCGGCCGGCTCCACTTGGTCTCACCCGAGGCGGCGTCGACCGCCCGCACCAGCCCGTCGGTGCCGGTGAGCAGCACCATGCCGCCGGCGCACTGCACTCCGCTGTACGCCGGAACGTCCGACTGCCAGCTCGGCCTGCCCGAGTCTGGGTCCAGCGCCTCCAGGTGCCGGCCGTGGTCCGCCATCGGCTGCACCAGGCCCCCCGCGACGACCGGCGACATGCCGGTGAGCATCTTGGGCACGGAGTGCCGCCACAGCAGGTTTCCGTCCGCCGGATCGAGGGCGTAGACCACTCCGGGCCGCGCGCAGATCAGCTTTCCGGCTCCGTACGAGCACTGGGGGGTGCCCTCGCCGGCCACGGGCTTGGCCACCCACTCGGAGAACGCGGCCGAAGCGGCTCCGGGCAGTGTGCTGTGCGGAAACACTCCGACGTCGAGGAGCTGGACCGTGGTGAGTCCGACGCCGACGACCAGTCCGAGCGCCCCGGCGGCCATGGCGAGCCGCCGTGAGCGCGGGTGCCGCCCGGACAGGATCCCCGTCAGCCGCCCGGACCCCCGTCCCGTACGGCCCCGCGGTTCCTTCTCGGCTTTCCGGGGACGGGACTTGTCGGTGGACACCTCACCGCCGCGGTCACTGGCCGCGTCCGTCCCATTGGTCCCCGAGTCCCTCCCACCGGTTTCGGAGTGTGTACCGGACTCAGGCGTCGGCCGCTCCGGTACGAACGCCCGTGTGTCGTACGAGGCGGCCGCCGAGCGCAGTTCCCGCATCATCTCGTCCGGGGTGGGCCGGTCCTCGGGCTCCTTGGCCAGACAGCGCAGCACGAGCGGCACCAGGTCCTCCGGCACGCCGGTCAGATCGGGCTCGTCGTGCACGACCTGGTAGGCGACGATGTACGGGCTGTCGGAGTCGAACGGCCCCCGCCCGGTCGCCGCGTGGACCAGCACGGAGCCGAGCGCGAAGATGTCCGCCGCCGGCCCGACCTCCCGCGGCCTGCGGAACTGCTCGGGTGCCATGAACGGCGGAGTACCGATCAACTTGCCGGTCTCAGTGCGCAGTTCGCTGTCCTTTGGACGGGAGATGCCGAAGTCGATGACCTTCGGCCCGTCCTCGGCGAGCAGCACATTGCTCGGCTTGAGATCGCGGTGGACGACACCCACCCGGTGGATGTCGCGCAGCGCCTCGGCGAGTCCCGCCATCAGCCGCCGCAACTGGGCGGGAGGCAGCGGCCCGTTCCGCTTCACCTCGTCCGAGAGCGTGGGCCCGGGAATGAACAGGGTGGCCATCCAGGGCCGTTCGGCCTCCGGGTCGGCGTCGACGACGGGTGCGGTGAAGGCGCCGCTGACGCGTCGGGCCGCCGCCACCTCCTGCCGGAACCGCCCTCTGAACTCGGGGTCCCAGGCGTACTGGGCGTGGACGACCTTCACCGCGAGCCTCAGCCCGGAGGTGCTGCGGGCCAGATGCACGTCGCCCATGCCGCCGGAGCCCAGCCACGACTCGAGGCGGTAGTGACCGGCGTACTCCGGAAGTTCCGCTCCCGCGCCCGCACCGGTGCGGTGCTCTGCCGTCATGGACCGCCCCCCGTGCTGCTCGTTCGCGCGTGCGACGCACGGAGCCTAGTCGATGACCCGAACCGGACCGAGGCGGCTTGCGGTTCTCCCTGTGCGATTCACGTGCAGTGTTTCGCAACGCGTCAACGGGGAATCACATGAGGCCCATGGCAGTCATGGGGTGCAGCGGGGGAGGTTTCACATGTCTGTCGACCGTGCCGAGGAACGTGTCGGGGAGAGGGCCGGGGACCAGGTCGAGCAGACCGGCGGCGAGGCGGCCACGGCCGTCGCGACCGCGGCAGCCGTGAACTACTACCCGGTCGCGCCGGGTGTCCAGCTCAACGTCCGCAGCGGTCCCGGCACCGGATACGGCATCGTCCGCACGCTGAGTGTGGGCGCGCAGGTGCCGATCTACTGCCAGACGCCGGGTACGACGGTTTCGGGTTACTACGGCACGTCGAACATCTGGAACAACATCGCGAGCGGCCAGTACGTCTCGGACACCTACGTGAAGACGGGCAGCGACGGCTACGTCACCGCACGCTGCGGCTGATCCCGACGGAGCCCGCGGGCGCCCCGGAGCCATAATCGACCTGTGAGCGATGACAACGGCACCCCGGACACCCCCGCGGGCTCCGCAGGGCCCCGCCCCGAGCCCCTGCGCTTCTTCGGCACCACCTGGGTGAACCACGACAACGGCTACACCGCCCGCCGTGTCGGGGTCGCCGCCGGCTCACTGGCCGCGGCCGCCGCCTCCTGCTTCGTGCTCCGCTTCGCCTACCAGGGACTCCAGATCGCCGGCTCGGGCGCCTTCGTGGAACTCCTGGTCGTGGTGATGTTCGCGGTGTGCAGCGCGCTCGCCTTCGGCCACGCCTGGGAAGGCTTTCGCAAGCGCCCCGACCCCGACCGCCAGGCCTCCCTGCGCGGCCTGCTCGCCATCGGATTCATCGGCTCCCTCCTCGCCTACTTCTTCCGCTCGCTCAGCGAGGCCCCCGGCGAGAAGCTGCACCGCCAGGAGTACCGGCAGGCCCGCGAACAGTTCGAACGCCGGGCCACCCGGCGTTCGGGCAACCCGTCCAAGAAGCGCCGCCGCTCCTGACCGCAGAGGGAGCGCGGTCCGCGATCCGGTCCGCGCCGCCGAAAACCCCCTGTCCCGGACCGGTCGTGCGGTCCCAGGATGGCCGTATGACCGCATTCCAGCCGCCTGCCGACGCCGACCGGGCCCACTCCTTCAACGCCGCCGCCGCCCAGTACGCGGCGAACCGCCCCTCCTACCCGTCCGCCCTCTTCGACGCGCTGGAGGAACTCGCCGGCCGCCCCCTCGCCGGTGCCCGCGTCGCGGACGTCGGTGCCGGTACCGGCATCTCGACCGCCCTGCTGCACGAGCGCGGCGCCGACGTACTCGCCGTGGAGCCGGGCGAAGGCATGGCGGCCCAGTTCCGCCGCGGCCTCCCGGACATCCCCCTCGTGCGGGGCAGCGGCAACGCCCTCCCTCTCGCCGACTCCTGCGCCGATTTCCTCACCTACGCCCAGGCCTGGCACTGGACCGATCCGGCCCAGTCGGTCCCCGAGGCCCTGCGCGTCCTGCGTCCGGGCGGATCCCTGGCGCTGTGGTGGAACACGGACGCCGTCGACATCGAGTGGATCGCGAGGGAGAACGACCGCGCCCGCCACTTCTTCCGCGTCGACTCCGGGGCCGAGAAGGCGGCGGCCGCCGACCGCTCGAAGGCGGACCCGAGCGGACGCCTCCGCTTCACCCGCCGCGACGTCCGCTGGAGCCGGCGGGTCACGGTCGACACCCACCTCGCCAACCTCGGCAGCCACTCGTTCTTCCTGGTCTGCCCCGAGGAGAGCCGGGCCGCCTTCCTCGCCGAGGAGCGCGAGCACCTGCTGCGGACCTTCCCGGACGGCATGGTCGAGGAGACCTACGACGTGTTCCTCCTCGTCGCCACCGCACCCTGACGCGGCTCATCCCCCACCTCACTTGACGGCGCCCCCTTCGGCGCGCATTAATCATCACATGATGAATATTGCTTCGGGGCCACCACCCCACCCCGAAACCGGTGCCGAGACCGCTGCCGTCCGAGCCGAAGCCCTCACCGTCGCCCGAGGCCCCCGCACCGTCCTGCGGGGCCTCGGCTTCACCGTCCCGCGCGGCCGCATCACCGGCCTCCTCGGCCCCTCCGGCTGCGGCAAGTCCACCCTCATGCGCGCCGTCGTCGGCACCCAGGCCAAGGTCGGCGGCACCCTGGAGATCCTCGGCCTGCCCGCCGGCCACGCCACCCTCCGCAACCGCATCGGCTACGTCACCCAAGCCCCGTCCGTCTACGACGACCTGACCGTCCGCCAGAACCTCGACTACTTCGCCGCGATCCTCGACCCCGGCCGCGCGGCGGCCGAACGACGCCGCGACAACGTCAGCCGGGCCATCGCCGACGTCGACCTCACCGGCCACGCCGACGCCCTGGCCGGCAACCTCTCCGGCGGCCAGCGCAGCCGCGTCTCCCTCGCGGTCGCCCTCCTCGGCACCCCCGAACTGCTCGTCCTCGACGAACCGACCGTCGGCCTCGACCCCGTACTGCGCCGCGACCTGTGGAACCTCTTCCACGACATCGCCGCCACCCGAGGCGCCACCCTCCTCGTCTCCTCCCACGTCACGGACGAGGCGGAGCGGTGCCACCACCTCCTCCTCATGCGCGAGGGCCGAATCCTCGCCGACGACACTCCCGAAGCACTCCGGGCCCGCACCGGCGCCGAGACCGTCGAGGCGGCCTTCCTGCACCTGGTCGACGAGGCGGCCGCCGCGGGCCGCACCAAGGAGACAGCACGATGAGCGCGACCACCGCACCTCACGCCCCCCGCGCTCTGAGCAGCGCCCGGACCACCGCCACCGCTGCCCGGGTCCTGCGCCAGCTCCGCCACGACCCGCGCACCATCGCGCTGATGCTGCTGGTCCCCTGCGTGATGCTGCTCCTGCTGCGCTACGTCTTCGACGGCAGCCCGCGCACCTTCGACACCATCGGCGCCTCGCTCCTCGGCATCTTCCCGCTGATCACCATGTTCCTGGTCACCTCGATCGCCACCCTGCGCGAACGCACCTCCGGCACCCTCGAACGACTCCTCGCCATGCCGCTCGGCAAGGGCGACCTCATCGCCGGCTACGCCCTCGCCTTCGGCGCCCTCGCGATCATCCAGTCCGCGCTGGCCACGGGACTGGCCGTCTGGATCCTCGGCCTGGACGTCACCGGCTCGCCCTGGCTGCTCCTGCTGGTCGCCCTCCTCGACGCCCTGCTCGGCACCGCCCTCGGCCTCTTCGTCTCCGCCTTCGCCGCCTCCGAGTTCCAGGCGGTCCAGTTCATGCCGGCGGTGATCTTCCCCCAGCTCCTCCTCTGCGGCCTGTTCACTCCCCGGTCCGACATGCACCCCGCCCTGGAAGCGGTCTCCGACGTCCTCCCGATGTCCTACGCGGTCGACGCCATGAACGAGGTCCTGCGCCACACCGAGGTCACGACGACGTTCGTACGCGACGTTCTGGTCGTCGCGGGCTGCGCCCTGCTCGTCCTCGGCCTGGGGGCGGCCACCCTCAGGCGGCGCACCGCATAGCGCACCGCACAGCCCCAGGGGACCGGAGGGTGTCCCGCCAGCCGGACAGAGCACCCGTACCCCTGACCACCGGTGCGAGGATGAATCCCATGAGCCAGAAAGTCGCAGTTCTCGGCACCGGAAAGATCGGCGAAGCCCTGCTCAGCGGAATGATCCGAGGCGGCTGGACACCCGCCGACCTGCTGGTCACCGCCCGCCGTCCGGAACGTGCCGAAGAACTCCGCGCCCGACACGGAGTCACCCCGGTCACCAACGCGGAAGCAGCGAAGACCGCCGACACCCTGATCCTCACCGTCAAGCCCCAGGACATGGGCACCCTCCTCGACGAACTCGTCCCGCACGTCCCCGCCGACCGCCTGGTCATCAGCGGTGCCGCGGGCATCCCCACCTCCTTCTTCGAGGAGCGCCTGGCCTCCGGCACCCCGGTGGTCCGCGTCATGACGAACACCCCCGCCCTCGTCGACGAGGCCATGTCCGTCATCTCCGCCGGCACCCACGCCACGACCGAGCACCTCGCCCACGCCGAGGAGATCTTCGGCGCCGTGGGGAAGACGCTCCGCGTCCCGGAGGCCCAGCAGGACGCCTGCACCGCCCTCTCCGGCTCGGGCCCTGCCTACTTCTTCTACCTGGTCGAGGCCATGACCGACGCGGGCATCCTCCTCGGCCTGCCCCGGGACAAGGCCCACGACCTGATCGTCCAGTCCGCGATCGGCGCCGCGGTGATGCTCCGCGACAGCGGGGAGCCCCCCGTGAAACTCCGTGAGAACGTCACCTCGCCGGCTGGTACGACGATCAACGCCATCCGCGAACTGGAGAACCACGGCGTGCGCGCCGCGCTGATCGCCGCGCTGGAAGCCGCCCGCGACCGCAGCCGCGAGCTGGCCTCCGGCAACAGCTGACCCCGGCACCGGGCGGCCGACGGGCCGCCCGCCCCGCGGCCCCGACTTCAGGCCGGCAGCAACCCGATCGCCCGGTACGCCGCGTCCACTCTCGGCCGCGCCATCTCCCTGGCCTTCTCCGCACCCCCGCGCAACACCCCTTCCACATAAGCGGGATCCGCGCACAGCTCCCTGTGCCGTGCCTGTACCGGCCTGAGGAGTTCGACCACGGCCTCCGCGGTGTCCTTCTTCAAGGCGCCGTACGACTCGTATACACCGCCCAGGGTCTCCGGGTTCCCACCCTGACAAGCGGCCAGGATCTCCAGCAGGTTCGCCACCCCGGGCCGCTCCTGCGGGTCGTAGACCACGTCCTGCCCACTGTCGGTCACCGCCCGCATGAGCTTCCTCCGCACGACCTCCGGCTCGTCGAGCAGATAGACGATGCCCGGACCGGAGTCGTCCGACTTCCCCATCTTCGACGACGGGTCCTGGAGGTTCATCACCCGCGCCGCCACCTTCGGAGGCGTCGCCTTCGGCACCACGAACGTGTGCCCGTACCGCTGGTTGAACCGCACCGCCAGATCACGGGTCAGCTCCACGTGCTGTGTCTGGTCGTCACCGACCGGCACCTCGTGCGTTCCGTACGCCAGGATGTCCGCAGCCATCAGCACCGGATACGTCAGCAGCGACAGCCGCACGCTCCCGCCCCGCTGCTGCTCGCGCGCGGCCTTCTCCTTGTACTGGATCATCCGCCGCATCTCGCCGTCCGTGGCCACGCACTCCAGCAGGTACGACAGCCGGGCGTGTTCGTCCACATGGCTCTGTACGAACAGGGTGCACAGCTCCGGATCGAGGCCCGCCGCCAACAGCAGCGTCGCCGCCTGACGGCTGAGTCTGCGTACCCGCGCCGGGTCGTGGTCCACGGTCAGCGCGTGAAGGTCGACGACGCAGAACAGCGCCTCCGACCGGTGCTGGTCCACCTCGGCCCACTGCCGCATGGCGCCCAGGTAGTTCCCCAGCGTCAGGTGTCCGGTCGGCTTGACCCCGCTGAAGACCCGAGTCCTCTCCACACTCCACCTCCTGGTCGAGGCCGCCGTCCCCGGCCGGCCGGCCCCCGGAGTCCTGGAGGGAGATACGAGAACGGCCGCCGAGGCGGCGGCCGTGGATGCATACGTGAGTACGGCCGCCGTCAGGCGGCCCACCACAGACGGGTGCACGTACGCGTAGTCATGTGCCCAGGATAGGGCTCCGCGGTGCCGTCTGTCCGTGAGTTGACACACCTCACCTGCATACGTAGTGTTCTCCGAGTTGCCCGACGTGAGAGCCCGACTCCGGTCGGTCCCCGGGCGGCCTTTCCTGAGTACCACCCTTTCATCGACGACAGTCGTGCAGTCTGTCTGTTGTCGTGTCATCGGTGTGCGTATTCATGGAATGAGGAATCCGCGCCCGAAAGGGCGCAGCCCCCGATTCGCACGGGAGCAGGGAATCCGCTAAAGTCTCACTCGTCGGAACGGCCCAACGGCCGGGAAGACGGACCCCGCTGACTGGGGGTCAGGTCGAGAAAAAGATCTGATAGAGTCGGAACCGCCGGAAAGGGAAACGCGAGAGCGGAAACCTGGAAAGCACCGAGGAAATCGGATCGGAAAGATCTGATAGAGTCGGAAACACCGAAGGGAAGCGCCCGGAGGAAAGCCCGAGAGGGTGAGTACGAAGGAAGCGTCCGTTCCTTGAGAACTCAACAGCGTGCCAAAAATCAACGCCAGATTAGTTGATACCCCGTCTCCAGCATCTGCTGGGACGAGGTTCCTTTGAAAAACACAGCGAGGACGCTGTGAACCGAGAGGACTATTCCTCCTCCCGGTTCCGCTCTCGTGGTGTTCATCCCGATCACGGGAAAACATTCACGGAGAGTTTGATCCTGGCTCAGGACGAACGCTGGCGGCGTGCTTAACACATGCAAG